>CAZXSP010000108.1:0-4111 GCA_964643285.1 uncultured Eubacteriales bacterium
CCTGCCCCGATAATGGTGTCAAAACCCAAACCATCGGCGCCCTTTTCCCTCATGGCCTTTTCTAATTCCCACGCCAGTTCCTTTTCGGTTATACCCGCCTTAACCCGGCTCATGACGGATTCAAAGGCATCTGAAGTAATCTCCGAAGCTTGCTTCACACAACCAATTTCCCAATCGTCTTTGACATTCCTCAGTTCTTCAATCAGGCCCGCCATAGGTACCAAAACACTTTTACCTTGAAGCCCACCCACTATCTCGTCATGCCATTTCATACCTAAGGCATCTTCATCGACCCCGATACGGGTCCAGCCGTTTTCAGCGATGAGTTGCGACGCCACGATTGGATATTTTCTGGCCGAAGGCGCGTCCATACACCGGCTGTCAAGATGCTCAGCCTGGACCTTCCACTCACCATAATGAGCACTGCTGAACAAGCCGTATGCTGTCGAACCTCCTACCAGAATCCAACCGGCACTTTCCCCTATCTGCGTATCGTTTGCGTACATTCCCCCTATGTAGTACCTGTTGGCCGGATGATTGATAAGTACGGCGTCGAACCCCTTTTCCGTCATGCTCTTGCGAAGGTTCTTGAGTCGATTCAGTAGGTTTGTCTTTGATACGAATACCATCCAAATACCCCTTTCAAGTTTGTTTAGACCCCAACAGTGTGGTTAGTTCTATACCCCGCTTAAAAAAACCAGCCCCCACCCCCCCTGAACACCGTAGGCCCAACCAGACAATTCATTCGATAAGATGGAAACTCGTTTGGCGCCCGCCTAAAAATTGAATCTTGTTATCAGTAAAAACTACATCGGTTTCAAGAGGTATTGTGACATCTTGGTTCCATTCAGGTACGAACTGCTTTATATTCAGTTCAAACGAGTAACAGGTGTCATTCACAAGCGTCCAATCACCCGTTCCAGGGACACCGCCCTGCATATCAGTCATTCCCACGTACATTCCGGCCGCATGGATATGAAATCCAATTGGGTGGGTGTAAATCATTGCTTGGATACCCTCAGCCTTGGCCTTATGCAATGAAGATGCGAGTATCTCGTTTCCGGTTCTTCCTTCTTTCATTTCTGACGCCAATATATCTTGCAAGCGATTTCCCGTAGCCAAAGCATCTTTCAAGCCTTGCGGCGCATCATTTTCACCAAAACGCAGAACGTAAGCCAATTCTTGAATGTCTGTGTGCAATCCAAGATAGTAAACTCCGAAATCACAATGAAGAACATCACCCTGTTCAATGACCGCTTCTTCGTCTGCTCTTTCCTCCACCCCTTTTCGTTGAAGATCCACAGTTGGCTGAAAATAGGTAGTTAATCCAAGATCATGGACTCTTTGGCGCATCCACCAAGCTAGGTCCAAACACGTCGTTATTTTTGGGTGTGTAACCTTGCTTGAAAAAGCCTCACGTATAATGCCGTAAGAAATATGCTGGATCCCAGGATACGCCTGCAATTCAGCAAGAGAACGTCGTTCAAGCCAGCCTACACTCAGTTTTTCGGCCCCAATGAGGCGGGACGTATATTTCTCCCCAACCGCTTCTGAAAGCTGTTTGTACTCGGTATACGTAAGATCGTCAGCAAATTGATGAGTTTCGGAGATATTAATCCCAATAGCCTTCGGATCCCTTTGACGCACAATCCGGGCTAAGGCCTGCCATTGTGTTTCATTCTCCCTATCCCAGTCGTCCTTGTACAAGTCATAGACCCCTAAACCCGGACGAGCAAGAATAATTCGTTCGACTGTTCCACTAGGCTGCAATGTATAAATCAAAATCGTTCGGCGCCGCGCTGTAAGCATTGGGGAAGGTAGAAGCGTCATCACAAGGGGGCCTTCGTTATACTCGCGAACATTTACGATCCACATGTCGAAACCACACGTTTTCATCAGGTCCGGCAAAATAGTCTCCAGCCTGTTTTTCAACCAATTCTTCCTGATTCTGGCCCTTTCCCTATATGGAAGAATTTTGCAGACCCAATCAGAAGGGCTCCCATTTAAGACTGCCGGATGATTTGCAGTAACCATCGACTAAACATTCTCCTTTCCGCCGTTGGATGTTTTATTCAAAATTACCTCTTCTCTGCATTTTTCTGAATCCCTTTAAACTTTGGCTTGATTCAGAAAATTCGTGTCTACTTCATAAAACCCGAAATTTTAGCAACTTTTTGATAACAGTTACCTGTCAACGGCCTTTTGCACCGATCAAATCCGACAAAATGCACAAAGCAACACGACTACTCTCCAAACACTTCGCCTTTGAATAGTGCGTTTTACCAGGCTATCACCCCATTTCACCCTCACAACAAGACGCCCCGCCAAAGCTACCTAAGATGAATCGTTTCTTATCTGCCAAAACGACACCACTTTGTGGATTGAGATCAAAAGGTTGTAGACGTTTGATACTATTGCTTTTCATGCCTAAGTGGTTATGTATAGTTATAGAAAATATATGCGTTTTGTCACCATAGCACAGAGAGCTGATTGTTAGGAATCCTTAGCAAAAAAGGATTTAGATTCCTCATCGGGAATTATCGCGTAGTAGCGAAATTTCCGGGGAGGGTAAATCGATGGATACGTTCAATAGGCTGACAAAACTTAGGGAGCAAATGGAAGGCAACGGATTTGATGTTGCCGTATATGGTACTGGAGCCAATTTTCAATATTTTACTGACATACACATTCCGTGGAAACGGCTGGAAGAACCAAGGGAACCCCGAGATTTTTTGATCGTCAACTTGGATAAAGAACCTTTGGTGATTTTTGATAAATCCAATGAGCACTTGGCTAAACAATCTTGTTACCCAACAATAATCTCTAGTTCATTGGAAGAAACCGAATCCATACTGCGGGGGGCGCTTAACCAAGGCAAAACTGACGTTAATGTTCAAGCAAGGCCCTATCTGCATCAACTGATAAACCCCGTTGACTACAAACCGGAGAATTCAGACGGTGCGAGCGATCTTGGAGAAATTTTAAGGGTTATAAAAGACGAAAATGAAATAGAACTCTTGCGAACGGCCGCTTCGCTGGCGGGAAAAACATTGACCAAACTTATTCCCCACATTAAACGGGGTGTCTCACAGATTGAGTTAGAGGCAAAATTGGCTCAGATAGGCAAGACATTGGGGGCGGATGACATATCGTTTAAGCCTACGGTTGGATTCGTGAAATCAAGCACTGCCCCCTCAAACGAACCATTCGTATACCCGGGAACTGAAGGACTAGTTCCCCTAACATCAATTGCATTCGATTACGGCTTTTTGGTCCAAGGATACTGTTCCGATTTTGGTAGATCTTTCTACTTCGGCACCACTCCGAAAGAGTTCGCCAACGCCTATAAGGCCCTCCATGTGGCGATGCAAGATTTAGTCGGTCGCATTCGCCCAAATGTGACCAAGGTTGGCAATATGTTCGGAATGCTAGAAAAAACAATGGATCAACTTGGTTTTGGCGACCGCTTAAGGGCCAGGCTCGGCAACGGTACCCTTGGCCATCAAATAGGGTTAGATGTCCATGAAGAACCCTGGATTCGACCGGGAGTTAATTCCGTTTTACGCCCGGGTATGGTTATGGCCATTGAACCAAAAGTTTGGCTACCGGGCGAATACTATTTTAGAGTAGAAGATATTGTCTTGATAACAGAATCCGGAGCGGAGTTCCTCACTGAATTCGATAGAGAAATGTTTGAATTGTAAGCACGGTAAATTTACGTTACCCTATGCAATTTTCCAAAGGCTACAGTAATTATTGTAGCCTTTGTCAACATGGACCGCTCGTACCGCGTTTCGTGTAAACCCGTTCGTTTGTTCCATGGCGTCTCGGCATCATTGCGCATGGCGAACCGGAGGTCAACAAGAATAAGCACAAAAGAAGATATCGACAGCGCGTGGTTCTTTTTGGCGGCGATCTAGCACATTCAAGTCTGCGCGTAAAAAGAGTATAGCCAAACATCGTTTCCAATAAGTCCCTTGTTGATGAGGCCACTAAATGCTTGATTGGCATCGAAAACATGGCTACCTGTAGTCCCTTCCTGGACTTTCACACCCCACACCCATCATGTCTTATATGTAGTGGTGGGCAAATGGTGCGGAAGCGAACCCAC
>CAZXSP010000109.1:0-4092 GCA_964643285.1 uncultured Eubacteriales bacterium
GTCCAGATAATAATCAGATTTGATTTCATTTTTGATTGATGCAAAAGTTCTATTCAACGAGTTCGTCGGCATATCACAGACTGCACGGCGCAGTACGTAGCTCACACAAAGTTGTATTATTTCCCGAAGTTCTTCAAAGGTTATCAACCCTTCATCGCAATCGGCGTGGGCTTTTAACAAAAATGGGTACGCTACTTCCATACGGATGGCCTTCATATCACCATACAGCGATTTCAATACCGTATCGCCGCTTTTCACAAAGTGCATGTCCGTGTAATACTCTGCAAAACGATAAATGTCCTGACAAAGATCATGGGTCGTATACCCGCTACCACTGCGGTAAGCCCTGAATTCTTTGTAAACTTCATTTTTCTTGGGAATGCGCCCCAGTTTCATAGTGAGGTAGTCGCGGAAATAGTTGTCAAGCAATTCACTCTGGTGCTCATAATCAAATAGCAACTCGGTTGGTCTCCAAATATTGTTATATACATCTGCCTGAGAAGCAGGGTCCAGTCCCATAAGTAGATGATTACGAATAAGGTCAGAGTCCTTCAAATCGATACCCGTGGAATTTAGACTCTCAAAGATGGCTTGCGGGTCATCGTATTGTCGATCAAGGACAATATCAACGATTTGCAGCTTTCCGATGGCATCGTATAAATCGGCGGGGGTAATCTCTAATTTTGCGATTTGCCCATAGAAATACTCGTAATTGTCCAGAATACGAGATTTAAAAGCACCGGAAATTGGTGCATTCTCAATCTTCTTTATCAGCGTATCCCTGTCGGATTGTGTGAGCAGAAGTTTGTATTTGGAAATGCCTTCTTCATATTGGTTCAGTAGCAATGTGTCATTAATTTTATTTGGGTTTACGCCGCAGCCGGCATGCGATTCGGCATAATCTCTTAGGGCTATAAGAAGCAAAGTTAGTGTTGTAAGCCGCTGTTGACCATCGATAATCATCGCAAGTGTCGACCCTGCCGGCGAGTCCTCGTCAATTCGCACGAGTGAACCGATGAAGTGTCCCTTGCGGTATGTCCGGTGAAGGTTGACAATGTCGTTCCAAAGTCTGGCGCACTGCTCTTTTTTCCAACTATAGACACGTTGATATAACGGTATTAAATACTGACATGTACCACCCAGATACTTATAAATGTTACTTTTGAAAGCGTTCATTTTCCTATCCTCCCCATCCAGGCAACTATGGCAAAGCGCCAACATTTCAGAAAGGTTTTAGTGGAGCCGCGCTCCTCCGATTGGTTCCACATAAATGACTGATTTCCTTCACGAAAGACCACCTTACAATTCAGTCGCATGGATTTGCAGGATTGCATCATACCATCTCGAAATGCCTTCATCGATAGTGCATGCGTAATCTAGGGGTTAAAACGATTGGCTGTGCGTATGGAAGGCCGTGGGTGCGAATGCCTTACACAACGCCTTCCCCGTAGGCGTAGCCGCAAGACCGCCCAGGGCCGTTTCTTTCAATGTGGGCGACATTAGGCGGCCCACTTCAAACATTGAAACTATAACTTCATCCGGGGGAATTCGGCTCCTTACGCCTGCAAGCGCCATCTCAGCAGCTGCAAGCGCCACAGCGGCCGATGTAGCGTTGCGTTTTACACAAGGAACTTCAACCAAACCGCATACAGGGTCACAAACCAAACCCAAAAGCCCTTTGAGAGCAAGAGCGGCCCCGTGGATACAGTCTTCGGGTGAGCCGCCTCCAAGTTGTGTGAGCCCCGCCGCCGCCATAGCAGCCGCAGCGCCGCATTCTGCCTGGCATCCGCATTCCGCCCCCGAAAGGCTGGCTTTGTCGGCGATAACTTGGCCCACAAGGCCCGCGGTACACAACGCGTCCACCAGTCTTTCGTCATCTATGTGGTCGATTTCGGCTAAAGCCAAAAATGTACCCGGGATTACACCGCAAGAACCCGCGGTTGGAGCCGCCACTATGGTTCCCATCATTGCGTTAACTTCGGAAACCGCCAGAGAATACGCGATGGCCCTTGCAAGCAAGGAGTTGCCGCCGAGACATGTCCTGGCTACTACGCGACTTTGGACCTTTGACGCGTCGCCACCGGAAAGGCCGCTCCGAGAACGCTTTTGGGGTTGTGACAAACCTTTACGCACAGCATCTTTCATGACCGACAGCATTCTTTCTGCCCGCTCCACAACTAGGGCCTTGGAATCGCCCGATTCTTCACTTTCAATCTCCACGGCCAAAGAACCCAAAGAAATGCCGCCAGCTTGTGCCCTTTGGGCCAGTTCAGCAAAGGTCATCACGACACCCCCTACAGTTTCTCGATTACAGTAAGCTTATCTATTAAAGGAATTGATTCCACTTCGCGCACAATGTCAGAGTTGAATTTCTTGTCTGCCTCGATAATGCACACAGCGGTTTTTCCACGCCCTGACCGGGTCACACGCATACTTGCGATGTTCACAGCGCCTTTTGCCAAAACAGCTGTTATTGACGCTATGACTCCGGGTCTGTCGGTGTAGGTTGCGACAAGGGTATCGCTCTCGCCCGTAAAATGTACCTGCAACCCCGAAACTTCTGTGATGACGACTTTACCCCCGCCCACAGAAGAACCTGTAACTTCAACTTTCTTTCCCTTGCGGCCGCAAAGCCTAAACCTCACTGTATTTGGGTGAACGTCCCCTAAATCTGCCTCGTAAATCTTGAAGGACAGTCCCGCTTTTGCCGCATGGGAAGGTGAATCGGGAAGGCGCTCGTCATCGGGTGCGAAACCCAAAAGCCCGCCTATAAGTGCCAGATCGGTGCCGTGGCCTTTATACGTGGCAGCGAAAGAGCCATGAAGGGCCATGTCGGCCGAAACGGGCTCATCCCCCAGAAGCCTACGGGCAAGGTTCCCTAATCTTGCCGCGCCCGCGGTATGTGAACTTGAGGGACCGATCATAATCGGGCCTAAAACGTCAAACAGCCTGTTCAAACGCTCACTCCTTGGCATTCAAGTGTAACAGAAACGCGACTAACGGCAACTCTTCTCATGGTGTTATAATCCCAACACTAGTTCAGTTTTGGGGTCAACCGCAAATAAAGGAAGGTGTATATCTTACAAAGAAGTTCCAACAAAAGCTACCGAATGTAAGATCGGAGGTACAACATGAAACCTTTTATGACTATCGAAGAGATTATTTCCGTCCCCAGGTTATCTCAACCCGCGTTGAGCGAGGACGGGAAGCTTCTTGCCTGGGTCGAATCCAAAACAAGCTGGGACAAGAACGAGTACATAAGGCGTGTCCATATATATGATTCAGACACCAAAAGCGAACATGAACTGACCTCGTTGGATACCCAGTCCCACTCGCCTGCCTGGTCACCTCAAAATCAACTGGCGTTCCTAAGCCCTGCCGGCGCAGGAGACGAAAAGGCCGACCAGGTGTTCATCATGGCTGACGGAAGCCCGTTTCAAGCCACAGAGGCCAGAAGTGGCACTTCCCGCTTTAAGTGGGCGCCTGACGGCAAAGGGTTATATTTCATAGCGCCCGACGAAAAACTCGTGGAAAAGCAAAAGAAGAGAAAGGAACTGTACGGCGACTTTACTTATACCCATCGCGATGAGGTTTGGAACTGTGTGTACTTTCAACAACTGGAACCCGACAGCAAAGGCATGATAGCGGATTCAACCTTGGCTCCTAAAGATCTCAGGAAAACCCGCGCCAAGGCCGAAAAAGTCGCGGGCGGCAAAGGTATGCACATCACATCCTTCGACATTTGCCCCAAGGGCGAAAAACTTGCATTCTTGGCCTCGCAAAATCCCGGTGAAGCCGGCTTTGAAAAAGCATTGTTATATACCCTAGATCTTATAGGCGATAAGCCCGTGCCTAAAAAGCTTGAGACTTCTGAATCTATAGACGGGTACGGTTCCATTCTGTTTTCGCCTAAGGGCGACGAAATTTGCTACACTTGTTTCGTAGATGAAGGCAAGTGGTTCAACCTAACCACGTTGGAAACGCAGAATCTTACTACCGGAGAGACCGCTTTCCCACTCTCGAGCCTCGACGAGTGCCCTAACCCTGTGGCTTGGACCCAAGATGGGATCGTTTTCACTTTGCAGCAGAAGA
>CAZXSP010000110.1:0-4088 GCA_964643285.1 uncultured Eubacteriales bacterium
TACTCAGGCACGGGAATCACGGTCCATGACTGGCCTTCCGGGATACTAATGAGATCCTTTTCCCTTACGAACTTTTCGGCGAGCTTGCCCTCGTTAAGATAAGAGTCCAAAAGCGTTTTTGGAGTCGGATGGTCTTTCTTGAAATCTTCGATGAGTTCCGTCCAATGCTTTTTGGAGTCTATTTTTTTTGCAGCCTCAATCAAAGCTCTTTCGTATTCCGCCATCTTCTCTTCGCCAAACTGCCTGAGCTCGTCGGCTGTCATGTTGACCATGTGAACTTTTTGCAGAAGCCTTTCAAAATGCTTCTTCCCCGAGGCAAAACGACCCTTGGCTTTGGGACGAATTTCCTCCAGATATGCTCCAAAAGACGAAACTGCCGACATGGAATTCTGACACAATTCTCCGAACCGATCTTGTCCTCCTTGGACCGATTCCGCAAACGGAATCACCGAGCCTTCTATGAGCCTTTTGTGGCCGACTACCGATCCCAACGATATGTCTACCCATTCGGGCGGGATATCTTCAGCAACCAGATTATGTTTTGCGGCTTCCAAAAACGCCGGAACTTCCTCCAAGCGCTTAGCTATTGATTCTATTCTGCGTGCGGGTTCCTCCCAGTCTCTGGCAACCAACACGTGCAAACCGCCATTGACCGCGCCCAGATACCAATCCGGGTTAATCTTCGTGTCCTGTATTTCAGGTTCTTTGGCGAGCATCGTATCAACATTGGCTATTGCCACTTCAGCATCCACACGTTGGCTTGCGGAAAGCGAAGAACCGGCCAACAGATTCTTTAGTTCCTGAGAGTACTCGGAAAGCCTTTCTGATATCCGATCGATCTCTTTTTCATCAGCCGGGGGCAGTCTATCGTCGAACATGGTGATTCCCATATTGCTGGCCCTCACGGGATCAAGCTCCCACAATGCTTCAAGCAGACCCTTTTCTATTTGTTCCATATTTGTCATTGGCTTTAACCCCTTTTTTTCGCGGCGAACACCGCCTTCGGCCAAACGCGGCCAAAAAGGCGGTGTCCGCACATAAACGTCACTTAGTTTTATCTGACTACGCCCAACCAATCCTTAAGCAAGAATTGGAAACGCGTAAGCGTGACGCTAACCCTCCCCATTACCGTATCGCCGAAGAGAGCGCCGAAAGCTATCATGAGATATATTCTCCCGATACTTCCGAAAAATTTAACTGTACCCTCTTTTTTCACGGTAAAGAAGAAGTACATAAGCACTGAAACTACCCCAAGCACTACAACCAAGTTGTTCAATGTCGACTGCCAATTGCCTTCCACCCACAAGGAAATCATGGTGGCCTTGGCCTGTGTCAGGAACATAGGCTTCAGGTTCTTAGTAAGAACATAAGCCGCTCCGATACCCATGACGAAAGACATTGAGTATCTGGCCACCCACGCTTGCTTCTTTGAATAACGAAAGTACATGAGGGCTGCCAAGAACAACGGAATTAGCACCGAATACTCGTGGTTTTCCGCCAGCCTTCCGACCAAGGTCGGTTTCTGAAAACTGAACCAGTTAACCACAACCGCATGGCCTGCCAGAATTGCCACAAATATCGACTCAAGCACGCGGTAGATGGGGTTATCCTTGAAAAGGATGCTATACGTGCCAATTGTGACCAGTGCCCCAACCCACACCCAAATATCCTTGGAAATAGACATTATTGCCTACCCCCTTTACCTGAAGCAATAGCTTTTTTGTTGAAGAAGAAACCGATATTGCCCAAAACCACGAACATGACAATGGTAAGGTTCATAAACGATTGGGCATCCATACCTGTCATGGCAGAACCCATGTTGTCGGAAATCTTCTCGTACTCCGCTCCGCCACGAAGGGACGCCAGCATCGCAGTAAGCTGGCCCGAGCCCAGGTACGGCATGGTTATTGCTACAGAAGAGGCCGGCAAGGCGGCGACCATTGGAACGTTGTACGGATCGGTCACCATTTTAATGTACTCAGGTGTACCGGGAGTGCCAATGGCCATTCCGAAAATCAAGGAAACGTCTTGCACCTTGTCGAGGCCTTTCATTATGGGATAAGGGGCAATGGAGTCGCCAAAATGGTCAACTCGCCCCACGGCCGCAGGCAGATCGTTAGTGAGCTGCTGTAACCACACCTGACCGCCGGGCCTATACCCAAGATTTATATAGTCCACGCCGTACTCTTTATCAGGAAATTCAGGACCTACTATAGAAATAAGCCGTTCCATCTGCGCTCCGCCCTCGGGCCACATGGCGCCGGCGACTATTCGCAAATCGTTCTTTAGGCAGTGTCTGAAAACTGCCAAACCCGTAGGCTCGATTTCCGAAGCGTTGGCTGCCTGATAATCCATGGCAAACCAAACAACAGATCCGGCAGGCAGGCCGTCTATGGTCTCAAAAGCCTTTATCGTCTCAGAGCTCAAATCCAAAGCCAAGCCCACAGGCTTCATGATTGCCACGCAAAACACTAGCATTTGGAACGCAAAAATCCATCGTCTGTCCAGGTTGTCTAGTTTTTTGAAAATTGACATATGCCTACACCCCCCCGGATGGCTACTCAGAGCCCATAAAGTTTCGCTCTAAGCCTGTAATCATTCTCAAAGCAAGTACAATCCCGCCTATGGCAGCGGCCATTTCAATGGCACGCATACCTGCCAAGGTCGGATATTCCACGATCCAACCCGCGAATTTCGGGAGATAACTGGATATGGCCTTGCCCAAAGTCACTCTGCCCACCATTACCACCACGGCAGCGATCAACAGAATCGCCGAGTCTAGGCTTTTGGCCCTGAAAGCGCGGTATGAAGCCGAGCCTATCCAGAAAGTCAAAGTTGAGAAAATGGTCATCAGGATAGGTGTCAGAATATTATTGTAAATGACATTAAACGCGTTGTTCTTAAGGCCGCCCATAACGCCAAGCACGATGTACCCGTAGAGCACCGCCAAAAGCAAAGCGCTGTAAGCCCAGCCTGTTGTTTTTCGGCGAATCTCACGCCCGTGGACTTGGGTTAAGCTAATGACCCCCACGAAAGTAATGAAGCCCACAACGATTTGGTACCAATCGTCCAAAGTCGCCTGTATGGGTTGAAGAGCCGGAGTATTTACCATGACGCTTACGATATATACTACGGCGGCTAAAATAAGCAGTGCTACTGGCCCTTCCCTTTTCAAGTGTCTCCCCCCTTATTTCAGCATAAGATCTGCTAAAAAGGTGTTTCCGAAAGTGACCATAATTGCGCCGATAAGGACGATAATCATTCCGAACACTTTACCCCAATCCTGAACGATTAGCCCGCCGGTTGTAGAAGGTTCCGGGCTCAAATACGCGGATGCCGCGAATATTTCCTGTCCTATCAAAGTGTAGTCGCACGACGCCACAAAGAAGGGAATCTGGTTTGTTGAAGCAGTCCCCGCTATTTGCATAGCCCCGGTCCTGTTTCCGGCTTCCGCCAGGAACAAAGCTTCGGCCCAAAAAGCCCCGAAAAGGATTTGCGCCGAAACATTTTCCCTTTCCATAATCCCGTTAATTCCCGCGGCCCATGCCCAGTTTTGTTCGTTTATGAACCGTACGTCGGTCTCCCTGTACCTGTCAGTTTTGCCTTTTGCCATAAACGCTTGCCGCGTCACTGCCTCAGCAACCGTGTATACAACCGGAACTCCCAAAGGCACCACGATGCGCGTGTCGTACTCGGCGCACGCCTTGGCTGTATAGTCCAAAACCGGGAGAGCGGCGTAGGTTTGAGCGTCAGCCATGTCTCCCATTCCGGGAACAAACATAACAGGGGTTCCCAGCTCTGTGGCACGTCCAATAGCTTCGTCTATAGCGGCTAAACCCGGGATTTTGTGAATCACCGGGATCTTCTTTCCCGCCCTTGCGCGGCCGACTAGAATGAGCAGCGAAATACCCATGCCCAATTCGACCAGCAAGGTCAGGAGCATACCTTGTTTTATCACCTTGTTTTCCACCCCTTTTTCCGCAGATTTGAAAATTTCCGGCTCAGATGTTTCTCGCGCCAGAAACGCGGCTTGAGCTGGCGTGACCGCAGTGTAACATATTTCAGTATAATTCGCTAGAAATACTCTA
>CAZXSP010000111.1:0-4065 GCA_964643285.1 uncultured Eubacteriales bacterium
TGGGCATATCCCAATCTTATATTTCGCGTTTGGAGAAAAGGATAATGAACCGATTACACAAAGACATAGTAAGTTACCAGTAATAATGCCAGCATTTTCCCTGAAGTGAACTACCTTCCTTGTATAGCCTAAGCTTGACCCGGTCATACTCCTTATAAGGAATACACCAAATATTGGGAGCATAACCGGGGGTTCATGGGTTGAACAAGGTCGAGATTTGTGGCGTTAATACTAGTCGCCTTCCTGTTCTGTCAGCCGCCAAAATGAAAGAATTGTTCGAATCAAAGCTTCAAGGGGATACCACAGCTCGCGAGAAACTGGTAAACGGCAATCTGCGTTTGGTCCTAAGCGTCATCCAGAGATTCGCCAACAGGGGCGAATATGTTGACGACCTGTTCCAGGTGGGTTGCATTGGCCTTATGAAGGCAATAGACAATTTTGACTTGGGACAAAATGTGAAATTCTCCACCTACGCTGTACCAATGATTATCGGAGAGATTAGACGTTACCTGCGAGACAATAACCCCATCAGGGTTTCACGATCCCTCCGTGACGTCGCTTACAAAGCCCTTCAGATAAGAGACACTTTAGTGGCGCGTTTGGGGAGGGAACCCTCCGTAAAAGAAATAAGCGTGGCCCTAAAAACCCCCGAGGAAGAAGTGGCCTACGCGCTTGACGCCATTCAAGAACCCATTAGCCTTTTTGAACCCGTGTATCACGACGGCGGCGACCCTATTTACGTTATGGACCAAGTAAAAGACGACAAAGGCGAAAACGACGGATGGGAGCAAGAAATAACCATCAACGAAGCTATGTCCAAATTGCCCGGCAGAGAACAGGCAATAATAAGGATGAGGTTTTTTGAGGGAAAAACACAAATGGAAGTCGCCCAAGAAATTGGGATATCCCAAGCGCAGGTTTCCAGGTTAGAAAAGGCGGCGCTTCTGCACATGCGTAAAGACATGGCGTTGTAAAAACAACAAAAGGGGGCAGTATGGGATTGAACAAAACAAACGTTTTTCAAGGCATAACTCTGGCTTTAGTCGCCGGGGCATTCCTGTTCTGCGGGTGGGGTTTATCCGAAGCCTGGAAAGTCGAGAAGGCTTACACGCCTACTAATCTGTCCCGGGTCACAAACCAGTTGTCTCCCTCAGAGACGGTGCGTCTTCACGTGATAGCAAATTCCGACAACAGCATAGATCAAAATGTCAAACTCGCTGTGCGAGACGCCATAATGGAGTCATTTGGGCCCCATTTGTCCCAAGCAAAATCCGCTCAGGAAGCTCAAAGTGAAATAGCAGATTATTTGGGGGAAATAGAAGCCAAGGCGGCGGAATGCCTAGGAAGCAACGGAATGAAGTACATGGCTAAAGCAGCCCTTAAAACGGTGTTTTTTCCCGATAAAGTATACGAGACTACAGGGGGAAACTTGGTACTGCTGCCTCAAGGTGATTATCTTGCCCTGCAAGTGGTTTTAGGGGAGGGCAAAGGTGAAAACTGGTGGTGTGTCATGTATCCGCCTTTGTGTTACTTTGATCTTGTTCAAAAGGCTTTGGTGTCAGGCCAAGAACCTTATTCACCCTCGATTTTTTCGCCGGAAATCTATTCTGATATCGCGATTCCGGTTATTTACGAGGATGACGCAAAACCCGTCTCAGTTGAGATCCGCTTTCTGTTTTTAGACGCCGTGAAGCTAGGGCTTTCCCGTTTGGCCTCCTTTTGGGGACCTTTGGGCAGCCAAGCTAACTTGCAGCCGTAGCCGGGATACACAAACGCCTATCGCATATAATGCACCGAGGTGGTTGTGTGATTCGGGCTTCAGATTTATCCACAAGAGATGTGATAAACACAGTCGACGGACGCCGGCTGGGCAACATTGTGGATGTAGAATTGGATCTTAACACCGGCAAAATAATATCAGTGATAGTTCCCGGGCCATCCAAGGTATTGGGTCTTTTAGGAAGGACCGATGACTATGTAGTTCCTTGGGAGTATGTGAAAAAAATCGGTGAAGACGTCATTTTAGTGGAGCTTACCGATCACTATTTCAGAAGGACCACGCGTTAAGCTGCTGCCTTAAGGATTTCTCCTCACCTTGACTTGTTATTTAGTTCTGGAATACGCTGTCTTTAACAGCCCATTATTCCCCATGGCCTTGGAAGGGAGAGCCTGGTGAAGAGACGTCCGCGAAAGAAAGCCAAATTCGGGCAGTACCTGCGACACGTGATCTTAGGTCTTTTAATGGTGTCCTTGGTAATGCTTTTTTTGTGGCCCCATTTGAGAAGCGCGCTATTGAAAGCGTTTGTTCCCGTGGGTAGGGGGTATTTGGGCACGCTGGAGAACAAAATCAGCGGCACCGCCCTGATATCAGGGGGCGGTTTCATAGTTACTGCCCCGGCCGGCGGCACCCTCAAGCTTCAAGTGAATCAAAGCGACTCGGTAAAGGTTGGTCAGGTTCTTGCTACCATAGGCCACAATGCAACCGGGGATGAATTTAACCGAAGCATCGATTTGGCCAGAGCTTCTTTGGCGGATTACGAAAGCCGGACCCAAGATGAGTTTGAGCTATTGATGGCCAAGGCCCAAGAGGACTACGTGAGTGCCGTGGATTCCCTTTTCAGCGCTCAAGACGCGTGGGTGTCCCGGGATTCAAAATCGGCATTACAAGACGAAGCGAGCTTTGTGTCTTATGCCCAAGCAGTGGCAGGGACCAGAAAACGCATCGGTCAAATAGAAGACAAGCGTGCTGAGCTTTCAAGAAATATCGACCTTCTTGTGGCTGCGCTTGATGCTTCAAGGGTAAATGTTATTTCCCCCGCGGCGGGAGTTTTCTTCCCCAGTTTTTCAGAAATCGAGGTCAGATTGTCCGGTATGTCTTTGGACGATTTAGACGCGTCCGAGATAATGGTTTTGTCTCAACAAGCTAAAAACGCCTCACAGGTTACTGTCGCCGATGGAGATTCGGTGGAAACGGGCCAACCGATAGGGAAGGTACTCTCAGGCAGAGAGCTGAGTTTTTGTTTGCCGCTCAAAACGGAGGATAGACCGTTTTTTGAACAGAACCAGAAGGTTATTTTGCGTTTTTCCGACGATACAGAGGTACAGTCGAGAATCGGAAAAGTAGTTGACGCCAAACCTCCCGGGTATTCTGTTGTTTACGGAAGCATCGAATCTTTACCTGTTGAAAAAGGCGCCGGGTCCTACGATATAACTATAGTGACCGGCGGGAAAACCGGGATAATTGTGCCTCAAAAGAGCATTTTTGAACTGGACGGCCAGCTTGGTGTTCTTTTGCTTCGCAAAACCTATGCCGTTTTTAAGCCGGTGGAGGTTTTACTGACCCAGGGTAAACAGTCGGTTGTGAAAGGAATAGCTGAAACAGATGAGTTAGTTCTAAAACCTAAAGGGTTTTTGGAGGGCCGACGTGTGCGATGATAGCATCTAATCTAAAATCTGTGTTAGAAAGAATAAATTTGGCCTGCAAGGCTTCCGGCAGAGATCCGGACAGTGTACGAATAATGGCAGTGACCAAGAAAGTGTCCGAGGAAGTCATCGGGGAAGCATACGATGCGGGCATCAGATTTTTCGGGGAGAACAGGGTTCAGGAAGCTAAACCCAAAATCGACTCAAACGCTTTCAAAGACGCAAACGTGGCGTTTATAGGCCACTTGCAGACCAACAAAGCTTCCATAGCGGTAAGACTTTTTGACGCTGTACATTCGGTCGATTCTTTGCGGTTGGCTCGAGCTTTGTCGCGGTTTTCCCAAATGTACAAGAAACAACTGGAGATTATGGTCCAAGTTAACGTGGGACGCGAAGAACAGAAAAACGGCGTTTCGCCCGAAAGCGCGGAAGAATTGGTAACAACGGTTTTGGGTCTTCCCGGGCTTCAGTTGGCGGGGCTCATGACAGTGGCGCCCGTGGGCGGCTTGGACGTGGCACGTTCGTGTTTCAGGCAGCTTAGAGTGTTGAGAGACGATCTTGTAGATTCCGGAGTGAAAAGCTCAAACCTTGAGCACCTTTCCATGGGTATGTCCGGTGATTATGAGGTGGCTGTGGAAGAAG
>CAZXSP010000112.1:0-4026 GCA_964643285.1 uncultured Eubacteriales bacterium
AAATACCCCCTTAGACACTTTAGGAAACAAAAAAACCCGCCCCAAGGGGCGAGGTTTCGCGGTTCCACCCTTATCGGCTTGTTCACTCCGGTTAAGCACTTTTCAGAGCCATCTCTAACCGAGCTTACAAGCCCTCACAAAAGCTGTATCGCGCTTTACGCGCCGGCATTATCTATTCTGCCGGTGGCTCCGAGGCGGTGTTCCCTTGGAACCAGTAGGAAGCTTCCACCGTACGCTTCCCTCTCTGGAACTGAGTTTTTCGGTACTGTCCTCTTCTGCGCCTTAATTCACAGGTTTTACGGATTATATCGTGTCAAAGTTGGCAGATCAATAGGTGAAACAATATAAGTGTATGTAATTCACAGCATCCGGGTGTATTGTGTTATCTTGTCGATTAAAGGGGGCCATCATTTTGACGCAAAATTTCCGCAAAAACGTCGACCAGTGGATAAAGCAGGTATCCGAACTGTGCCAACCGGAAGAGATTTACTGGTGTGACGGCAGTGACTCTGAATACCAATACCTCATGTCCGCAGCCGTTCACAGCGGCGCAGCTATTCCCCTGAAAAAACGTCCCAACTCTTACCTTTTCCGCTCTGAGCCCAGCGATGTAGCCAGGGTAGAAGACAGGACTTTCATTTCAACGGAGAGGAAAGAAGATGCCGGCCCAACCAACAACTGGCTTGAAATTGGTAAGCTCAAAAAAGTAATGACGGAACTGTATAAAGGCTGCATGCGCGGCCGCACTATGTACATCATTCCCTTTTCTATGGGGCCAATAGACTCGCCGTTTTCCAGACTGGGCATTCAGGTTACGGACAGCGTTTATGTGGTTTGCAGTATGCACATTATGACGCGCGTGGGAACAGAGGCGCTCAGTGCCATAGAAAGCCGCGGCAGCTTCGTCAAATGCCTTCACTCTGTGGGATACCCTTTGGAAGCCGGCCAAGAAGGTCCCTTGTGGCCGTGCGCGCCTTTGGAACAAAGATACATAAGCCATTTTCCGGAAGAGGACACCGTATGGTCATACGGATCCGGCTACGGGGGCAATGCGCTTCTGGGCAAAAAATCCTTCGCCTTGAGGATAGCTTCAAACATGGGACGAAACGAAGGATGGATGGCCGAGCACATGTTGCTGCTGCGCCTAACCAGCCCCGAAGGAAAAGTTTACAACATCGCGGGTGCATTTCCTTCGGCCGGGGGTAAAACCAATTTGGCTATGATCCACCCTACCGTCCCCGGATGGAAAGCCCAGTGTATAGGGGACGACATTGCCTGGATGAGACCCGGCCAAGACGGAAAGCTTTACGCTGTGAACCCGGAAAAAGGGTTTTTCGGCGTAGCGCCGGGAACCTCGCCAAGAACCAACCCATCGGCTGTTGAAATGCTGAAACAAAATATCATTTTCACAAACTGCGCTCTTACCCGCGACGGCGATGTATGGTGGGAAGGAATGAGCGCTCCCCCAAATACCGCCGTTGATTGGTTAGGGGAAGACTGGAGCCCTGAAAGCCCCCGGCCGGCTGCCCACCCAAACTCCAGATTCACTGCTCCCGCGGCCCAATGCCCTACCATCTACCCGGGTTGGGAAGACCCAAACGGAGTTCCAATAGACATCATCGTTTTCGGCGGCCGGCGAGCCGCCAATATCCCCCTTGTGACCCAAGCCTTGGGATGGGATCACGGAGTGTTTCTGGGGGCCACCGCCTCGTCGGAAACGACCCATGCCAGCACAGGCCAAGTGGGTATGGTAAGACGCGATCCTTTCGCCATGACTCCTTTTTGCGGCTACAACATGGCCGATTATTTTACGCACTGGCTTCGAATGGGAGATAAATTGGGTTCAAACGCCCCGGCCATCTTTTACGTCAATTGGTTTCGAAAAAGCCCGAACGGCGAATTCTTGTGGCCGGGTTTTGGCGAAAATAGCCGCATCCTAAAATGGATGTGTGAACGTATAGAGGGAAAAGCAAAAGCCAGGATGACCCCTTTGGGATATCTCCCAACAGAAGACGCACTGGATCTTGAAGGCCTGAAACTTCCGGCGGAGAATATTTCAGACCTCCTCAAAGTCGACAAAGACGCGTGGAAAAGAACCGAAGTCCCAAGCATTGAGACATTCTTTCAGCTTTTCGGCCCAAAACTTCCCGAAAGAATCAAGAAGCAACTGGCAATCTTGAAAAGCGAGCTCTCAAAAATGTAAAGTATAGGCAGCAACAAATAAATACAGGAGGTGCCACATGGATCTCAAGGGCTCCAAAACGGAAAAGAACCTGATGGAAGCATTCGCAGGCGAATCTGAAGCCACCAACAAATATGTGTATTACGCCAGTCAGGCGAAAAAAGAGGGTTACGAGCAGATTTCGGCGATTTTTAGGCAGACTTCCGACAACGAAAGAGAACACGCCAAACTGTGGGCGCGGGCTTTGGGCTTAGTGGGAGACACTAAGAAAAACCTGGAAGACGCGGCCAACGGCGAGCGCTACGAATGGAGCGAAATGTACAAAGGGTTCGCGGAAGTCGCGAAAGAAGAAGGCTTCAACGAACTGGCTGTACTGTTCGAGGAAGTAGCAGAAGTTGAAGAGGCTCATGAAACGCGTTACCGTCAGCTTCTTAAAAGGGTAACTGACGGTTCTGTGTTTTCCCGTCCCGAGCCAATCAAATGGCATTGCCGCAACTGCGGTTATGTACACGAAGGCAAAGAAGCGCCGGAAGTTTGCCCGGCCTGTGCCCATCCGCAATCGTTCTATGAACCGCATTGTGAAAATTACTAGGTAAAAAAGGGGGCGGCAAAACCGCCGCCTTTTGGGCGCGCGGTTAACTTATGAAAAAATGGAAATGTACGGTGTGCGGATATATACACGAAGGTCCTGAGCCACCCGATATTTGTCCCCTTTGCGGTGCTCCTAAAGAGGATTTTGTAGAGGTCGAGGACGACGAAACATAGAAACGTGAGGAAGCTGGTTCTTAATGGCCCAGCTTCCTCACGTTTTCTCAAACGATTCATTGCGGCTTTTTGTCGTCTTCCAAAGGACAGCCTTGACAGACTAACAGTCTTTCCCCAAACAGGTCTTTGATTAAATCGTAACACGGCGATTTAGCGGTATCCCCGTGCCAGATTACCGTCTTTGGCGCCATAGTCACCACTGCGCTTACTATAAGGTCATCGAGGCCCAATTCCATGCCCAAGGGGGGTTCTTTCAAGAATTCGGCAAGCTGTCCCCGAATTGGCTCCCTTTTGTCGTCGAGCAAGGAATACTTATCCCCTGACCTAACCACGTTGACAGACGAAACAGGGTTTCTTTGCCTTGCCATGAAGTGCCTTAGGAGTTTCAGAAACTCTGTATATTCCCTTTCCGTGAGGTAATCCTCCACCACGTCCTCCACAGTGTCGAACAAATCCTCTAGATAATCTTTAAGACGAAAGGTTATGAAACCCTCCAGCACTATTTCGTTCTCTCGTTCCAAGTACTCGGCAAGTTTAGCCCATATCCTGCTCTTTCTTTGGCTTTCCTGTTCCGGTTTGGGAAACGATTTGTAGGCGTCATAACCTGATAACCTCAATAATGCCTTGCCTTTCAGTATTTCTCTGTCACGCCCCGAAAGATAAGCATAGTTGTCATCTATAAGCCGTGTTACCAGAAGCTTTTCATATTCGTCTATTATCACATGCGACAAGCCGTTGGCGATAGAAGCCTTGACGGTTTTAAGGATTTCATGGGCTTTGGATTCCCTCACCTTGGGCACTTCGCAACGCAAAACCAGCAATTCCCCTGTTTGACTCTCGGTGACGCCAATTTTGACCCCCCGCGTTTCCCAAGCGAGTATCTCCTGGCTCACCAAATGCCTTATGGAATCAAGCGCTTTACCCGAAGCAACTGAAAAGGTTTGCAGCTCCCCTCACCTCCCGTCTATAGTATGTGTTGCGGCTTTTGGGGGAAATTCCAGGCAAACAAAGTGCCGGATGGGTCGATCAGAGAGTTTCACCATAGAATGCGGGGTTTTGCCGTTGTCATCACCTAAAAC
>CAZXSP010000113.1:0-3929 GCA_964643285.1 uncultured Eubacteriales bacterium
GTGGACACGAAAGAACCTGAGTTCAATTACCCAAGAACTGAGGGCGACGAGCTGGAGCCCACTTTTTACAAAGGGGACGCCGGGGTACCTATCAAAGGAATCTTAGCAAAACTGGCTTTCATGCTCAGATTTACCGACTATCAGATAATGGTGTCAGGCGCCATTACACCCGATTCGCGGCTCGTTTTCAAGCGGAACATAATCGATCGAATATCCACCATCGCGCCTTTCTTCATGTACGATAGGGATCCTTACCTGATAATCGCAGGAGGCCGGATGGTTTGGATAATAGACGGATATACGGTATCTGCCAATTATCCCTATAGCCAGCCCGATTCGGAATCGGGCGTGAATTATATACGCAACTCTGTAAAAGCTGTGGTTGACGCCTACGATGGCAAGGTGACTTTTTATCAATCTGACAGTGAAGACCCCATTGCCAACACCTACGCAAAAATTTTCCCTGACCTCCTTAAGCCTATATCGGAGATGCCGCCGGAGATTATGTCACACATTCGAATGCCGGAAGATCTGTTCAAGATACAATCTAGGGTTCTCCTTACTTACCACATGACAGACCCAAACATCTATTACAACAAGGAAGACTATTGGGAGTTGCCAAGAGAAATATATGGCCAAACGGAACAACCCGTAGAACCTTATTACGTGGTTTTGCGCTTACCCGGCGAAGACAAACCCGAATATCTCCTTATTACGCCTTTTACGCCCCGGGGAAAACCCAACATGACAGCATGGCTGGGGGCGCGTTGCGATCCCGAGCATTACGGTCAAACGGTGTTGTTCACTTTGCCCAAGGACAAACTGGTACCCGGGCCCATGCAGGTTGAATCGCTCATAGCCCAAAACCCGCAAATCGCTCAAAGCATGACACTTTGGGGCCAGGTGGGTTCCCAGGTAATACGCGGCAATCTTTTGTCCATACCCATCAAAGATTCGCTGTTGTATGTAGAACCTTTGTACATACAGGCGGAACGTGTCAAAATACCTGAACTCAAGAGAGTATTGATGTATTATGGTGGCAGAGTCGTTATCGGCGCCACAGTAGACGACGCGTTATCCCAGCTTTTCGGAAGCGGGGGCACGCAAGAACCGGGCGCGTCAGGAGTTATCGGCCAAGAAGGAGACTTCAAAACCCTCACAGCCAATGCCATCCGCCTGTTCCAAGATGCTCAAGAACGGCTTAGAACAGGGGACTGGGCAGGATACGGGAACGCCTTGGACGAACTTGGTAGAGTACTATCGGAACTGGAAAGGACAGTCGAAGGAGAGGATATTCCGGAGCCTCTTCCGTCGACACCTTGACCTAGGAGGAGTCAGATTTGACGCTAAACCGCGCTATAAACTGCACTATTTCTGAAGTTGGGCAGTACCGGGGAAAAGAAGTCGTCCTTAAGGGCTGGCTGTATAACCGCCGCTCTTCGGGGAAAGTCATGTTTGTCATCCTCCGCGATGGAACTGGCGTAATCCAATGTGTCGTGGTAAAGGCCTCGGTTGGAGATGAGGTGTTTCACAAGCTTGACGGGCTCAATCAAGAATCGGCTCTTGAGATTTCTGGAACAGTCACAAAGGACACAAGGGCCCAAGGCGGGCACGAATTGCAGGTTTCGTCGGTGACCATTTTATCGGAGGCGGCGCCTGAGTACCCGATCACTTTGAAACAACACGGACCGGAATTTCTTCTTGACCAGCGCCATTTGTGGCTCCGAACCCCTAGACAAAGGGCTATTTTGTCTATCCGGGCTGAAGTCATGAGAGCCTGCCGAGATTACCTTGATGACCGGGGGTTTCTCGAGGTCAGCGCGCCTATTTTCACACCTTCCGCTTGCGAAGGCACGACCACACTTTTCTCAACAGAGTATTTTGGAGAAAAAGCGTACCTGAGCCAAACGGGGCAATTGTACAACGAGGCAGCCATCATGGCATTGGGGAAAGTATATTGTTTTGGCCCAACCTTTCGGGCCGAAAAATCAAAGACTAGAAGACATCTCACTGAGTTCTGGATGATAGAGCCTGAGGCCGCGTTTATGACTTTTGAGGAAATGCTTGTTTTAGAAGAAAATTTGGTATCTCACGTCATAGGACAAGTCTTGGAACATAAATCCGGAGAACTTGAGATTGTCGGCAGAGATTTGAAACGGCTGGAGGACATGAAACCTCCTTATCCCAGAATGACATATGACGATGCCATCAGCCATCTTCAGAAAAAAGGTATGGACATCGAATGGGGTGACGATTTCGGCTCCCCCCACGAAACTGAATTGGCTTCTCTTGACAGAAAACCGGTGTTCGTCACCGGCTATCCTGAAAAAATCAAGGCTTTCTATATGGAACCTACCCCGGGTAGGCCGGAGACAGTCTTGGCGGCAGATCTACTGGCGCCCGAAGGTTACGGAGAGGTCATAGGCGGAAGTCAAAGAATATCCGACTACAGCCTTTTGGAAAAGAGAATCAAAGACCATAACCTACCGGTGGAAGAGTACGCATGGTATTTGGATCTCAGAAAATACGGTACAGTACCCCACAGCGGGTTCGGAATGGGAATCGAACGTTTGGTGGCATGGATTTGCAGACTCGACCATCTCAGGGAAGCCGTTCCGTTTCCCAGAACCATCAACAGGTTGAGGCCTTAAAGAAAGGGGCCGGACTGTGAAGCAAGAGGTAAACGAGATAAGCCAAGCTTTAAAAGACATGGGGGAAGAAATACGCCTTCGCCGTGAAAGCTTGGGGCTTTCCATAGAAAACGTCAGAAACACGACGCTTATCCGAACCAAGTACCTCTTGGCTATCGAAGACGGTAATGACAAAGAAATACCCGGCACCGCGTATTTTAAGGGTTTTCTCAAATCGTACGCCAACGCCTTGGGGCTTGACGGTTTTGCGTTTTCCCGTGCATATCAGGAGCTTCTTGACAAAAAAGAATACCTTCGAAAACACCCGAAAGAGAGATCCCGGACAGAGCGCGTACCGGTGCGGCGCAGTGAGCCTGCAAAGCTTACAAAAAGGGAAACCCCCACACCCGATGGAGCAGAAGTTGGACGAAGGCCGAGAACCCGAACAAGGCGCGCCGGAAAGAAAAATCCCACATTTTTCATTTTCCTGCTGTTGTTCATCATGGCCTTTGGCGTTTACTACGGTTCTAGGCTTGGAATCTTTTCTAAGGAAACCTGCCCGGTTTCCGAGAGCGATGACCCGGAAGACTCACAAAATGGAGAAGAAGCCTTTATCCCCGAACCTCCACCTCCGCCGTTACCTACTGTTTTACGAACTGACCCTGACTACGCGACGACTGTTTGGGAAGTGGATGTCACACCTTTGGCTTTGGTTTTGGAAGTGGCGGACCAGGAAGACGCTGTATGTTGGGTCAAGGTGATACAAGACGGAGAAACAGTCTTCGAGGGAAACCTGAAAAGGGCAGAAACCAGACAGTTTAACGCCACGGAGTACATTTCAATAAGGGCCGGGAAGCCGTGGGTACTAAGTCTAAACTTGTGTGACATTGACTTGGGAGCGGGAGGGCCCTTTGGGCCGGTAAAGGACCTTATTTTTCGGATGACCCCCAATTCATAGTCAAGCCCATTCTAAAATAATATCCAGGTAGCGCCCAATGAGGGAGTGCTACCGTCATGATCATTCGAAAAATATTTTGTTTCTGTTTGGCTTTGGCTTACATGGCTACGATTTGTCTACCCTGCGATTGCCGGCACGCCAGTGCGCAAACGGTGCCGCCCAATGATGTAGAAAAACCATATGTAAACTGCTATGCGGCTATTCTGATGGAATGGCACACAGGCGCCATTCTGTATCAACACAACGCCTTCAAAAGAGCCCACCCCGCAAGCCTGACTAAGATGATGACCGCGCTTTTGGCGCTGGAAAGGGGCCGGTTGGAGGAAAAGGTAAAAATATCT
>CAZXSP010000114.1:0-3927 GCA_964643285.1 uncultured Eubacteriales bacterium
ATCCGGGCTTGAAGCGCCAAAGCCATAATGAGGCGGTAGACCGCGCTTCCGCCAAGTACGGCCACAACCGAGCGGAACATGCCGCCTTTACCAAAAAGAGTTTCGCCAATGATCAAGCTTGCCAAAGCGATAGTCACCATGCCGGTGCCCAAGTTTATGTCCGCGAATTTCTGATACTGGACCAATATTGAGCCGGAAAGGGCAGTCAAGGCGTTAGATAAACACAACCCTACAGTAACCGTGAAAGCGGGATTTATAGAGGATGCCCGAACCATAGCGGGGTTGTCACCCGTGGCCCGAATGGAAAGGCCCAGGCGAGTTTTAAGGAACAATGCGGTGCATAACCCTGCTGCTACTGCCATGGTTGCAGTCAAAACAAGCCGCCCCCAGCCGGCAAACGCGGTGCCTACAAAAAGGTTTTCCGCCCATAAAAATATCCTGGGCGCCCGAAAAAGATTCAAGTTGGCCGAGAAGCCCATGATCGCGAGGTTTATAGTATACAAGCCTGTGTTTGTGACTATTCCCGCCAGGATGGAAGGGACACCCAATCTGGTTTGAAAAACCGCCGTTACAAAACCTGCCGCAGCGCCCGTTGCCATGGCAGCGGGTAGAGCCAGATACGGGTGTCCCTTAAGGCACAGTGCCGCCGAAACGGCGCAACCTAATGTGAAGGAGCCGTCCGTGGTCAGATCAGCTATGTTTAGAGTGGTATAGCTCAAAAACAGAGCCAATGCCACCAAAGAATAGATGGAGCCCAATTCTAACGCGCTTTGCAAAGCCGCAACGCTCATAACCTACGACCCCTTCACCGAGATTTAGTCTAAAGTGGTGACAACTTCAACCAGAGTGCCCATATCCGAAAACATGCTATATTCTGCTTCAAGGGCGGCGGCTGTTTCTGTGTTGACGGTGATAATACCGCCTTCCGCCGTTTCATAAGCCGGGATATTGCCGGTTTCCAATACATCCAAAGCAAGGTTTGCGGTTTGCTCGCCGAGTTCCGTGTAGTTGACACCGCAAGTGGCAAAAGCACCGTTTCTTACAAATGAATCCGCCCCTGCATAATGGGGAACGCCCGCCCCCGCCAGAATTTCCGCAATGATCAGTTCTGCGCTCATGACCACGTTGTCAGTGGGGGTAAACACAGCATCCACTTTGGCGGCCAAGCTTTGCGCGGCGGTGACGATTTCTTCGCTTGTGGTACCTGTGGCTTCCTGGTAGGTGATGCCTTTGGAGTCCAAGAAATTTTTTGCGTATTCTATGGGATTCTTGCTGTTGGGCTCCGAAAGGCTATACAGCAAGCCCACGTTTTGGATATTGGGGTTCAACGCCAGCATCATGTCCATGATCTTCTGGGTGTCAAGGGCGTCGCTTACCCCTGTGACGTAATCCAATCCAAGGAGTCCGGCTTCTTCCGGGTCGCTTATGGCCGAGAAAATCACAGGGGTTTTGGTGGCTTCTGCCGCTGTCGCCATAGACTGAGCCGCCATGGTGGCTATTGGAATAATTGCATCGTATTCGCCCGACACGACCTGACTACCTATTTGGTTCAAAAGGGTACTGTCATTTTGTCCGCTGAACACTTTGAAAGTGATGGTGATGTCTTTTTCTGCGGCCAGGGTCTCCAAACGGGATGTTATGGCGTTAGCGATTTCGTCCAAAGACGCGTGGTCCAGTTGTTTTACTACCGCGAAGCTGTACGATACCTTCTCCCCGTTTGCCTGGGGTTCTATATCCCCGCCGGCGCAACCCGCAAAACACAAAACCATTGACGCGCAAACTGCAAGAATGACCAGTTTTTTCACATTGCTCGCTCCCTTTTTTGGGGACGAGGCTTTTGGTCCTTTTTAAAAGACGACAAAAAACCTGTCCCAATTTTGTTATGGGACAGGTTTGATTCCTGCGGTGCCACCCAAATTGACGCGATACGCGCCCGCTCTCATACCGCACATTCTAATGCGGTCCGTCTGGATAACGGGCACGGTTCCCGTCAGCGGCTACTTGCCTTGCGGCGTTCGGCTGCCCTCCGAAGTCCATTCCCTTGGGTTGTAGTTATCGCTTTTCCACCCCACGCGACTCTCTGGAAACCCGGTACCCAAGATACTTACTCTTCATCATCGGTTTGTATTTTTCTAGTGATATCATCGTCTGTCGATGTTGTCAAGACAGGCTTGCGGCTTCTATTTCTGTATTTGCTCGAATAGCGCCGTGAAAAACCGAAGCTGTTTTGGTTCATATACAAATTTAAGGCCCCTGATAGTCTCTTTTCTTCCGTACAAGGAAATGACCGCGTCTGCGACCACGTCCATATGGGCGTAGGTGTAAACGCGGCGCGGGATAGTCAGCCTGACCAGCTCCAGTTTTGGTTTGTGGTTTTCTCCGGTTTTGACATCTCTGCCTGCGGATACGATACCTCGCTCCATAGACCTCACGCCTGATTCCAAATACAGTTCGGCCGCCAATGCCTGGGCGGGAAACTCTTCCTGATCCAAATGCGGGCAAAACCGTTTGGCATCCAAAAACACCGCGTGCCCGCCTACGGGTTCGACTATTGGGACACCGGCTTCCAAAAGCTTTTCCCCCAGGTAGCGCACTTGTTTTACCCTGTGTTCGATGTACTCCTCTTGCATGGATTCGCGCAGGCCAATTGCCATAGCTTCCATGTCGCGCCCTGCCATGCCGCCATACGATGGCATCCCCTCGTAAACGACCACGAGTTCTTTGGCATCGAGAAATAACTGGTCGTCGTTTAAGCACAAAAATCCGCCGATGTTGGTTATGCAGTCTTTTTTTCCCGACATGGTGCAGCCGTCAGCGTAACTGAACATCTGGTGGACGATATCTTTTATAGATTTGTCAGCATATCCGGGTTCGCGTTCTTTAATGAAATAGGCGTTTTCCACACAACGCGTGGCGTCTAAAAACATCCTGATACCATGCTTTTTGCACAGTTGAGACACTTCTTGCAGGTTTGCCATGGATACCGGCTGGCCGCCCGCTAAGTTCACTGTTACGGCTATGCATATGTAAGCTATGTTTTCGGCGCCTACTTCATCTATCAGGGCCTGTATTTTTTTGCAGTCGGCATTACCCTTGAAAGGCAGGTTTACCTGGGAGTCGTGTGCCTCATCTATTATTATGTCTTTGAAAATCCCGCCGTTTGCCTCTTGGTGATACCGGGTAGTGGTGAAATACATGTTTCCCGGAACATATTGGCCCGGCTTTATGGCAATGTGGCTCAGAAGATTTTCGGCTCCGCGGCCTTGGTGGGTTGGGACTACATGTTTAAAACCGAACAATTCCTTCACGGTGTCGTCAAGGCGGTGAAAATTTCTGCTGCCGGCGTAAGCTTCGTCGCCCATCATCAGCCCGGCCCATTGTCTGTCGCTCATTGCGTTTGTGCCGCTGTCGGTGAGGAGGTCAATGTATACGTCTTGGGAATCGATTAGAAAAGTGTTGTACCCGGCTTTTTTTACCACTTCTTGACGAGTTTCTCGGTCAATCATTGTAACAGGTTCAACCATTTTGATTCTGAAAGGTTCCGGCGGATACCTTCCCCGCGTCATAGTATCGTCTCCTTTGTTCAATTTATGATGCGTGATGCATCATAAAATACTTATGCTTTTGGATAAGCTGTTGTCAAGAGATATCAGAAGATATAGGTTATCTACAGTTGACATTTTGGCCGCGGCCGCAGATGGAGGGTTTATATGCCGCCGGTTGTGAAAAAATCCTTAAGCGTGCAGGTGTACGAGGATCTAAAATACAGGATTCTTACTCAGCAAATCGTGTTCGGGCAAAAGCTTACAAACCGGGATTTGCAGTTCCATTATGGCGTGAGTTCAACGCCCATAAGGGACGCCGTAAACGCGCTCTATCGAGACGGTTTGGTTGAATACCCCACGAGGACCGGGACAAAAGTCATCA
>CAZXSP010000115.1:0-3926 GCA_964643285.1 uncultured Eubacteriales bacterium
GGTATTGCGTGAATTTCCAGATTTACGACGTACAAGACGGACAGATAGCAAAAGAGGAATCGGTGTCCAACCCCGGGCACAAACCGGGCTTTTTGCCTAATTTTCTGGCCGATTTGGGCGTGAAGGTCATAATAAGCGGGGGTATGGGCGTAGGGGCTGTTGACATATTTAACGAAAGAGATGTTGAAGTGGTAGTAGGCGCCTCCGGTGATGCAAAAAAAGCCGCCGAAAATTATCTGAAAGGCGAGTTAAAAACCACGGGTACCGTTTGCCACCAGCACCAACACCACGAATAGCAGTTGCGTTTTGGCGTGTAAAACGAATGCCCCCGACTTGGCTTCGGTCAGTCGAGGGCATTTTATGTCTTTCTCGATATTTACATCAAACCCAGCCAATTGCCCCAAATTTTCTGGAGTTCCCCCAGTAACACAGATATTCGGCCTGCCACCACGTTTCCAAAAGAGACCCCGAAAGTGACCATCATGACCCAGCGTCCTACTTGGGATGTAGCTCTCAGCGTTTCTGTTTGCTTAACTGTAAACAGGAAATACGCCAAGACGGCTATCAACCCACAAAGCGATATAAGCGAGTTTAGCGTGACACCTAAGGTGTTTCCGGGAAACTTGGCCATTGCCGGCACAATCTGGTTTATTACCTGGGTGCGAAGCGATGTGTAAATGGTTTGCCCTGTGCCTACCCCTACCAAGAATGCCACGGGCCAACGGCTCAGCCACTGTACGCTTGGAAAAAACCTTGTGTAAAGCAAAAGCCCCAAGGCTATGGGGATTAAAAGCGATATCTGACCTTTTTGAACGAGCGGGTTGTACGCGTACCGAACGATGTTGCCTACAGCCATGCCAATAGCATGCCCTGCGGTAGAAGCCACAAAAACGTGTTCGGCAACGTGGTATACAGGGTTTTCTTTATAAAGGAAAGACCAGATGGACAAAATGCACAACACGGCCACCCAATCCCAAACATTCGTTGACAAATGCATCTAATCACCTCCTGGTGTTTTCTATTGAGAGGTGTGCTTTTTACTTTTGTCTACAAAGTAAGCGATGTTTCCTATGGCGATAAAACCCAGTATGAGCAGGTGGGCCATGGACTGTGCGTCCATCATGGCAGCGCCTTGACCGGGTTTGCTGCTCAACACCTCATATTCCGCGGATGCTTTCAGGCCGCCCAAAAGGCCTTTGATTTGGCCCGAGTCATAGTAAGGCAGCGCTGAAGGCACGCAAACGGTAACAGTGCCAAGCGCGTATGTGATCTTCATGGGGTCCACCACTTGCCTAACCCATACTTCCGGCCCTACAGCGTTAAACTGCATAACAAACGCAAAATCTTTGACGCTTTCTTTCCCCTTCATTATGGGAAGCTGGGCGGTATTGTTGCCCCGGGTGTCTGTTGGGATGATCGTACAATCCAAAGCGAACAAACGCACAGCATTTTCGTCCCCGGCTATATACCCCAGGTTGACGAAATCAGTGCCGTACACAAGCCCTCTTCCTTCCAAATCGCTGCCTGCTATAAGCCTGTCGCACATAAGCGGGCCCTCGGGTGAGAAAGACACCGCTACCCATTTGACGTCTCTGGATGTCAAATGCTCCACTATGGCCACGGGAACAACGTGGGCGTCCAAGCCGGTGCCCGGGCTGTAATCGAATACCAAAAGTACAGTATCAGTTTGGGGATTTAGTTCTTCAATGATGTTGTAAACAGCTTTTGTGGTGGGGCTTATGGGAACAGGGATGCCCAAAGGCCAAATCAGAGGAATGGTGCAGCAAATAAGAAGGAGAAGGTAAATAATTCTTCTGTCGACGGTCTGCAATCTTGTGGTCCAATCCACGGTTTATACCCCCCCTCCCAAATGTCCTCGTTCGAGGCCCAAAAGCACTCGTAAACCAGTGACGAAGCTGCCGATAGCAGCACCTATGACAATTCCCCGTTGCCCTGTCATGTTGGGTACGTTCAATAACCATTGCTGAATTGCGGGGAACTGTTTCCAGATTACGGCGCCTACCGGTGCGGCGCCCAGCATCACCAAAACTGCCGAAATGAGGAGGACAGTCGCGTCCAGATTCCTGGCGCGAAATGCCCTATAGGATGCTGAAGCCACGTAGAAACCCAAAAACGCCCATTGTCCCGCCATTAGGGGAGACAGGATGTAAGTGTACATTCTTTCGTACACCAAAGACGCGCCTTCTTGAGCCGTGAGTTCGACAAAGGCCCGTATTCCTCCAAAAAGAATGAGGGTAACGATCAATACAATGCTGTAAACCCAATTATCTCGTTTTCTTTGAATATTTCTGGAATGGATAACCAAAAGATTTATGGATGCCAATCCTAAAGCAAACGCCGACACTATAGTCATCCAAGGGCTCACATAGTCTTTGAACAAACCGGGGAAGGAGATGCCCAAAATCGGGATGTTCCCCGTAGTGATGCCGCTCAGCATGCATATGAGGCCGACTATAAGCGTTATGGCCAGTGGGATTTCTTTGCGCATTTTTACACCTCCCTTGACGCCTATTGGGTGATTATGGTCTGGACAATGTCTTTGCCCAAAGAGGTGGCGATGGTTCCCAAAACTATTAAAGCCATGAGTGAAAGCTTGAAATAGTCTTGGGCTGCGATGGCGCCAAGCTTCACTTTGTTTTGGGACAAATAGGCGCCTGCGGCAAACAACTCTTCTCCGATAACTACATAGTCACAAGTGGCAACGAAAAACGGCAGCTGGGTGATGGAGGCCGTGATAGCCACCTGCATTGCCCCTATCCTCGAGCCGGCTTCCGCAATAAGCAGCGACTCTCCAAGGTAAACGCCTGTCATAATGTTTGCCGCGGCTTTTTCTCTGGTCATGAACCCTACGACGCCGCCAGCGTAACCATCTTGGTCGCTTGTGATGAAGCGGACAGTATCGTCTTTGTAAGATTCAGGTTTTCCTGCCGCCAGATAGTTTTGTCTTGTGATTTCTTGCGCCATGGGGAAAAGGTTTGGCATACGAATGGTCACTACCAGCCTGGCATCGTATTGGGCTGATTTGCGCGCCACATAGCCCAGGATTTCCAAGGCCGCCAAGGTTTGGGCCGCATCGGTGGTGACAATGTCGCCAAGCCCGGGGCTGAAGTGTACAGGCGAACCCATTTCAGTCGCTCTGCCTACGGCTTCGTCGATGGAATTAAGCCCGATTATATTGCGTATTTGCACTTTGAATTTTTCAGCGTTTGACAAATTAATTACGTAAAGCGCCGTAGCGGATGCCGCCATCATCATCCAAAAACAAAACACATTGCCGGGTACTAAATGCATGTATGTTCACCTCCTTTTTGTATGGTTTTAGGTTCTACGGGCATTGGCGGATTCCTTCCATAAAACAATAGAAATGGGATTTATCGGTAGAGGTTATAAAGCTGTTTACGAAGAATGGCTCCTAAGGTACCGATTACAAACTTCAAAGGGGGCATCCAACGTGATACACGGGACTCTAGGGCTTATAAAAAAAGAGTTTAGACCCCACGCCGCATTTGACAACGTAGCTAAGGTGAGTTCGCACCATCGCATACAATGCAGCCCGGGTATTGGGGACGCTGTTGAGTACATCAATTCGTATCTCGGAAAAGAAGGGCTTGTGGTTGAAACCTTCTGTTATCCCGCCAAAAAGGGGGTTAATTGGTGGGCGCAAGACAGCTTTCCCGAATGGGAGGGCAAGAGCGCCGAGTTACTTCTTTTGGAGGACGGCAAGTCGGAGCGCTTGTGCTCTTTCGCCGAGGTTAAGTGTTCGCTTATTCAAAGAAGCGCCGCTACACCGCCCGAGGGCATCCACACAACCATGGTGCTTGTGGAAAAAGGCGACGACCCCGAGGCTTATGAGGGTTTAGATGTGAAAGGCAAGTTTGTGTTCTCGCGGGGAAGTGTAGCAGATA
>CAZXSP010000116.1:0-3912 GCA_964643285.1 uncultured Eubacteriales bacterium
ATACTATCCAACGATTTTTCAATGTCTTTTAGAATAAGCAACCTCATGCCCTCTTCGTATTTGCCGATATTTGCATTACGTAGGGCATCCTCTATGTCATCTTTTAGATCGGGTTTATACTTCGCGAGCATAGGCAGGGCTCTTATGCACTGCCTCGCCGTTATGGGTTTCTCGTCCGTAACGTGTTCCAGATATTCGCCTATGATTTCATCGATCCTGCTGTCTACATCCCACTTGGCGTTGGCCGCGATAAGGAGTAACCCCTTTGTCCTGATGTACGAATTTTCGTCATCAAGCATATCGACAAAAACGTCAAGAAACGAGTATACAACATTGGACCGGCCGCTCAAATCTTCCAGCGATTTCAAACACTGATAAGCATGTTTGTGGTCGCTATCTGTCAAGCCGTCGACCAATTCCCGAACGCTTAACATAATCCGGATCGCCTCCAAACCCGGATTCTATCCGTTTGCGGTGAATACGTCGGCTGAACTCTGATGGTCACAGCAGACCACTTCCTATTCCTCACAGTGATTAAGTACATGGCCACCGCCTACATTACCTCCTTTGTATTGCATGTTCTTGAACTGCTGCAAACGGCCGCGAAACGCGTTGCCTGGTCCTCGTACTTTCGGAGACAGGAGTTTGGAACAAGGTTGTGGAATCTTCCGGTTGCCATGATAGACAAAACATTGTATCGAATCTTGACAGGGACTTCGGGCAAATTCACTTTCTACCCCGGACCCGGGCCCGGTTGGACCTTTGGACCGCCCTCTACTTTGGAAGACATCGGCATTTATGTTCACATACCATTTTGCCGCTCTCTATGTTCCTTTTGCCCTTATACCAAAGCTGAGTTCGAAAGCAGTTTAGCGTCTAAATACCAGGCGGCGCTGCAAAAGGAAACCGATATCTTGGTCAGACACCTTGAGGGCAAAGCAGTTTCCTCCATCTATTTTGGCGGTGGTACTCCTATGACTTTGCCCGGTGCTATCCAAAATGTGGTTTCCAAACTGTCCCCCTACCTCAAACAAGAGGCCGACATTGGAATCGAACTACACCCCGAGGATGTAACCCAAGGTAATATCAATACCTTAAAATCTATTTCGCCCGACATCATTTTGAGCTTGGGAATCGAGTCTTTGGACGATCGCACGTTGGAATACCTCGGACGCGGCTACACGGCAAAAGACGCCAGACAAAAACTTGATATGCTCTTGGACGCGGATTTCACCGGCATCAACGTTGATTTGATGACTTGCATCCCGGGTCAGGGTATCCACCATGTCCTTCGCGATTTATCCTGCCTTTTTGACGCGGGTGTGGCACAAGTCTCGGCTTACCCGCTTATGGATTTTTCCTACACTGACAAAAGGACCAACCTTTCTGTTTTAGGCCAAAGACGGTTACTAAGATCTATGGCCAGGTTAGGGCGGGAGAAAGGCTACGAAAGATCATCGGTATGGACGTGGACCAAACCCGGCAAGAAACAGTACAGTTCCATTACCCGTGAGCAGTTCCTAGGCCTTGGAACCGGGTCGGCAACCAATATGGGCGATTACTTCAGTCTGAACACTTTCGATACGCCCTCCTATATCGGGTCTTTGTCGGAAGGTGCTTCTCCCGTGGCGCTTCATACTGTATTCACGCCCCAAGAAAAGGCCCTTTATTGGCTATTTTGGCGCTTTTACGAGGGTAAAGTTGACACTACGTCCCCTAATTTTTGCGAGTTGGGCCGCTTGAAACCTTTCATCAAACTGGCAACGAAACTTGGCCTAGTGGAGGGGGATCGCACTTTATACCTTAAGGAAGATAGCCTATTCTTGTATCACTTGCTGGAGCGATATTACACAAGAACATACATCGGCAAACTGTGGGCTGAATGCAGAAACAGAGCTTTTCCGGGCGAGATAACTCTGTAAGCGGATTAGCAGCAATTTGGATGGAGCCCCAATTTCGCGCTTCGGAACCATTTGTGCGCCCGACGCGAATAGTCCCCAAAATGGGTGCATGCAATGTCGAATAGTCTCACCAATGAGACTAATAATTCGGATACCCCCCAAAATGGGTGCATGCGTTGTCGAATAGTCTCACTGATGAGACTAAAAATCGGGATACCCCCCAAAATGGGTGCATGCATCGATGAATAGTCTCGGCAAAGAGACTATTCATCGGGATACTCACGTGTGTACGTTAACATAATCGACGGCCGCACCAAAAACAGGCTCACGGATGACACACTTCAAGGTCGGCAGCACCCCCTTGAATCAGAAGGCCGATTAGCCGGGAAATTTCGTTCCTCAATTCTTCCTTATCCGTTTCTGCACCGCCAAGTTCTACGTAATACTCTACATCTGATAGTTTGAAAGTCGCAAAATAGGTGACACCCTTAAGCCCATTACTGTTCGGTTTGGTTTCAAAATACCCCGCCGTAACCGCCGTACCAAAGACATCTGAAGCCTTTGTTTCCACATCGAACCGGTAGTCGAGCACGACCCCACCGCGCGCCAGCTGAATGTACGTCTTTTGCCCGGTTGAAGACACGGCATTGGCATCAACATCGAATAAGGATGTCCCGTTTGCGTCGCTTTGGAAATTCGCGGTGGCTGTAACGTCGTGCGTTTCTGTCAGCTCGGGGAAAACCGCCGTCAGTTCTTCGTCGGTCAGTTCCTGCCAGAAGTGACCCGGTATCGATATGCTGTGTGAAAACTGTGAAGCCGCGTTGTTGAAATGCAAACTGTATTCTTCGGAAACGCCGGGCGTAGGCGTGCTCGAATCAGGCTGCAAAGCCCACGGGGTACCGCTTGGTATTGGCGACGCATTATGCTGCGCTAGCTTTGATACCGCGAAGATTCCAAGAAACACCACAGCCAGGCAAACAAAAGCCGCGGTATACCGCCTAATCATAGCAGGCCAAGGTATTGGCGCAGCTTCGATGCGTGACATAATGTTTTCGTGCAATGTATTGGAAACCGTCACTTCATCCATGTATTTGTTATAAGCTTTCATAATCGTCCTCCTTCAAGATGGACTTCAGCTTCTGTCGCGCGCGGGAAAGGTGGCTTCGTACTGTAGACTCCTTTTGCCCCGTCAACTTTGAAATGTCTTTGACGGAATAACCTTCATAATAAAACAGGTGGATGACTGTTCGATATTTTGGTGGTAACCTCATGATTTGTTCCAGTAATTCATGTTGCTCAGGCTCCACAGCCGGATAGGATTCGAGAAGAGGGGCCCTTCGCCGACGCCAAGGTGATCGTAATCGACTATTGCACAGGTTTATCGTTACTCTGAGGAGCCAGGCTTTTTCATGTTCTTCCGCTTCAAATTCCGGGGCATCCTTGTAGGCGCGCAAAAATGCCTTTTGCACCATATCCTGGGCGTCGGATGTATTTCCCGTAATGGCGAGCGAGGCGCGGTATAGCGTGTTTTCGTGTTTTTTTACAACCGCCTCAAAGTCCTCCGGCCGATAGGACTTATATGCCATCTCCCCCACCCTCTCAACCTATACACGCCTAAGACGACGAAAAGGCTGCAAACCGTCCAAAGGAGTTCAACACCTCTACTCAATACAAAACCGAGCAGTTTTCCCGCTTATGCGGAGCCAATCTGCTCGGCAATGCTGCAATATGGCGCCGGATACCTAGGCGCCAACCACTTTGAAGATAATGTAGATGAGTAGATACAATGAGCCTAGCCCTATGGCCATGGCTATTCTGTTTGCCTTCACGCTACCGGCTAGCTTCCGCCAGTCTTGCGGTGTGTACGATGTGCCGAATTGTCCATAAACCCGCTTTACATACCGAGTCGCCATGACTACATCTGCGCCGGCTATGATATCCCTAACGAACAGGCTGCCATAAAAAATCACTTCAGGAAGCAGTCTGTTAGGTAACATTGCGAAGAAAAAAG
>CAZXSP010000117.1:0-3874 GCA_964643285.1 uncultured Eubacteriales bacterium
CCTGGTTGGCGGGCGCTATCGTTATCTTTCGCCGGTCTGGCTGATGAGTGATTGCGAAGTAATCGATGGCGATAAAGTACGCCCACTCAAAATGCAGTCAGTGGCAGTGACCAACGCGCAAGGGGAAGAAGGCTGGCAAGCGCGCCGTTGAAAAAAGATGCTATAGATGAGGGGCGAAAAATGATCAAGCTAAGCTCAATCAAACTCAACGACGGCACACACGGCCTGCCGAAAAATCCGCGCCTGATAAAAGATGAGCGCTTTAAACACCTATGCGATTCGATCCGCGCCAATCCTGAATACATGCCAGCGCGGCCAATCGTAGTCGATGAAAACAATGTCATTCTGGGCGGCAACATGCGCTGGCGCGCCTGCCGCGAGCTTGGCATGAAGGAGATTCCAGCTGCCTGGGTGAAGCGCGTGGAGGGCTGGACGCTGGAGAAAAAGCGGCGGTTCATAATCCTGGACAATCGGCTGTGGGGTGAAGATGACTGGGATGAGCTGGCTAACGAATGGGAGGAGGATGAGCTGCAGGCGGCAGGGTTTGAAGATTTACTTTTTTTGGGCCGGGGCGCATTGCCAGAAAACTTTCCGATAGCGACCCCAAGCATAAAACATAAATGTCCAAAATGCGGGTTCCAGTTTTAATGGAATATCAAGTGCCAAAACTTTGTGAGATAAAAAAACTTGCCGCTCAAAATCTCTTTTCTGTCGTATCGTTTTTTGCTGGCGGCGGCGGGTCCTCAACCGGATACAAAATGGCCGGCGGTAATATATTATGTGTGAATGAGTTCATCCCAGACGCCGTGGAAACATATCTCGCGAACTATCCAAAAACAAAAATGTTAAGCAAGGACATACGCAAAACAAGTGTCGCCGATGTTTTAAACGCAACCGGGCTTTCACCAGGCAGGCTTGACATTCTCGACGGATCGCCGCCTTGTGCCCCTTTCAGCACATCAGGGCAGCGCGAAAAATCGTGGGGCAAAAACAAAAAATACTCAAGCACGAAGCAGCACAATACAGAAGATCTCTTCTTTGATTTCATCAGATTCATTGATGGATTACTGCCCAAGGTATTTATTGCCGAGAATGTTCCTGGGCTCTGCTATAAAGGCGCGGCGGTATATTTTCAAAAAATTATAAAGAAAATGCAGTCTGCTGGATATTTTGTTGAGGCTCGCATTGTTGACGCAAAATGGCTGGGCGTTCCGCAGAGCCGCAAGAGATTATTTTTCATCGGCATTCGCAATGACATTCATGAAAACACCAAAGTCCAAAATATTTTTCCAAAACCGAAAGGACAAGCCATCCCACTCTCTGAAGCTTTTCGCGGTGTGATAAATACGGCGAAAGACTTGGCAGAGACCGACATTACAAAATATAAAACATATAGACACCTTCAAAGACTAGCACCTGGGCGCAAAGATAAAAAATACTTTAATCTTGGTAAGGCTAGCCCGTTCAAGCCAAGCCCAACGATCACGGCAACATCGGGAACTATCAGCGCTGCGAGCGTGCGGCATTGGAACAACCGCGCGTTTACAATTCCCGAATTAAAAAGAATCACGAGCCTCCCAGACGATTATATTTTAACCGGGCCGTACAGCAAGAAGGCGGAAAGGATTGGGCGAATGGTCCCGCCGCTCGTGATCATGGAGTTGGCAAAACATATTCATAGGAATGTTTTAAATGGACATACCTAGATACTGGACATTCAAGAGCAAGCATATCGCCGAGCACTTTGACGCGCATGTTCGCCAGCAGCTGCCATGGTACGATATGGCTTCTGATTTGGCCGTGTTTATAGCACGCCACTTTATATCTGCGAGAAGCCTGATATACGATATTGGCGGCTCAACCGGCAATCTGGGGCGCAGGCTTGGCGATGTAATCGCTCACACAAAAAGCCGTTATATTATTATCGATAGCTCGGCGGAGATGAAAGAACATGCCAGGCCATTCATGTTTCATCACAGTGACGCAACGACATATCAATACCGTGCTTTTAATATATGTTTTTTGTTTTTAGTGCTCATGTTCATTCAACCCTTCAGGCGCCGTAAGCTTTTAAGCATCTTGCAACAAAAATGTATTCCTGGCGGTGTAGTTATTATTTTTGATCGGCTCGAGCAAGAAGCAGGATTGATTGGGAGCGCATTCAATCGCTTTGGATTCAACATGAAAATACAGGCGGGCGCGCGCGAGGCTGATGTCATTCGCAAGGAGCTTAGCCTGGTGGGGGCGCAATATCCACTAGCAGCCAATGAAATAGAGAGTGTGTTTCCAGGAACAAGCATAGCCTTTAAGTGCGGCAATTTCATCGGATATGTCTACCAGAAGCCAACAGAATGACAACTCATTCACAGCCTAAAAAACAGGAGCGCAACAGGAAGCTGCCAGCCGGCTTCGTGCGCAGCCAGTTCAAGCCCGGCCAGAGCGGCAACCCCAAGGGGCGCCCGCGCAAGGGGCTGGTGGCGGCTGAAGCTATCCGCTGGGCGGGCGCGCAGCTAGCTCCGCCCAGGGTCGCCTCGATCATCAGCGAGGCATATGGAATCACGCGGCCCGTCACTATTCTCGAAGCGGCCGTGTTGCGCGCGTGGCAGCGGGCCATGTTAAAACCCGATGCCGCCCTCCTGCGCACCCTGCTCGAGTGGGGCTATGGCAAGCCCGTGCAAGACATCGACCTAACCAGCGGCGGCGCGCCGATCATTCAGGTGTTGCCGCCGGCGAAACCACCGGCCAAACGAAAGGCAGCGGGCCAGAACGATGGCGCTTAAGAGAACATTGACGCCGAAGCAGTCGCAGACCTGGCATGAGCTCCTGGAAGATCCGCGCTATAGACGCATCCTCATTGACGGTGGCGCCCGCTCCACGAAAACATTCCTGCTTTGCGCTTGGCTGATCCACCAGGCCGAGATATACGCGGGCGCGCGGATTCTAATCGCACGCAAGACCTTGACGGCGGCGCGCAAATCTGTTTGGGGCGAAACATTAATGGACATCGTGCGCGGACATCGTCACATCGCGGTGTCTGAGAGCGCGCTGGAACTGCGCTTCAGCAAGGGCTCGCTGATCCGCGTCGACGGTCTGGATGACCAGGAGCGCGTGGATAAAATCCTAGGCACAGAGTACGCGCACATTTTTTTCAACGAGTCCACGCAAATAACCTGGCAGACGGTGAACATCGTTTTATCGCGGCTCGCCCAGCCGGTGCCAGGCTTGCCAGCGCGCAAAGCGCTGTTCGATTGTAATCCAAAAAGCCCGCGGCACTGGCTCTATCGAGCGGCCATTCAAAAGATTAACCCGGACACGGGCACGCCGCTGAAAGACGCCAAGATATGGGCACGCCGGCACTTCAGCCCGCTCGACAATCCACACTTACCGGATGATGCTAAAGCCACGCTCGACGGTCTAAGTGGTGTTCAACGGCGGCGGTTATGGCTGGGTGAATGGTGTGAGCAGGCGGGCGCGGTCTACGATGAGTTCTCAGAAGACATTCACACATTCACTGAACTGCCCAAGGGTGCTGAAAAATGGGTGCATATACGCGGGATTGACTTTGGCTACACCAATCCCTTTGTGTGCATTTGGGGCGCGGTGGACGGCGATGGGCGGCTGTGGATATATCGCGAGCACTACCAGCGCGGGCGGCTAGTTGCCGATCATGCGGCCGCCATTAAAGCCGCAACGGGCGGCCAACATATCGCATGGACGGTGGCAGACCACGACGCAGAAGACCGCGCCACGCTTGCCGCCGCCGGCATACCGACCCGCCCCGCGCGCAAGGCGGTCTTGCAGGGAATCAACGCGGTCAAGGCCCGCTTGCGCATAGCTGGTGATGGGCGCCCGCGCCTGATGATATGGGAGCGCT
>CAZXSP010000118.1:0-3868 GCA_964643285.1 uncultured Eubacteriales bacterium
GGAACGGGTTTTAGTTTTAGCAGGTTACGGCCAAAAAACGATGTGGTGCGTTCTACAGGTGGAGTCGCCTCGGGTCCTGTGTCGTTCATGAAAGTGTTTAACGCCGCGACCGAAGCCGTAAAACAAGGCGGGGTCCGCCGGGGCGCAAACATGGGCATCCTGCGTGTGGACCACCCCGATATTATGGAATTCATAACCTGCAAGACAGACACTAAGGAACTCACAAACTTCAATATTTCCGTGGGAATAACATCAAAGTTCATCGATGCCGTAGAAAAAGGCGAAGATTACGACTTGATAAACCCCAGAAACGGCGAAGTCACCGGACGGCTCAACGCCAAAGAAGTGTTTGAACTCATAGTGGAACAAGCGTGGAAGAACGGCGAGCCCGGCATCATCTTTCTGGACCGCCTCAATGAAGACAACCCCACGCCTCAGCTTGGGGAAATCGAAAGCACAAACCCCTGCGGCGAGCAGCCGCTTCTACCTCTGGAGGCGTGTTGTCTGGGCTCTGTAAACCTGGGCAAATTCACAAAATCCCGGTGGGGGCAGGATACACCTTCAAGCGTGGCCGAAGCAATCGATTGGGAAGGGCTTGGAAAGGCAGTTCGGGCAGGCGTACACTTTCTCGATAACCTAATAGAAGCCAACAAATATCCGTTGCCCGAAATCGACGCCATGAGCCGAAGCAACCGAAAGATAGGCTTGGGGCTAATGGGTTGGGCCGACATGCTCTTGGATTTGAAAATTCCCTACAACTCTCAAGAAGCCCTTGATCTTGCGTCCCAAGTCATGGGCTTCATCCAAACCGAATCAATTGAGGCTTCTTCTGAACTGGCCAAGGTTCGGGGCGCGTTTCTCAACTACGACAAGAGCATATACCCCGAAAAAGGGTTGAAGATTAGAAATGCCACCACTACCACCATCGCCCCCACGGGCACCATAAGCATAATCTGCGGGGCGTCGTCGGGAATAGAACCCATCTTTAGCTTGGCGTTTACCAGGCACGTCATGGATAAAGACTCGCTAGTGGAAGTAAACCCCGTTTTTGAAAGAGTGGCAAAAAAGCTGGGCTTCTACAGTAAAGAACTAATGGAGAAAATCGCGGTCCACGGCTCTTTGGAAGGCGTGGACGACGACAGTTTGCCCGCCGAAGTGCGGGATGTGTTCGTAACGGCACACGAAACTACCCCTGAGTGGCACATCAAGATGCAGGCGGCGTTCCAGAAAAATGTCCACAACGCGGTGTCTAAGACTGTGAACTTCCCCAATGAAGCCACCAGGGATGAAGTGAGAGAAGTATTCCTTTTAGCCCATAAGCTGGGCTGCAAGGGCGTCACCGTTTACAGGGACGGAAGCCGCAGTGAGCAGGTACTCACAGTGGGAACGTCTACTGCCAACGACGAGGCATCCCAAGGCCAACCCCCGATTCAACCCGAAGGGATAGGGCACGCAAGGGTTAACGGCGTGTGGGGAAGGGTGCGCCCCATAGAAAGGCCGTCGCGCCTGGACGGGTTTACGGCCACCAAGGAAACCCCCGTGGGCAAATTGTTTCTCACCTTGAACACCCTTGAAGGGCATCCTGTGGAGTTGTTCGCCCAGATAGGCAAAGCGGGAAGCGACCTGTCGGCGTTTACCGAAGCCATAGCCCGCCTTATCTCCCTCACTTTACGGTCGGGAATAGACCCTCAAGAAGTTGCCGATCAGCTGTTGGGAATTGGCGGCTCCAGAAGCATTGGGTTCGGACCTAACAGGGTGAGGTCGGTGCCCGACGCCATAGGGCAGTTTCTGGATGAATATTTGGGCGGCAGGGATACCGATTTGGAGCAAGCCGAAAACAACCCCGGCCCTGTACAGGATTTGCTGCCTTTGGCCCCCGGTAAGCGGTTCGGTTTGTGCCCTTCCTGCGGAACTTGGAACGTAGTCCACGTGGAAGGCTGCATGAAGTGTTTGGCTTGCGGATACAGCGAGTGTTAAGTTGAATTAAAGCCGATTGGTTGGGGGAAAGCGGTCAGCGTTTTCCCCCGACAAGGTTTCGCTGAACGCACCTGCGCTCAGTCGCTCAAGCAGTTCCCCAACCTCAGCTCTGTTGGAACATCCCGTCTTCCTCAAAAGGTTTCTCACATGAAACTTGACAGTGCTTTCCGAAACAAACAGCATGCCGGCGATCTCCCCGTTTGTGTGTCCCGCCAGAAGGTGGCGCAGCACTTCGCCTTCCCTTCTGGTAAGCCCATACTGAATTTCCAAAAGCCTGGGGGCATCTTGTACCGAGTAAGCGGGGGCCGGGTGAGATGGGTCAGGCTGTCTTTGGTACATGGTGTGATACAAGCCGAAGAACAAAAACGTCAGGGGCACAAACAAAGCCAAGACCACAAACGTGCCTGTCACAGGTTGTTCAAGAATGCTGGCGGGAACGAAAGTGCCCAGCGCTTCACCAATACGGCCGGCGGCAAGTCCCAGCGCCGCCAAAGGCAGAAATCGGAGCCCGGCGTCGGTCAAGTCCACGAAGACGATGGCACGGTAAACCGCGTAAAACCCCAATATCACGTAGCTGAGGCCCCACGCGAACGCGACCAGCGTGGGTTGCCCGCGCAAAATAACTTGGGCGAAAGGGAAGATCAGGCTCACATAACACAATATGGCCCCAAGTTTGCGGCTTTTGTCCGACGCGAATCCCGCCGCCGCCAAACCTATAGTATAGAAGGATCTTGATAGTTCCAGCTTCACATTTTGGTTCGCTATGGCCTGAAACTGAAAGTCAGACCCCACAGAACCAAGCGCGGACATGAGGATCAAAGTGAAGAACAGCAGAATCACCTGGTTTTCGGCTAACCCGCGGCGGACTTCGGTATCAACACCTGCCTTTGGATACTCCTCGACCCTGAACACAAGGAATATATTGACGGCAGCCAAGAGAAGGCAGACACTCAAGGCGCCTTGAGATTTCATGAGTTCCCCGCTCTTCAAAAGGGAAAGAAGATAATTTAGAAGGCTCGCCCCGCCGTAGGCGTATCCAAAAGCGCGGCCCCTCTGTTCCTTTGGAACAAACGCCCCCAACTGGGTAAGGTAAGCCGCGGCGATGGTTCCGTGGAAGAAATTCATAAGTAGCCCCGCCCAAAGAACCAAAAACGCACCCCCGCCCAAAAGGGCAAGAGCCATAAAGGCGGCGTCACAAAGTATGAGCGATGTGAAAAGGCGCTTGTTTGAAACTTTTTCGGAAAACCGGCTGAGCGCCAAAGCATAAAACCCCAGCCCTAGCGCCTGGCACACATAATTCCACCGTAGGACTATAATATCTACCCGTTCGGGTGGGAAAAACGCCTGCAGGCGGTACATGTGGGATATGTACGAAGCCCCTGTCCACAGGAACCCTATGCCAACGATAATTGAGTAAAGAGCAAAGCGATTTCGCTTCACAGATGCGGCCCCCCGTCATAAATGACACCGCAAGCATGGTTTTTAGCTGTTTTACTTGAACCTATACCAAACCTATACCGCGTTTTTTCGGTATGCGGCGCTTCTAATCTCAAAAACTCGCGCTACACTCCGAAAACAAATCCAAGGACTAGGGATTACAACCGGCATCAGGGCCACGAGTCTGTTTGTCCGGCCAATGCGCGTTGTGGTCGTTCCCCGCCTCTGGTTAAAAGAAGGATAACAAAATCGGGAGGAAGTGTCATGAAAAAAATTCTAGCGCTGGTTCTGTGTTTCTTGTTGTGCTTGGGACTGGCGCAGCCCGCTCTAGCGCAAGATGGCGAAAATGAACCGCCCCCTCCGCAGGGTGGCCCGCCGGGCCCCTTCGATGAATTCTACGATTCTGACTTAGGGGGTTACGTTATAGGTGAAAATGCCGCAATCACCGTGGTCG
>CAZXSP010000119.1:0-3831 GCA_964643285.1 uncultured Eubacteriales bacterium
CGTTCCAAGTTCCGGTCAACTTTTCGGTGAAAATCGTCAGGCGCCATACCCGACATCAATTCAATGGCATCATCGATATTTTCTACAGAGTAAACGTGAAACTTGCCTTCGCGGACACTATCCACAACTTCGTTTGACAACATGAGGTTGTCAATATTTTGGTGAGGAATCACTACCCCTTGATCGCCGGTTAAGCCCCTTTGCTTGCAGATATTGTAGAAACCTTCGATTTTTTCGTTTACGCCCCCTATTGGTTGAGCTTGGCCCTTTTGATTCAAGGAGCCTGTTATGGCTAAGCTCTGCTTTATAGGGATACCTCCTATTGCCGAAAGAAGTGCCAAAAGCTCAGCGCAAGTCGCGCTGTCCCCGTCTACCCCGCCATAGTTCTGTTCAAAGCAGAGGCTCGCTGATAGAGTCAGGGGCTTGTCGGCCGCATATTTTGAACCCAGGTACCCTGTAAGTATCAGGACACCCTTGTCGTGGATGTTACCGCTCATCTTGGCCTCGCGCTCAATATTTATGATGCCTTTTTTACCTAACGAGGTTGAAGCTGTTATCCTTGACGGTTGGCCAAAGGTGTAATCGCCGAGACTTAGCACAGACAGCCCATTGACCTGGCCTATGACTTCGCCTTGGGTGTCCACAAGAATGTAGCCTTTTTCTATGGACTGCTGTATTTTTTCCTCGGAGAGGTTTGAACGAAAAGTCTTCTCGTACAGAGCTTTTTTCACATGGGCGGCCGTCACGTACTGCTTGTCTTCCAGTTGTGCCCAAGTGTTTGCTTCGTACAAAATCTCGACTATTTCATTGAAGCGGGTTGAAAGCTTACTTTTGTCGCCTGATAGGCGGCAGCTGTGTTCCACGACGTCGGCTACGGCCTCGGCCTCAAAATGCTTTAGCCCTTCTTCAAGACATATGACGTTGATGAACTCCGCGTATTTCCTTACATTTTGCTTTGTTTTTTCCATGGTGGAGTCAAACTGTGCCTTGATCTTGAAAAGTTTGCGGAAGTCTTGATCGTATGTGTAAAGGAGCTGGTAAATAGGCGTGCTCCCTATGAGGATGACTTTTACGTTTACGGGTATGGGTGCGGGTTTCAGGGTTACAGTAGGGAGAATCTTATAATGCTCCCCTATGTTTTCCACAAAGGCCTCTTCGTTTTCGAGAGTTCTCTTTAGAGTGTCCCACGCCAAAGCGTCTTTCAGAATGTCGTCAGTTTGTATGATCAAATAACCGCCATTAGCCTGGTGTATAGACCCTTTTTTGATCATTGTGAAATCTGTGGCCACCGCGCCGAAACGGCTTTCGCCTTCTATCTTTCCGAACAAATTGTAGTATGTGGGGTTCGTTTCCCACACTACTGGGGCGTGTTTTGTTTCGCTGTTATCCAAAAATAGGTTCACTTTGTAGCGGGAAAAGAAATCTTTTTCGGTCGGTTGTAGCATGGAAAGAATGTTGGCGGGTTTTTCCTGGGGCAAGAACATTTTGACGTTTTTGAGTATGTCCTTTTGTGCCTCGGCCAGATACTCTCCCACTTGGGCGTAATCTTCATACTTGTGTTTCAGCGCATAAACCCCGGGTTCGATTGCGGATAACCCAAACTCCTTTTCCTTGGCCTGCAATTCTTCTCGCGCCTCGCGTTCCAATGACCGTATTTTCCTCATAGTTTCGTCTACGCGCAGGCCCGCGTTGATCATTTTAGCGTCCACGGTTCTCTTGATATCGTCCGGAAGGTTTGCGTAATCGTTTGCCCCAAGGGGCTTTCCCTCATATACGACTACTGTAACCAGGCCTCTCTCAGTTCTTTGCAGCAACAAGCTTTCGGATTTGGTGTACTGTTCCAATTCGTTTAAATGTCCGGCACTTTGTCTTTTGTAGTTTTCCATTATTTCGGCTTTAGTTTTGTCGAACTCTTTGCTTTCAAAAATCTTAGGCACGTCTTGCTTGAGTTCTTCCACCAAATTTGCCATATCTTCTTCAAAACCCTTACCGATTCCGGCCGGCAAACGTAAGGCTATAGGGCTTTCAGGTTCTTTGAAATTGTAAAGGTAACACCAATCGTCCGGAGTCGACCCTTCCCCGGCTTTTTCGGCAATAATCGACCTGGTATAGCTAGTCTTGCCGGTGCCCGGAAGCCCCGCGATGTAAATGTTATAACCTTTGTTCTTTACATTCAGGCCAAATTCCACGGCGCGCCGTGCCCGATCTTGGCCGATTATGCCCGTAAGCGGTTTGATCTCTTCTGTGGTTCCAAAATCAAAGAGCTCTATAGGGCAAGATTCTTTAAGTTTTTCTACAGGGATTCTGTGTTGTCTGTTTCCCACGTTAATCGCCCCCGGCTTGATTTATGGGTCTATTATACAACAGAGCCAACAAATACTGGGCTCTGCTACGATTTGTAATCCGGCTTTTGCTTTGGGAAGGGTACTGAAATGCCCGAATTTCTAAGGGATTCGCGTACGGTTTTGATAAAGCGGGGGGTGTCGGCAGCCAAAGGAAATGGTATAGGCGTGTCGTGGAGCACTTTGATGCGCGAAAGGTCCAAACGGGGTTTTATAACACGGTAGGTGGCAGCGTGGCAGACAATTATTCCGTGAGAAGGGGGCTCTCTTTTTATACGGGACAGTGTGAAATCCACGCTAGATAGTATAGCGGCTTTTCTTTCTTTTGGCGGCAGTCTGTTCACAGGATACGGAACCACATCCAATAACCAGAAGCCGTCAGTTTTGAACCGTTCCATCCAATAGGATTTGTTGCCTTTTAAATCGGCGGACCCGGCGTCATACAGCGCCCTCATCAGCCCCCTAAAAAGGTTGTCGTGGGAAGAAAGATGCGGGATGTAAAACATTCTGGGTTGACCTTCCCCGGGGTCCGGCCGCGATTCTCCCAAAAATACCACTTTGAGCTGACCTTTTGGGGGCTTATATGCTTCCCGAAGTATTTCTATATCATCAAGCCTGTAAGTTTCCAACGCGGCTCGCCTCCCAAGCTCATTAACAGTTGCGGTTTGTGTTAGTTTAAACTCCCGGCGGGCGGCGGATACTGCAAGGAAAGACGGGGCCAAATGGCGAAGGTCCAAAACAGAGCAAAAACAATAAGGAGGCCACAACATGTGGAACAGTATTCGGACGGACGCGTACGAAGGCATGCTGGCCGAAACCGTTTCTATGACGGGTTTTGGGGGCGACAGCATAAATGCGTACTATGCACGCCCGTTAGGCGACAAGCCGATACCGGGGGTGATACTTATCCCGCATATGCCCGGGTGGGATGAATTTTACCGGGAAACCACCAGGCGATTTGCCCACCACGGTTACCAGGCCATATGTCCCGATATCTATTCACGGTTTGGAAAAGGAACACCCGACGAGGTTTCTGCTATGGCCAGAACAAAGGGCGGCGTGCCTGACGAAAGCGTCATGGGAGATTCCGAGGGGGCCCTCAATTACCTGAAAAATGCCCCTTATTCCAACGGCCGGGTAGGTATCATTGGCACCTGTTCCGGCGGACGGCACGCGTTTTTGGCGGCTTGTAAAGTGCAAGGCATAGACGCGGCTGTGGATTGTTGGGGCGGCGGGGTTGTTGCTTCTCAGGACAAACTCACGCCTGCCAGGCCGGTAGCGCCTATCGACTTTACAAAAGACCTTGGCTGTCCCCTTCTGGGGATATTCGGGAACGATGACAAATCTCCCCCGCCCAACGAAGTTGATGTACATGAAGCTGCCCTAAAAGAACACGGCAAAGACTACAGTTTTCATCGGTATGATGGGGCCGGACACGGTTTCTGGTATTACCATACCGACATGTACAGGCCGCGTCAGGCGATGGATT
>CAZXSP010000120.1:0-3827 GCA_964643285.1 uncultured Eubacteriales bacterium
AGCCATTACATGTTCTTTGAACTGGCTGTCAACTTCAATTTCCCGGCCATATTCGGGCACAACACCGCCGCAAAATTTCTCCACCATGGTCAGCGTGCGGTGAACCAGATTTCCGAGATCGTTTGCCAAGTCGGAGTTGAACCTTGACGCCAGCGACTCTTCGCTGTAGTCGCCATCTGCACCGAACGGCACTTCGCGCAGCACAAAATACCTTATGGCATCCAGGCCATATTTTTTGCAAAGCACAAATGGATCAACGACATTGCCCATAGTTTTTGACATTTTTTTGCCGCCCAGGTTTAACCAACCGTGAGCAAAAACTTGTTTAGGCAAAGGCAGGTCCAAAGCCATCAGAAGGATGGGCCAAATCACGGCGTGAAATCTGAGGATTTCTTTCCCTATAAGGTGCAAATCAGCCGGCCACCAGTAGTTAAACCTGGCTGTATCTTTGGGGTAACCCACCGCAGTTATGTAGTTGGTAAGAGCATCAATCCATACGTATGCGACGCTATCCCGGTCGAAAGGTAGTTTAATGCCCCAATCAAAACTGGTTCTGGAGACACACAAATCCTCGAGCCCGCTTTTTACAAACTGAATTACTTCGTTTCTTCTTGATACGGGCTGGATAAACTCGGGATGCTCGGTTATGTGCTGCAAAAGCCTGTCTTGATATTTGGAAAGCCTAAAGAAATAACTTTCTTCTTTAATACGTTCCAGAGGTTTGCCGTGGTCCGGGCATATCAGATCGGGGAACGCCCTGGCTTGGGTTTCGGTGTAAAATGATTCACAACCCACACAATACCAGCTCTCGTACGCTTTTTTATAAATGTCATCATTTTCGTACAACTTTTGAAAAACCCATTGAACGGTTTCTTTGTGCTGTTGGTCCGTCGTCCGGATGAATTGATCGTACGAGATGTCCAAAGTCTTCCACAGTTCCTTGATTCTTCGCACAATCCCATCGACAAATTCCTGGGGCTTTAGTCCCGCCGATTGAGCTTGCCTTTGTATTTTGAGGCCGTGTTCATCGGTGCCTGTCAAAAAGAACACATCGTATCCCCGAAGCCTTTTGTAACGGGATATGGCGTCGGCCGCCAAAGTGGTGTACGAATGCCCAATGTGCAGATTCCCCGAAGCATAATATATAGGGGTTGATATGTAATACGTCCCCTTCTTCGCCATGGTCAAAACCTCCCGCGAATATCTTGCGTCATTTTAACACTAGCCGCTTTAATAAGAAAGTTTGCCGTTGTGATCGCAAACATAATCTCTTGACGATTTCTGGTATTGTTGGTATATATTTTAGAGATACTTGTGTCGAATTATGGGAGAGGGCAGGAGGTAACCGAGGGTGATGAAATCAACCGGAGTTGTGCGGAAGGTCGATGAACTTGGGAGAGTCGTTATCCCCATAGAATTGCGACGTACTTTGGATATCGGAGAAAAAGATTCGCTAGAGATTTATGTAGATGGTGAGAGCATAATTTTGAAAAAATACGAGCCTGCTTGCATATTTTGCGGAAACGCAGCAGACGTAGAAGTTTTCAAAGGGAAACGCATCTGCAGGCATTGCCTTAATGAACTAAAACTCTCTAAGTAATCGGCATTCACCATAATCCGTGACCTTTAAGGGGAAGACGGCCTCAACTGACGTCTTCCCCTGTGTTTTCGAGGTTTACTACCATCACCCACTCACCTTTTAGCTTGGCATCCCCCAGCAAATCGATGACATCTTCTACCTCACCCTCAATGACGCTTTCGTGGATTTTTGTCAGTTCGTGGCACAACGACACCTGTACCCCGGGGTATACCTTAGCCAAATCGCTGAGACTTTTTTTGACCCTGAAAGGCGATTCAAAGAATACCGCTGTAACATTGGGCCGCACCCATTCAAGAAAATAATCTTTGCGATCCTTTGGTTTTCTCGGAGGAAACCCGCCGAATACAAATCTGTCGGCAGAAAACCCTGATAAGGCCAAGGCGCCGCTCACAGACGAGGGACCGGGTACCAATTCCACTTTGTAACCATGCCTTCTGACCGTTTTGACCAGGTACGACCCGGGATCTGAAATGACAGGCATACCGGCATCGGTAACAAAAGCTACCGTTTTACCCCGGGACAGCAAGTCAACTACCGTTTGAGATCTGTCCCTTTCCACATGTTGGTGAAGGGATATGACAGTTTTAGATAACCCAAGATGGGTAAGAAGCTTTCTGGTTCGCCGTGTATCTTCACAAGCAACCACATCAACAGCTTTTAAGATTTCAGCCAAGCGAAAAGTAACATCGCCAAGGTTCCCAATGGGTGTTCCGCACAAATAGAGAACGCCCGCGGCATTCGAATTTGGCGTCAACTCTTCTTTTCCTCCACTTCCTCGGCGGGGAATTCTACGACTTTGCCATCTTCCAACTGGACGCTCAAAAGATTCTTTCCGCCGTTTTGAAACACTACTTTGCCCTCACCCTCAGGAGTTACAACTGAGACTCCCACCGGCGGCAAGGAATTTTTGACCCAATCGTAGTGTTCACACTCAAACCTTAAACAGCACAAAAGACGCCCACAGGCCCCGGATATTTTGGTGGGATTGAGAGACAAGTTTTGATCTTTGGCCATCTTAATGGAAACGGGCAGAAAATCGTTAAGAAATGAAGTACAGCAAAGCGTCCTGCCGCAAGGCCCTATCCCGCCTATGAGCTTTGCTTGATCCCTTACGCCGATTTGCCGGAGCTCGATACGTGTCCTCAAGGTGGAAGCCAAATCCTTGACCAACTCACGAAAATCTACCCTTCCGTCGGCTGTAAAGTACAATACAACCCGTGACCCGTCAAAAGTGTACTCTGCTTCAACAAGATGCATATCCAGCCGATGCTCAAGGATCTTGCCTTTCGCTATTTCCAGCGCTTCTTTGGCTTTTTTCTGGTTGGCCTCGTTCACATGAATATCATCGGGTGTCGCCACCCTTATAACCTGCTTTAGGGGTAAGACGAGTTTGTTTTCTGAAACTTCTTTCGGGCCCATAACCAAACTTCCCATTTCAACGCCTCGTACAGTTTCAACCAAGACGCTGTCGCCCACTGCCAGAGACAACCCCGCGGGGTCAAAATAGTATACCTTGCCTCTGTCCTTAAACCTGATTCCGACTACTGAAGACATGGTCTCCAACCTTTCTCTAATTTGCGCAATTCTATGAACAACACGAAGAACGACAAAAAAGCGTTGGTATTGGCGTTCAAACGCTCTCTCGTCCGCATTAACGACTCCAAAGCTACGTACCAGTCCTTAATAACAAGAGGTGTTTCGCCGCGGATGTCAGTCTTCTTCACCTCTAGGTTTAGCATCCTTTGAAAAAACATTTCCAGGTCCAACACGGCTTTTAACCTGTCCGGCGGCTTTAAGCGGGAGCATTTTGACGCCAGTTCACAGGCGGAACCTTGCAAAAGTTGCAGGAGAATGTCCTCCCCCACAGATTTTCCTTCATGCAGGTTCCCAATTAAATTTAACGCTTTTTCAACAGATCCATCCGAAAATTCCAACACAGAAAGGGCGTCTTTTTTTGAAACACCATGATCGCGGATAAGAATCCGGGTCAAGGCATCCGGTGTGAGCTTTCTAAAAGGTACAATTAAACATCTGGAAACAATAGTATCGGGGATACCTGCGATACTGGTGGCAGTCAACACGAATGTCACATAGGAAGGCGGTTCTTCCAAGATTTTGAGCAGAGCATTGGAAGCTTCCACAGTCAAATTTTCCGCTTCCTTAATGACAAACACTTTTCTCTTGGAATGATATGGCCCCGACAAAGCTTCTTTAAGTATTTCGTGGG
>CAZXSP010000121.1:0-3760 GCA_964643285.1 uncultured Eubacteriales bacterium
GGCATTTCGAGGCTCGTCAAAGACAAATGTGATTCCTTGGTAAAGATCCCCATGGAAGGGAATATCGGAAGCCTTAATGCCAGTGTGGCCATGGGTATGGCGATCTACGAGGTCAAGCGGCAAAGGAACAAGCAAAAGGACAAATAACCGGAACGAGTCGAAGCCGGTCATTTGGAGTCACAATGTGTGCAATTGACCTAGCCGAGTTTACAAAAGTATAATAGGTTTGTCCACAGGCTTTAGACAGAATATTGGGGCGGGTGTGAGTTAGAAAGCCCCAGGGAACCGGAGGAGGGGTGCTTTTTGGCTATTGGCCCGCAGCGGGATCTTTACTCCGCCTTCGAAACTATGCAAGACGAAGAGGTAGTGGATATTGCGCGAGCAGGTTCGGTGCTGGCTCAAGAATATTTGATAAACAAATATCGGAGCTTTGTTAGGGCAAAAGCAAGAGCATACTTTCTTATTGGCGCCGACCGCGAGGACATCATCCAAGAAGGCATGATAGGTCTTTATAAGGCCATCAGAGATTTTCGTTGCGATAGACTGGCGTCTTTCAAGGCTTTTGCTGAGCTGTGCATAACAAGGCAAATTATAACGGCGATAAAGACCGCCACTAGACAAAAGCATATACCGCTTAACTCGTATGTGTCTTTGAACAGGCCCATTTACGACGAAGATTCCGATAGAACCCTTTTGGACATCATGCCGGGTACGCAGGTGCTAGACCCCGAGGAGCTAATTATCAGCACAGAAGAAGTGGGGTCTATGGAGAACAAAATAAGCGAGATATTGAGCGATCTTGAGTGGCAGGTTCTAAACTCATATCTTGATGGGAAATCTTACGTGGAGATAGCGGGTGACCTGCATAGGCATGTAAAATCTATAGATAACGCCCTTCAGAGGGTAAAAAGAAAATTAGAGCGCTATTTGGACACCAAAAACGGTTCTCGTTTGCCTAACGAAATAACATTTTAGCTGGATTAGCCGGCGGGGTATGTCATTTTGTGGTGTGCCCCGCCGTATGTGTTACGACTCTTGATTGACAGAGACGTGCCAAATTACTAGGATAGACTGTGCACCCGTGGCTTAGGCCAGCGTAGCTCAATGGCAGAGCAACTGATTTGTAATCAGTAGGTTGTGGGTTCGATCCCCTCCGCTGGCTCCATAAATATCCCCGCCAATGTTCCCGCTACGAACCTTTGGAGGATGCGAATTGCCCCAAAGAATTAACCAGGCCGTGACAAAAAACCTTCTGCCTCCGCCGCTGAAATGGGCCGGCGGCAAACGTTGGCTTGTGCGGCACCTCAAACCTTATTGGGAACGCCACGCTCACAGGAGGCTTGTAGAGCCTTTTTGCGGCGGAATATCGGTAACCCTTGGGCTTTTGCCCGGTTCGGCACTGCTGAACGACGTTAATCCTCATCTAATAAACTTCTATAAATGGCTATCAACAGGGTTCAAGATAGGCATGGAAATGAAAAACGACAAAACACTTTACTATCGGTACCGGGCAGAATTCAATGAGCTTACAGCCGGTGGCAATGACAGGAGCGAAAAAGCCGCGGAATTGTTCTATTTCCTCAACCGAACCGGCTATAACGGTTTGTGCAGGTTCAACAAAGATGGTGGCTTCAATGTCCCTTTTGGCAGATATAAGACCATAAACTACACGCGGGACTTCACGCCTTACGAGGATTTATTCAAAGGCTGGGAATTCGTGTGCATGGATTTCGAGAATATTTCACTGTCGCCTGGTGACTTTGTCTACGCGGATCCGCCTTATGATGTGGAGTTTACCCAATATTCAAAGGGCGGGTTTTCTTGGGATGACCAAGTGCGCTTGGCTAAATGGTTGTCAGAACACCCCGGCCCCGTTGCGTTGTCAAATCAAGCAACCAGCCGCATAATCGCGTTATACCAGGGACTCGGTTTCTCCCTCAGATATTTAGAAGCGCCCAGAATGATAAGTTGTACAGGTGATCGCGCCAAAGCCAAAGAGGTTTTGGCTTTTAAAGGAATATAGTTTAGTTAACGACACAAACGCCCAAGACTTGCAGATCGAATGTTGGGGAAAAATACTGGGCGGAGGTGTCGGTTTTGATCAATAAAGCGCTCATGAAACTGTTGGATCCTGTGGCAGATGAATCCATTACTGCCCTTATGACCAAGGAGTATGCGCAAAATCCCTTGGCAATCTTGACGGCTGTCCAAAAACTCGGCTTTACCGCAGTTATAGAAGCAGGGATGCGGGCACAAATGGGCAAGGAGCTCAGCAGACCTTTGGGTAGCCCGGTGGTGTTGTCCCCTTGGCAATCCATTATGTTAACACCAAAGCAGCTTTTCCAACTCCCTACCGAATCGGTGGGCCAGATCAATTCGCAGACCGTCATAGGCCCTGCGGCAAAAAGGCCCCTTCAACTTGATATCCCTGTCATGGTCACTGCCATGTCCTATGGGGGCTCTTTGAGTCTTCAGTTAAAGATAGCCTTGGCAAAAGGAGCCTCAATGGTAGGAACGGCCACCAACACAGGGGAATCCACCGTAACGCCGGAAGAACGTTCGGCGGCTAAATATCTTATCGGCCAGTATAACCGCGGCGGATGGCTTACCAGCCGTGAACTGCTCAAGCAAGTGGATGCCATTGAGGTTCAGTTAGGGCAGGGGGCTTATGGCGGAGCCGTGGAATCTTTCAAAGCATGGGATACCACGGAGCAGCATCTCCGTAATGCGTGGCACCTTGACCAGGGCCAAAACGCCACAAAAAGATCAAGGATGCCGGGCATCCAATCCCCAGAGGACATAATCGAGCTAATAGCCGCAATGAAATCAGAGTACGAGGTGCCCGTGGGCATCAAAATAGCGGGGTCTGACAATATTGAGCGCGATCTGGAAATCGCCGCTAAAGCTCGGGTTGACTTCATAACTATCGATGGCTCCGAAGGCGGGACCGCGGTAGCCCCTCCCACCCTTCAGGATAACGTCGGGCTGCCAACTTTTTATTCCTTGGTTCGCGCGGTGGACTGGTTGGAGGAGCAGGGTATGAAAGATAAATGCAGCGTTATTGCCGCAGGCGGGTTAAGTACACCGGGCCATTTCCTGAAATGTCTTGCTTTGGGCGCCGACGCAGTTAGTATAGGCTCCATCGCAGTCATGGCCGCTTTGCACAATCAAATGGGCAAAGTTATTCCCAGCGCCACTTCCCTTCAGATGGCTTTGTATGGAGGGACAGATGTAGACAAGTTGGATATCGAGAAGGCCGCCACCAGTGTCGCCAATTTCTTTAAGTCTAGCATGGCCGAGATAAAGCAGGCTGTGCAGGCGACAGGGAAAACCAGCCTGGCTGCTTTGGACAGAAGCGACTTGGTTACTGTTGACAGAGAATTGGCCCAATTTGCGGGAATCAGGTATGGCGCGTCGCGGCCGGGTCTTATGGATTTGGAGATGCCCGCTGACAGGCAGTTGCTTTGGAATGCCAACAGACAACAAACCGAACGCACTGTGCAATCGATCCACACGCCGGAAGATGAATAACGGACAGAACTTGGTAAGATAATTGTATCGGGGCGAGCCTGGAGGGGGTTCGCCCCTTCTGACATATCGTGGCCAAGGGTTATTTCCCTTTTGCGCCGCGTTGCGCCGATTGCCGCAAACATGTATAATAAGAAACGTTCTACAGGTAGGTTAAGAACTATCTTCTTGGTCGGCACATGGAGAAAAACGCTTGCACCCGCCGGCTTTAGGTAGTAAGATAGCAAGTGCC
>CAZXSP010000122.1:0-3749 GCA_964643285.1 uncultured Eubacteriales bacterium
CCGGATGTGTCCGGAACAGATTAAGGGCGCTTGGCTATTGGCCAAGCACCTCTTGGGCCAGTTGGGTTTGAAGCATCACAGTACCGTCTTTTACCACGCGCATACTGTCGCCTGACACCTCGTCTATTATCATCACTTGGCCATCCACTTTGCCGAACTCATACTTAATATCAATGAGCTCCAAACCTTTTTCGGCCAAATGCCGTTTCAGGATGGAAGTGGCCTTGCGGGCTGATTGTTTCATGTAATCGATTTCATCCCGGCTCGCTATCCCAAGCGCCATCATGGCCTCTTGGCTTATGGGCGGGTCGCCTCTTTCGTCATCTTTAATAGTGAACTCCACTATAGAAGGCAGTGTGGCCCCTTGGGATATGTACCTGCCAAAACGGCGCACAAAACTCCCCCAAGCTTTTTCCCTGCAGATAACTTCCAGATCAAAAGAATCCGCGCGCTTAACCAACAAGGTATTGGGCTCCGGGCCTTCTTCTACGAAGTGGGTAGGCAGTCCGGCTCTTGAAAGGAGTTCAAAAAAATAAACGGTAAGGCGCAAAGAGGCGTTGCCTTTGCCGCTGACTTCGCCAATGACAGTGTTGGCGCCCGAATCAACAACCGTTCCCGTTCCTGTTACCGTGTCTTTGAACTTGAGCAAAACTAAGCCATCGTCCCGCAAAAAAACGTCCTTGGTTTTTCCACTGTAGATTTTGGTCAAATTGCTGCCTCCCCGTTTTCCTTTGCTTGGTACATCTGCAGAGGATATTATATTAGTTTTTCCCCATAAGAAGGAACCCCAAATGCTCGCAGGGAACTGTTTTTGGGCACGAAATTTATGGACCCAAAACGCGGAAAGGGGTTATTGCCTTGCCTAGATTAGCTATGGATCCGGAAAAGGCCATGGACTTTTTGAGAAAGATTGCTTTTACTCGTCTCGGCGGTTCGCGGGAAGAGGAAAAAGCAGCACAGATAATCTACCGGGAACTCGAAGGTATGGGGCTAAAACCGGAGATCCAAGAATTCGAAATGTGGACGTATGATAACGCTGAAGCCAAGGTTCAAGTGCTGGAACCATACAGGGCCGAATATGTGGCGTCTGCTGTGGGGCTTTCGGGCTCGACGCCAGAAGACGGTATAGAAGCTGCCCTAAGATACGTGGAAACAGGGCAACCCGAATTCCTTAACGGTATAGATGGCGCAATTACATTGGCCACAGGTAACGGTGGCGCCAAAGGATACGAAAGGGCCAAGAAAAAAGGGGTAGTAGGAAGGCTCATTATAGGAGGGGCAGGCAGACAGCCCATCAACATTGCGACGAATTCCTTCCAATTTGAAAGGTTCGGCAAGCTTCCGACTGCTTATGTAGAATACGAAGACGCCTTGGAAATGCTGACACGCAAAGCGACAAAGGTGCGCATGTTTTTGTCCCAAGACGAGTTTAAGGCAAACTCCAGGAATGTAGTGGTAGATATTCCGGGAACGGAAGACCCGGAGGACATTATCCTTGTTGGCGCCCATTTCGACAGCGTCATAAAGAATCAAGGCGCCCATGATAATGGGGCGGGCTCAGCCACTATTATGGAAATGGCAAGGCATTTCAGCCGCCACCCTGCGAAAAGGACCCTTCGATTTGTGTGGTTTGGCAGCGAGGAATTTGGGCTCAAGGGCTCTTGGGCGTATATCGAAAGGTACAAAGATGAACTCGATCGCCACTTGTTTATGGTTAACGTCGATGTGGCAGGCGGTATTGTGGGCCAAAACGGCGCTTCGGTTATGGGTTCTGATAAGCTGCTCAACTATCTCGAAATCATGGGTAAGGAATTTAGCATCGGCCTAACCCCGCGCCAGTCTATATATTCCGGCGACTGCATCCCTTTGGGGCACAAAGGCGTGCCCTCGGTAACTTTCATGAGATCCGGTGGCGGCAGTACGTATATCCACGCGCCCGGGGACACCATCGAACATATAGACGGGGAACATTTGGCAATGCTTGGGGATTTGGTGCTATCGTTCACGCACAGGATCGCCAACGCGGGGCAATTCCCCTTGGGTAAAGATATTCCCGAGAGTATCAAGAAGTCTACACGTGACTATATTGAGAACTCAGGTAAAGAGCTAAGCGGTAGCAATAAGTAGCCTAAAACGTACCGAATACCGCGGATACTACGTCCGTATCCGCGGTATTCGGTACCATCTTCAGCATCGTCATCATTGAAAGGAAAGCTATTTCCCGGAAATTGTAACATTTGGGACTGACATCCAAGGTAAAACTGCCATGCCAAAGTTCACGCGCTCTTTAGATATGGAAGTTATATTTAGCAGCATTTCGGCTAAATTCCCGGATATCATGGCCTCGCTTACAGGATGTTTTATCTCCCCATCTTGAATAAGGTAGCTATTTTTGGCAACCCCCGAGAAATCTCCGCTGTCGCTGGGCATTCCTCCTGAAAACCTCGTCATCAGAAGTCCTTTTTTAACAGAGCGGACCATCTCCCGATAATCGGTTTCTCCGGGTTCTACAACAATTGCGCCTCCTGCGTTAACCGCTTTGGGTCTGCCTGTCTTTTTCGACCCATAGAGGCCCAAAAGCAGTCCTTTTAATTCGCCTTTTTCGACTATGGTGCTGTTTTGAGCGGCGTAGCCGTCGGGGGTTACGAAATATCCGGCTGAAATCTCGGGGGAGACTGGCATGGAATGGACAGTTAGAAGCGGGCTCGCCACGGATTGGCCTACTTTATCCTTGTACACGCTTGTCTCGGAAATCACGGAACGGTCTCCCAAGGAATCCAACAAAAACCCAAGCATCAGGTCAGAACAAAGCGGCGTGACGATTACATCACCCACGAATTTCCCTTGCAATGGATTTGTGTAAATCTGCTCACTCGATTGCTCCAACAATGTGTCAAGCGAGCCGTATTCCATCAGATTTCTGTCAAGTTCCCTGGTGGAAAACCCCGTATAGTTGAAAGACGAAACTTGCTCGCCCTCTTTGGAGGAGAACATAGCCATGCAGTTATATGCGCCTGAACGTGTGGTAAAATCCACGCCGTTAGAGTTAAGAAAGTACCCCGTGGTATGCCCAAAATCCAATATGACCTGGCGCAAGACTGCCTTTGGGTACTTGGCGGACGTGTCTTTTAAGAGCTCTTTCAATCGGAAGTGCATTTTGGCAAGGTCAGGTGATTCGCTGCCGGCAGTAAAAGTCGCGGGGGGCTGATACTCGGAAATGTCGTTCGCCGCATCAGGTTGTGACGAGACTGCAATTTTCACGGCCTCTTGAGCTGCGTCCTTCAACGAAACCGTATCCGATTTGTTGGTGACTGTGCTTCCTTTTCTGCCGTCTTTTATGGCCGTGAGCCCGCACCAAGTGTCAAAAGTGGTTCTTAAAAGGCTCAGCTCTCCTTGATCTACGTTCATTTCGTGCTTGTCGGTAAAACTGACACTCACCTGCGCTTTGTCGGCGCCTGCTTCCAACAGGGCCAAAAGCCCCTGTAAGGCAACATGTTTCATATCTTTCACCATCATCTGCCCCCTATACTCACGACGCACTTAATGGCCGGTCCGCCCATTCCTACCGGAATCGCTTGCTTTTTGCCGCACATCCCCGCGGAAAGCCACTTCATGTCTTTTGAAACCATTGTGACGGTTTTCAAGACGTCGAATGCCACACCTGAAATGGTGGTGTCCTTTATGGCTTTGCCAAGTTTTCCGTTTTTGATCTCGTAGCCAAGTGTTATGCCGAACATGAACTCGCTTGT
>CAZXSP010000123.1:0-3745 GCA_964643285.1 uncultured Eubacteriales bacterium
TTTGGTTATAGGCACTCTGCAAAAAACATTGATAGATAAAGTCTTCCATTTGTCGTGCGGCAAATAATGGTATGTAATGCCCGGTTCCAAGCTTTGCGCTTGGAACCGGCCACCAACGGTCGTTGGGTTCAAACTATGTTACACCACCAGTTTTGGGTCGTCGTCTATAAGATTCCTCGGATACATAGTAAGGCTTTTGCAGCCATCCTCCGTTAACACCACGTCATCCTCTATCCTGACCCCGCCTTTACCTGCCAAGTAAATACCGGGCTCAATGGTAAAGGTGGTGCCCACTTCCAAAGGTACGTGATTATGCGCCACGATATAAGGTTCCTCGTGGACTTCAAGCCCTAAGCCATGTCCTGTCCTGTGCAAGAACTCATCCCCGTAACCGTACGAGGCAATAACATCCCTGGCCAAAGCGTCTACTTCGGCGCCGGTCATGCCCGGTTTTGCGTTGAGTCGGCAATGCTCTTGGGCCTTTTTGACTATCTCGTATACTCTTTTCATTTCATCACTGAGTTCCCCTATTGACCAGCTGCGGGTTATGTCTCCCCAATAACCGCCCACCTGAACACAAAGATCAAGCCAAACTGCGTCCCCTTCTTTGGTTGGCGCCGTGCTTGTGGACGCATGGGGAACAGCCGTATCAAGTCCGGTAGCAAGCATCATAAAAAGACCATCGCAACCCGCTTTTTTGAGTTCCTTTTCTACTTCGGGTACCACCTCGGATGCGGCCTTGCCGGGTGTCAAAAGCTTTCTTGCTATGTCAATACCTTGATCGCATAAAGCACACGCCTTCTGCATGGTCTCAATTTCTTGAGCATCTTTTGTGTGACGAAGCTCTTTCATCACTTGCACTCCGTCGACGAACGGGAAGTCGCCTATGGCATCCTTCATCAGTGAGTACTCGAGCATCCTGGCGGCCGTGTACTCAAGAGCCCACGTGCCTTGTTTGCCCTGAAACACGCGTTTAAAAGCGTCTTTGGGGCCTTCTTCATCGGAAAAAGAATCAACGAAGAATTCGATCTCTACGCCCTTTTCCTGTAATGCCGCGGAAACATCTTCGCCTTTTGTCCTTTCAAGCTTCGGCATGAGAAAAGTTGCTTTGCCCGAAGCCTCAACCACACACATAGTCGGTCGTTCAGACAAACCCATGCGAAGCCCCGTCATGTAAAACAGATTGGGGCCCGGCATCAGGGCGATTCCGGTGAGTTCTTCTTTTTTTAGCTCTTCTACGAGTTTGTGCCAACGCTCTTTGTTCATGGTTACCTCCCCATTACATGTAGCTTATATCCGAAACGGCGAGTCTCATTCTTTTTTCGCTACAAAATAGGCCCTGGAAGTATCATTTTCAGAAGCCGGGTAAAACGTCGTTGAATGATACACACCGAGTACGGCAAATCCTGCCTCTTTAAGCCAATTTTTATGGCTATCTAAGGAAAATGCGCGCTCTTTGTGGATTTCGTCAAATCTCATCCACGCAGCGCCCTGCTTTATGAACCCCGTAAGCTTTACTTTCCACCACTTTTTGCCCGAGTCGTAATGATCGTTCCAAACCACGTAATAGTCAGACCCTTCCATAATCGAAGTTTCCCTTGGAATGGCTGCCAGTCTATTGGCTGTGTTCACGTCAAAAACGAACAAGCCCTCGGGCACAAGGGCTTTGGAAACCGCTTTATAAGCTGCCTGAACGTGTTCAGGTTGTATCAGGTAGTTGAGGCTGTCGAACACGCATACCGCAGCGTCTACAGGGTTTTTTAGGCTGAAATTTTGCATTTTGCTTTGGACAAAGTCAATGTACAAGTTCGCGGACTTTGCTTTCCTTTTCGCAACTGCCAGCATATTCGGGGAGGAATCGACGCCCACAACTTGGTATCCCCTTTCTGCGAGGACAAGAGACAAACTGCCGGTACCACAGGCTAAGTCCAGAACAGTGCTTGGAGAAAAACAAAACCTGGCCCACACGCCTTGAATATAATCAACCCAGCGCCTGTGAGGCACGTCAGCCATTATGCGGTCATATACTTCCGCAAAATGCACATATGGTTTGTCGGTAGGTTTGGACATTGAATCACCTGCCAGACTTTACTATTCTCCGTAAACTGAAGCGAGTCCTTGTGACAAAAACAAAGACCGCCGGTTCCCCGGCGGCCCCATTCGCTTTCAGAATACTCACTTCCTAGTTTCCGATGTTTTCCGGTACGGTCGCAACCCGCGGATTCGGGGAATCCGAAAGAGCCCCTTTTTGCGGCTCAGCTTTAATACCATCCTCTATTGCCCCGGGCTGCAGCGTTTCCTCTACTTGAGGAATACTCTGCCCGTGCAAAATCATATCCAATTCTTCCCCTTTGACGGTCTCCTTTTCCAAAAGGGTTTCAGCCAAAGTCTCCAAAACATCTCTTTTGTCCTGCAAGATGGACATGGCTTTTTGGTAGCATTCTTGTATAATTCGACGTTCTTCTTTGTCGATGGCTGCTGCGACTTCCTCCGAAAAATCTCTTTCGCGGCCGATATCTCTTCCAAGAAAAACCTGTCCTTCCTTTTTGCCAAAAGCCAAAGGCCCCAGCTTTTCGGACATACCGAATTCCATAATCATACGACGCACCAAATGACTTGCAGTTTCTATATCGTTGGCCGCGCCGCTGGAAACATCTTCGAACATCATTTCCTCAGCAGCTCGACCGGCTAAAGCCGTGGTAACACGGTCCAAGATTTCGCCTCGAGTCACCAGATACCTATCCTCTTCCGGCAGCTGCAACACATACCCTAAAGCGGCCCCTCGGGAGACTATGGTTACCTCGTGCACAGGATCGCTGTTGGGAAGCGTTTTGGCTACCAACGCGTGAGCCGCTTCGTGAAAGGCTATGGTCCTTTTTTCTTTTTCGTTCAGAACCCTTGACTTCTTCCTCGGCCCGGCCACGACTCTATGAGTCGCCTCTTCCAGTTCTTCCATGGCGATTCTGCGTTTTCTGTGGCGCGCTGTGAGAATAGCTGCTTCGTTTACTAGGTTCTCCAAGTCTGCCGGAGTGAAGCCAGCGGTGCCCTTGGCCAGAACTTCCAAGTCAACCTCTTTAGACAATGCCTTGCCGCGGGTGTGAACTTTTAGAATCGCAAGCCTGGCCCTGAGATCCGGCTTGTCTAGGATTATTTGACGGTCAAACCGGCCCGGGCGCAAAAGAGCCGAGTCGAGTATATCGGGCCTGTTGGTAGCGGCCATGACAATAATACCTTGATTCGCGGAAAACCCATCCATTTCCACAAGAAGCTGGTTAAGGGTTTGCTCACGTTCATCGTGGCCCCCTCCCATACCGGCGCCCCTCATTCGGCCGACTGCATCGATTTCGTCAATAAAGACGATGGCAGGCGCGCGTTTTTTGGCTTGGTCAAACAAATCTCTGACCCTGGCGGCGCCTATACCCACAAACATTTCCACAAAATCAGAACCGCTTATGGAAAGGAAAGGAACAGCCGCCTCACCCGCAACTGCTCTGGCAATATAAGTTTTACCTGTCCCGGGAGGGCCAAACAACAGTACACCCTTGGGAATTCTGGCCCCAATTTCAGCATACTTTTTGGAATGCCGCAGAAAATCGACAATCTCGCGAAGTTCCTCTTTTGCTTCTTCGCTTCCTGCCACATCCTGAAAAGTTACTTTGTCATGAACATCGGCTTGAAGGCGCGCCCTGGAGCGCCCAAACTGCATAACCTGTTTGCCGCCGCCTTGGCTTTGCTGCAGCATGTA
>CAZXSP010000124.1:0-3730 GCA_964643285.1 uncultured Eubacteriales bacterium
CTTTGATTCCTATAAGGCCGCCCATGTTGACTATGGCATCCTTTTTGGCGGACATCGTAAAGGCACATGCGTAACTGAAAGCCTCCCGGGTGATGTCCAAGATGGATTTATCGGAGTAACCCGGTTCGCGAGTTTTTATGAAGTAGGCGTTTTCAGCAAACCGCGCGGCGTCCAAAATCATTGGAATACCGTATTTGTCGGCTATTTCCGCCGTCTGCCTGATGTTTTCCATGGAAACAGGCTGCCCGCCTGCTGTGTTGTTGGTGACAGTCATTATGATGACGCCGATGTTGTCGCGGCCCTTTTCCTTTATGAAGGCATCCAGAGCCGGGACATCCATGTTCCCTTTAAATGGCGAGTAATTGACGGTATCGCGGGCTTCGGGGACCACTATATCTTTTACCTGGGCCCCGCAAAGAACCACATGTCCTCTGGTAGTGTCAAAGTGCATATTGGCCACGGAATACTGCCCTTTTTTCAGCAGGCAAGGTAGCAACACTTTTTCCGCGGCCCGGCCTTGGTGGACCGGCTGAAAAAACCTGTAGCCGAAGATATCCTTAACCGCGTCCATAAGTCGGTAATATCCCCGTGAACCGGCGTAGCTTTCGTCGCCTTTCATCATGCCTGCCCATTGATCATCGCTCATGGCGCCCGTGCCGCTGTCTGACAACATATCAATGTAGACATAGTCGCTTTTCAAAGAAAACAGATTATAGTGGGCTTCCTCCAGGTACCGCTTGCGTTCGTCTTTTGTGGTGAGGTGCAATGGTTCCACCATTTTGATTTTGAAAGGTTCAGGAATATATTTGGCCATTGGCTTCTCCCCCTGCGCGCTTTGTTGGAAATATTTGAACTTTCCTTCCACACAATTATGACAAACATAACCAACTTCGTATATCGTTTGAACCTTTTATTGCCTTACGCGCCTGAGCCTATTGAGAACCGTGGCAAATTCCCCCCATGTGAGATGATCGGAAGATTTGTGAGCGGAATCGATCAGCCCGTCCCTTCTAATAAAGTCGATTTCGGTGTCGGGGTTCCACACGGACGGCGAGTTGTACGATGCGCTGTAATCCGCGTTGTACCGAGCCACTTCTTCGAGCCAGTCATCCCAACGCCGGAGCAGCAAATGGGGGCAATTCTTCCCTGACCAGTAGCGATGCGGTACTACGGACGGCAAATCCAATTCCAGCACAATGAGCAGCCAAGCTGTGAGCTTTGCCGCGTTTTCCTCGGTTTTGGCCCTGTCGCCGTCGGCGTTTTCACATATTTCCATGGCTACGCTGCTCATATTTCCGGGGCCATGCCCGTCTCCCGCGTGCCAACCGTGTTCCGTGAGCGGCAGATGCTGCACGCAACCGTCCCCGTCAACTGTAAAGTGCCACGAAACCGGCAGATTCGCGGCTGTGTTCCCCTTGAGATAGGCGGCGTGTGCTTTGGCGTTGGCGCCAACGCTGGAATTGTCCGTATCGTGGATGGTAATATACTTGGCAGCCATAACGCCGCCCGGGCGGTTATTTTTGCCGGCGGGGATAAAATCCTTGGTAAGCACAATGGGGCACGAAATCTTTGTCACCTGGCATCACCTTTTCTTGTTTACGTAATGTAGTGTATGCGCGCATCCGGGGCGCGGTACTTTTGCCGAGATGACGAATATGTAAAAATGGTGTTTAAGAGGAGATGAGTTATGGCCGGGCAGGTTTTGGTGTTCTTCGTTATAGCCTTGCTTCTTTACTTTTTCGCCCGCGGCAAAGTGCGGTATGAATTTGTGTCCACCTTGGGCGTACTATTCCTCACTTTCGCCGGTATAATTACGCCCGAAGAGGCTTTTTCGGGGTTCAGCCATCCCGCTGTCATAACCGTCGCGTCCATACTGGTTATAAGCGCTTCGTTGGTTAAGTCAGGCGTAGCTGAAGACCTTATACTTTGGCTCAATCGAAAAATCCAAAACCCCAACGGGAAAATTGCCGGGCTGATGCTGGTAACGGCCTTTCTGTCGGCCTTCATGAACAATATCGGCGCGCTCGCTTTGATGTTGCCCGTTTCCATACGGGCAGCCAAAGACAGCAAACAAACACCCTCCAAATTTCTTATGCCCATTTCATTTGCTTCTTTGTTGGGCGGCATGGTGACGGTCATCGGCACACCTCCTAATTTGATCGTGTCCGACTACCGTACGCAAGCAACCGGAAACCCTTTTGCTTTCTTTGATTTCGCGCCTATAGGTGTAACCTTGGTCGTTTTGGGGATAGCGTTCGTCGTGGGGATTGGGATTCGGCTTATTCCCGTCCGGGAAAGCCAGCAAGAGGAGGATTTTTTCAACATCGGTGAATATTTCGCCGAAGTCGTTGTCACTGAAACCTCTAAGATGGCAGGCAAAAGAGTTAGGGCCCTTTCTGATGTATTCCACCTGGAAGTGCAGGTTTTGGGAATCAACCGGCTGGGCACGGGGGTCATTATTCCTAAGGGTAACGAAAATCTTCTGGCAGGCGACCTGCTTGTGGTGAAAACGACGAACTTGGAGCTTACCGACCTAATAAACAGGACCGGTATGACGCTGCGTGGCGCAAAGCTTCGCCATTTGGAGGAAATCACTTCTATTAGATCTGATGACTTTTCCCTTGTCGAGGTTGTTCTTAGAGAGGATTCGTTTCTGGTTGGGCGGACGGCTGTGGAAAGCCAGCTCAGGAATAGGTACAACGTAAACCTCGTGGCGGTGTCCAGAAAGGGGCATCTTTCTATTACTAGGCTGAAGAGTCTGAGGTTTCAGGCCGGCGATATTCTGCTTCTGCAGGCTCCTGCCACACTTTTACGGGACACCTGCCAAAAAATGAGTTGCCTTCCTTTATCGCAACGCCAGGTTAGTGTGAATGTAGAAGGTAATAAAACCAACAAATATCTGCCGTTAGCCCTTTTCGCCGCCGGTATTCTGCTCACCACTTTGGGTGTCTTACCCGTCCAAATCGCCTTTTCCAGCGTAGCGATTCTCATGGCCATGCTAAAGGTGATAAGCGCCCGAGAGTTTTACCAGGCCGTTGAATGGCCCACCATTATTCTGTTGGGAACCCTTTTGCCTTTAGGTGGCGCGTTGCAGAAAAGTGGGGTCTCGGGAACTATCGCCGGGGTGCTTACGGGGCTATCAGGCTACCTGCCACCCGTTGGTATGCTAGTGGTCTTGATGCTCATGACGGTGGCAGTTACGAACCTTATAAGCGGGACAGGCACAGCCGTGCTCATGGGCCCGATCGCCGTAGGTATGGCCACTTCGATCGGGGCAGCACCGGACGCCTTTCTGATGGGCGTTTGCATAGCTTCTTCTTCGGCTTTCCTCACTCCCATTGCACATCAATCAAATATGCTGGTCATGGGCCCCGGCGGCTACAAGTTCACCGATTATTGGCGGCTGGGATTACCTTTGTCTGTCATCACAATTACCCTTGCGGCTGTGTTGATACCGGTTATTTGGCAAATCTAGCGGACCTTTGGGGGTTGTGTGGGGTACGTAGGCCAGCGGTGGGCCGTGTGGGGACATAGGCTTTGTGGTGGACGGGCAATGTGCCTGGGAGGACCCTTCCTCGCCAACCTTTGGTCCCCGGAGGACCCAAGCCGCCGTTTCTATGGGCCTGCGAGGGACATAGCCCGTGTGATAGGTCGGCAGTGTGCCTGGGAGGACCCTTCCTCACCGACCTTTGTTCCCCTGAGGACCCAAGCATCGGTTCGTTGGGGCCTG
>CAZXSP010000125.1:0-3729 GCA_964643285.1 uncultured Eubacteriales bacterium
AAGCGGGAACGTTATTTAGCTACCCCCAGGAAATCTACCAGAATGAACTGCATTCTTCCCAGGAACAACGAAACCCTTGCCATAACAGTTGTACCGAAAGCGGCCCCGAAGGCAAGCATCATGGTGTAGCGGCCAATCTTAGAGCTCACGCCGGCAATACCTTTGGGCTGCACAGTGAAAAGGAAGAACGACAAAGTGGTCACAACGCCGATTAAAAGAAGCGCTGCGTTGATTGCCACGGAGCCTTTGGCGCCCGATGCCAGGGGTCTTACGGTGGCTGCTACCTGGTCGAGCAGCATGGGTTTCCACGTTGTGGTCAACACAACTCCCGCGCCAACACCCATGGTCAGAGATACAGGATATCGGGATATCCACTGGGTTTTAGGCGAGAGTCGGGTATACATCAGAAGGCCCAGCACTACGGGAATGATAAATTGCCATTTCCCGTTCTTGATAATGTCTTCAGTTATTGTAGGCTTAATGTAGTTGCCGAATGTCTGCGCCACAAAGTACCCCGCGGATGAACCTACGAAAAGGTGCTCCGCCCAGTAGTAAGCTTCGTTTTGTTTGAAAATGACGCTAAAAAGCGCAAAGGTTAAAAGAGCTGCAACCCAATTGGCTATGCTAGACATTGGCGTTGCCCCCCTTCTTGGACTTGTCCAGGAAATATTGCACGTTACCGATAATCACAAAAGCGATAATAAGCAGGTGGGTTAGGCTTTGGGCGTCCATCCCGGCGGCTGCGGTGCCGGGTTTTTTGATTAGCTGTTCGTATTCCGCGGCTCCCCGCATTCCTTGAAGAAGGCCTGTCAATTGTCCGGCCTGAAAAAGCGGGATGCTTTCAGGAATACTAACCGCAAAACATGCACCCGTTACGGGAATATTGATAGGTGTTCCGATCATTTTTACGTAAGAAGAAAGTCCATCTCCCAAAGAACCCATGGAGCAAGCGATTTCTACGTCCTTCAAAGACTTTACCTGATTCATGAGAGGCAGTGAACCCAGCGTTGTTCCTTTATAGTCTACTCCTCCTGCTGCCTCGCTGATGCTGTTGGTCAGCGCCTGCAAGAAAACGTTGCCCCCGGGCTTATATCCGATGTTAACCCAGTCAACGCCGTATTCTTTGTCCGGGAAATCAACGCGGATCATATCGATAACCTTATCTATAAGCGCGCCGGATTCCGCTGTTATCCCCGCGCAAACTACCCTGATGTCGCGGCTGAAAAAGTGCCGCATGAGTGCTACTGCGTTTGGTTCTATCTCCGCCATTGAAGATGCCTGGTAGTCAAACCCCATGTATACCGCTTTACCCGCCGGTATAGTCTCGATGAAGTTGTACAAAACTTCTGTCTCTTTGCTCAATGGAATTGGCAAACCTATTGGCGAGATAATGGCATAGCTTACAAACAAAATGATCAAAACGTACAAGATTCTGTCTGCGTTACGGTTAAGCCAAGATGAATTCACGTTTTACACCTCCTCTAATTTGTCCCAAGATGCCGTCGCTCGATCCCCACCATGATTCTGAAAGCCTGTGATACAGCTCCAAGGCTCGCGCCCAGCATGATTCCTCTCATGCCTGCTGCGTTGGGAATGTCAAGGATCCACGAAGACCACTTTGGAATTTGTGAAGAGATGCTGGCGCCAATCGGCGCTTGTCCTAACATAACGATGATGCCGGCCGCCAGTAGACAAAAAGCTTCCAGATTTCTGGCTCTGAAAGCCCTATATGAAGCTGAGCCAATGTAGAACACGAGGATAGCGTACATGGTGCCATCCAGTGGCGCTATTACGTTGTTATAAATCCAGGTCAACTGGGTTCCGCTATGGCCCAGGAAGACGCCAATCAGAAGGGTTACGTACATTGAACCCAGAAGGATGCCGCTTCTCGTTACGGAGCCTTTGCGCAATTGTATATTCTTACCATGGATTCTGGTAAGGTTTGCTATGCCCAGAAGACAACTGAACCCGGTCACAATCAAGAACCATTTATCCAAGCTTTGCTGGATAGGCTTGGCGGCAGGAACAGTTGAGTAAAATGCCAAAGCGTAGATGATAGCCGTGATTAAGGTAATCGCCATGGGAATTTCGCGTCTCATTTATACCCCTCCTTTTAGCGTTTTAGTAGTTTAGCAAGGCCATCATTGCCCGTGAAAATGAACCCTGCGCCTATGATCAAAACGAAAATGAGCCCTATTTTTACCCAGTCGGATGCCACAAGGCTGCCCAAAAGAACTGATTCCTGAGTTAGATATGCAGAAGCCGCATAAATCTCGTCACCCATCAAGCAGTAGTCGCATGATGCCACGAAGAAAGGAATTTGGTGGGTATTGGCTGTGCCTGCAATTTGAATAGCCCCTATTTCATAACCTGTTTGGGTAAAAATAAGGGATTCGGCCCAGAAAGCGCCGATGAGGATGTTGGTAGCTGCTTTTTCGCGCCTTAGGATTCCTGTAACCCCGGTCGCGTACCCAAACTGTTGGTCGCTTAGGTATCTGACGTTGTCAGGGTTGTAAGAGTCTTGCTTTCTTTCCATAGTGTAGGCGTTTTTAACGATTTCCTCACTGACCGACTGAACCATGATTTTGTTGTTGGTTACTATCAAGGGAACGTCCTGTCTGGCCGTCTTTGTGGCCACGTAGTCCAAGATTCCCATAGCGGCCAATGTTTGCGCCTCGTTCACGTCGCTAAGTCCGGGTCCAAAGTGTACAGGTCTGCCCATCTCGGTTGCCCGCCCTATGGCCTCATCGATAGCGTCAAGTCCGCCAACTTTGCGGATGTAAGGCAGCTTCAACCCTTGTTTTGCGCGGCTGATGGTGATCCACAATATGATGCAAAAAGCCAGCTCGGTAAGAAAAGTTACGACATATCCTTCGGTAATAAACGTCAATTTGCGGTCCTCCTTTGCCTCGGCCTTAGCCGGTGGTACGCCAGCGGCTATTTTCCGGTGTGTTTTCTCATTCCGGTCGGATTTCGGGTCTTTAAGCTAATCTTTCGCCCCCTTCCGATACTGCGGATTGTCGTGGCACAGGGTGTTGGAACGACAGCTCAAGATACCAATTGGTGCCGCGTGACAAACAGCTGACTGTTCCCTTATTCATGTGTCGGACAACCCAATGCGAGTCACAAGAACGCACGGGAGGAGATTTCTGCGGGAAATGCTACATTGTAGGCAAAAAATTCACCCAACAGAAACCTTTCACTCTTGTTACTCGGCTGTTGTGTTTATCTCCTTCGTAGTGGCGACACAAAATGACATAGGACGACACGACATGTCGACTTATGCTCGTACCCACAAAGCCAAAAAAATAAGGCAGCCGGTACATTTTCCGGCCGCCCCGAATTTCTGAAGATTGTGAATGGATTAAATTTCTAGATCAAGTTCCGAAACAGTTTCCGCCACGTTCGCCAACAAAGCCTCGCCTGCCTATGGGTGTATTCAGTCAAAGAAGCTTGCGCTTTCTTCCGATCTATAGGCAACTGGGCTTGGACAGCTTTTTCAAAATCAGTTTGAGCCTCCAACCACTGGCTTTCCAGGCGATCCCTTTCGTCAGTTATTTGTTTTATCACCGTGGAATAACTTGAATCCGCAATATCTTGTACATCCTGGAATGCCCACCAGGCGCGCCCCGGACGATAGCCCAAATGGGCCGGGGGCACGTCAAAATGGCTCTCGAAGCCGGCGCGCGGCTCAATCCAACCATAACCGCCGGGGATTTCAGTGATTCC
>CAZXSP010000126.1:0-3709 GCA_964643285.1 uncultured Eubacteriales bacterium
AAGGTTATGGGCCGCTGTATTACAGCCGCCAAAGTGTCTATGACAGATTGGGCTTCCAAGGGGTCATCCCCCCAAAACATGCTTAAGGGAAAACTTCGCCGGATATTGCTTAAATCCTGCTTGACCCTTTTGGAAGCCCAAACAACAATCCAAACAAGTCTACTTCAAAACACTACACTACTGACGGTTCTACGCGGTAATCTCCTCTTTCGAATCGGCCAAGATCCAAATTGCTGATGTCGATAGAAAGCTTTTGGCCCAAAATTTGTGAGGTCAAAAGTTCTCCCACAACAGGCGCCAACATAAAGCCGTGACCGCTAAACCCTACCGCCTGGTAGTAGCCGTCAATACCCGGTACAACACCCAGAATCGGGTGGGCATCGGGACTGATTGTATATAATCCGGACCACTGCCTGACTACGCGCACCTCTTTGAGGGGCGGCAGAAGTCCGCACATGATCCTGGACATTTCGTGGACGAATTGCCACGAATGCCCGATATCGTAACCTTTGGGTTCGTTGGGGTCGCCTATGCCCATTACCAACGACCCGTGAGGGGTCTGCTGGCAATAGATGCCTATAGAAAACGACATAAGCATGGGGCCCAGGAGGAACCCTACAGGCTCGGTCGCCAAGATCTGGTGCCTCTCGGTATAGAGCGGCAAATCGATTCCCACCATCTCGCCCACTTGCTTTGCCCAAGGTCCGGCCGCGTTAATGACTACTGGCGTAGAAATCTCGCCCTTGTCTGTAACTACCGACTGGACTTTGCCGTTCTTGAGTTTGACGTCAGTCACTTCGGTGAAGTAATTGACATCGCCGCCCAATCTTTCGGCGGCTGCGAGGTAGGCTCTGTTGGTATGGAAGGGATTCGCATGCCCGTCCCTGGCGTTGAAAGTGGCACCGCGCATTCCTTCAGTGTTCAACTGAGGAACTATTTCGGTAGCCTCTTTGGGAGTCAGAAGCTGTGACTTGATACCGAGCTTATGCTGCACTTCAACGTTCTTTTGGAATTGTTCCCACTCTTTGTCGGTGTGGGCCATCATCAGATAGCCGTTCTGTTTGAACTCCAGGGAATGATCGTATTGAAGCTCCTCCTGAAGGTTCTCCAAAATATCCAACGACGCTTGGGCCAAAAGGCAGTTGCCTTCGGAACCCCACTGCTCGCGGACGCCAGCGCCGCACCGCCCGGTAGAACCGTGGGCGAATGTATCTTTCTCGCACACCACGACATTTTTGACCCCGGCTTTAAGGAGGTTGTATGCCGCGGCGGCGCCTACTACTCCGCCTCCCACGACTACTACATCTGCTGTAGGTCTCAAGGCTATTTCTCCTCCTTACTGGCTGCCAAGGCAAGATCGCCCATTTTTACGGCCTTTGTGGGCGGTCTGAAAGTTGACGGCGGAATTTCGGCCACCTGCTTGCCCTGAGCCTTGGCGAGCTCTGCGGCAATAAGCAGCCGACAAGTGCGCCCTTGACAAGGACCCATACCGGCCCTAGTGATCCTGCGGATCTCATCCATGGTGGTCGCGCCCTCAGCGATGGCCTTTCTTATCTGTCCTAAAGTAACGTCTTCACACCTGCAAACAATGATATCTTCTTCCTTCATGGTCACCTAGCCTCCCTACACCGTGCGCAGGTTCCGGGCAACGAGGGAAAGTTCCTTCGGAGCCTTGACCCACACTACGGGAGTACCTTGGGGCTTCCTGCCGGGGATAACCCTTTCTACGGTTCCTTTACCTACTACAGCGCCGGCTCTGTCCAAAAGGTCTACTTCCTGGCCTTTGACAGGTAGCGGGCTTTGTTCATAAGGCATGAGAATCCGACAGGTGCCGTCTTTTGCGCTTTCGTCCACTAAGAAAATGGCCAGTCCGGGACAGGCCGCAACACAAAGACCGCACCCGGTGCACTTAGCCCACTCGGTTTTTGGGATATGGTTAATATCTTCAAACTCTTTAATGGCATCAAAATTGCAAGCATAGGCGCACGGGTCGCAAGGAATCTCTTGGAAACACTCGATCATAACTACAGGACCTTTTTCCCTGAGTTCTTGCGGGGGTGTCACCTTTTCAATATCCGACGCGGAGGGTACGCCCGTTCTGATAAGAGTTGTATCGCTCAAGAACTCACCCTCTTTTCCAATAGCTTTCTGACTTGTTCCTGGCCGGCCATGATTTTTGCGCCGGTAGGCCCGGAACGAAGACCCTTGAGCTCATTTTTGATTTCGTCACGTTTCGATGTAAAGGCTTCGCCTTGAATTTTGTCCAGGCTGGCCGCTATACAAAGACCCGCAAGCTTTCCGCCCGCCATGGCAGTGGAGGCTTCCTCGATTCCAGCGGCGTCTCCCGCAACGAATACGCCTTTCGCGGTTGTCTCCATGTTCTCGTCAATAAGCGGCACAAACCCGCCCAACGCTCCCACATAGGCCATTTCGGCGCCGGCTTGCCACAAAATCTCGGAAAGCGGGGTGAGCCCGATGGCGATGCATACTACATCTACATCGAGATCCTGTTCGGTTCCGGGGACTCCTTGCCAATTTGAATCCAACTGCCAAATAGTGGCGCCGTCCACTTCATCCTTACCGTAAACTTCTTTTACGGTGTGTGAAGTGAGAACGGGAATTCCCAGTCTTCGGACTTTTGATGCGTGAACAGCATATCCGCCGATGCCGGGCGCTGCCTCAACGATAGCGGCGACCTTCACGCCTGCTTGAACCAACTGGTAACTGACGATAAGGCCGATGTTACCCGAACCAACCATAAGAACTGATTGTCCCGGTCTTACTCCGTGAACGTTCATTAGGGTCTGAACTGCGCCGGCCCCATAAACGCCGGGCAAATCGTTACCCGGGAACAAAAGCGATTTCTCTACGGCGCCCGTGGCTACAAAAGTGCGCTCGCATTTCAGGCGCTCAATGCCGTTAGGGGTTTCCAGAAGCAGTACGCCGTCAGAATAGTAACCGAGCACCTCTGTATCAGGGAGGAAAGTGATGTTGGGATGTTCCAACATCTGTTTGGCCATATTCTGCGCGATGATGATGCCGCGTGTCCCGGCGGACACTTTGTGCCAACCAAAAAACTTGTGGGTCTGTTTGATTAGCTGACCGCCTATAACACTGTCCCGGTCTATAACTGTTACTTTTACCCCGTGTGAAGCGGCTTCCAACGCTCCACTGATGCCAGCCGGTCCCGCTCCGACGATAGCAAGTTGTGTTTCTTTCACCCGCTTCACCTCCTAAGCTTTAGGGGCAGGCCCTGGGCCATCCTGCCGCTCAACGTGCATGCCTTCTTTGAGTTTTTCGGTACAGGCTCTGACATTTGGTACTCCGTCGACTACGACAAGGCAGGAAGAGCAGTTCCCGATAGCACAAAAAATGCCCCTTGGTTTTTCCAAGACAAGGCTTTTGTGCAGCACTTTGACTCCTGCCGCGTGGAGAGCGCTGGCGATGGGCTCGTTCTCATAACCGTCCATCTCCCGGCCCTGCCAGTAAAATTTAACTTTCTTCCTCTCGGGAAAAGTGAGGATCGGATGATCCTCTATCCGCAGGTCCAATAACAAGACCCCCTGTTTGATGAAGAATTCCGTCACGTCTTTGCATTTCGTAAATGTCCGCACTCCAAGCAAGCGGGATTGGTACCACTTAGAGTTCGTCCATATACTATATTTATCAGACAATAGCAAACGTTGCATCATGTTCGGAATTGAAGTTT
>CAZXSP010000127.1:0-1791 GCA_964643285.1 uncultured Eubacteriales bacterium
GGTTTGTTATTTCCTAAAATCAATTTTACCAAGTGAGACGAGGTTCCATGTCCTCTTTATTCAAATGTGCGAAATTTATGCTACTTTATCAAGTTTAAGCCTCACATCTCTCACAAGGTAGGATACCCGTATGGTTCCGCGAATTACTTCTCTGCAATATTTTCAAAAGGTGACGCACACCGTGTTTTATATTGGTATCGATATCAGAAAAAGTGGCCATGGGGTTTGTTTGACGGATAATAAGGAGGATGTCCTTGACGGAAATCCCTTCAATAACATCCAAGCACGATCTCCGGCATCGAAAAACTTGAAAAAGGTGTATTTGACAAGCATGAAATCAGCCACATGGAAGTTAAAATCCAGCCACCCCTCGAACTCCTTACCATCTATTGCATCTTTGAATGCCGCAATCGGTAGCTTTGACCTTCATGCATGAGAAGTTTACCGTGGTGGACCAGGCGGTTCAGGATCGCAGCGGTCAACTTCTGGTCATAAAAGATGGTGTTCCATTCGTCGAAAGGTAAATTGGTCGTAATCATCACGCTCCTTTTCTCGTAGCAATCTGAGATCGCCTCAAACAATAATTGTGTCCCCACACGTTCAAAAGGGATGTAGCCCCATTCGTCCAAAATCAACAAATCAGCTTTGGCGAGCTTACGCCAGAATCTGTCTTCAAGTCGTTTAGCCCGAGCCTCTGAAAGCAAGTTAACCAGACGGCTTGTCTTGAAGTAGACAACCCGGTAGTCACGTTTGCAGGCTTCCAGCCCCAAGGCGATCGCCAGATGTGTTTTTCCGGTGCCGGGGCGTCCATAGAGGATAAGGTTTTGTTTGTTCCCAATGAAATCACATGAGCGTAGGCTGTCGGGTGTCAAATCAATCGGCAAAGTGAGACCTGAAAAATCAAACTCATCAAAACCTTTCATGAGATCAAACCCTGCCTGTTGGATGTATCGCTTCTGTCGCTCAACTTGACGGTTCTCAAGGGCTTCCGACAATAGTTTTACTAAGAACTCTTCATGTGTATCTGCCTCAATTGTTCCGTGTACCTCGGCCATGTGAGCGCCTAAGCGCAACTGACGGCATAAAGCCTGGATCACTTCCTTTGACATGCCACACCTCCCATTAGTTGCTTGTAAACAGATAGATCCAACTCGTAATCGGGCGTGACCAGGATATGTTCTGGTACAGCATTCTTTGGGGTCGGCCCCGGCTTGTTTCGAATGAAATGGTAAGCCGCGACAAGGTTGTCAACGTCATCGACTCCCATCCCAACCGCTTCCGACAGAGTGGAAATCGATTGCTCAAGTTCCTTGGTGCTTCCACTTTACGCCAACAGCCTGAGCACTTGTCGTTTTGCTTCAGGCTGACATGAATCCATAAACAATCGCAAGGGGTCAGGCAGGTTTTCGTAGAAGCCACTGTACTTCAAAGCCGTCGGCCGTTGGGCAAGAACCTCAAGGTAAGGGCCCCAGAGCATGGATTCCTTGCCCTTGCCATAAAGACGGGGATGGATGACGACCGGCCTCATGCGGCCGTCTAGAACCGTCACCTGGTGAGCGCCAAGCTTCAAGGTCACGTGGCAGGATCTGAGATTGCCTGCCGAAGAGTAGGTGTTCCCTTGGTAGCGAATCTTCCCATAGTTATTGGTGAGGGCAGGCACGTAACGACAGGCATCAAACTTGTAGCGGGGCAAGGGCTTTAGATGGGATCTTTCCGTCTCGAATAACTCCGACACAAGCACTTTATACTTGTAGTGTTCCCGGTTGAGGTCTGCATCACAACGCTGTAAGA
>CAZXSP010000127.1:1825-3692 GCA_964643285.1 uncultured Eubacteriales bacterium
TTCCAGGTCGTCAATCTTGGGGAGGGGGACAAAGTAGTTGCGTCGGCTGTAGCCGATGAAGTTTTCAACAGACCCCTTTTCGTGACCTGCGGCCGGGTTGCAAAAGTTGCTGTCAAAACCAAAATGACACTGAAGCCGGCGAAAGTTATCCGTGACCTCCCGTTCTCCTTTCGCCTTAATCTTCTTCACAGCAGTCGACATATTGTCGAACCAGATGACGGTTGGCACGCCCCCTACATGTTGAAACAGATTGCCTAAGCCCTCGGCCAGACATTCAAAGTTTTGACCTTTGAAGAGCTGGACGTATTTCGCATCCGAATGAGGAAAAGAAAGCCCCAGATGGTATCCCTCATACTGGATACCTTTCTCGTTAAAGACAGTCGCACCAAAATCAACTTGGGCTTCACCAGGCGGATGAACCAGGGGAAGAGCAACCAAAGCCTCTTGAGCCAGCTCGACACGCAACTCGGCGACCATCGACCGAATCGCTCGCTCTGACACGTCGAATGGAAGCCCCTGCGTTTCGCATTGCGCCTTCAAGCGCTCGTAGATTCTTTTTGCTGTATGCCGCTGCCCTCGGGGCGCTCTCATATCCTCTTCCAGCCACTCCAGTGCCTGGGGACGGTAAAGGGCGGTTTTTCTTCTTCTGCGGGAGGGAGCTCCTACTTGAGGGCTAAAATCTTCTTGTGCAACGTATTTCTTAATGGTGGCGCGGTCATGTCCTGTTCGTGCCGCGATTTGACGAATGCTTAAGCCTTCGTCAAAATACTTTTTCCTGATATCATGAACTTGCTCCATTGTTAGCATCTCCGTTCATCCTTTCAGTTTTCTCAACCAAAAGGATATATGAATCGGGGGGTTGGCAGTGGAGTCCTTATTTTCGGGGGGGCTGATTTCTTAACTTCCGCTGCGGTTGAGTTCTATAATGCCAAACACAAAAAGGCTTGATAAATTTAATCTTCATCGCATTACTATCGGGGTTGACGCCTTTGCCTTCAAACACCGCCAAGTCAACGAGCAGATCGAGTTCGTTGAGATGCAGGTGGAAGGACTGGACCGAGAGATCGTAGACTATACGGAAAAACTCCGGTCCTCCGTCCTCACGATCCCATGGCGTCGGGTTTGTCTGTGGAGCCATCATCTTAGCCGAGATCAGAGATGTCAGACGTTTTTCCACAGTAAACAAAATATCTCTTATGTCGGCCTTGACGCTACAATTAATAAATTCAGCGAGTTCAAGGGACAAAGGAACTCCCGTATCCAAGCGTGGATCGCCCTATCTTAGTTGACCTTTTGGGGGTAGCATTTAGGGGTCCAGAGCTTGCTGCCCATTACCAAAAATTTCTCCAAAGAGGCTAGAATCACGGGATTGCCGTGGGTGCTGTGGTCAGGAAACCCTGTTATCTTGCCTTCGCTAGCCTGTCCGAAAACAGCCTTATGTAGTGAGAGTTCGAACGTCTCATCTTGTCGTTAGCAGAGTCTTTTTCCACGGCTCTCTTTAGTGAGAGATTTTCCTATTCAATTTTTAAGTGTCGATGCCTTCCAGCGTTTACGCTGCCTTTTTCTCTTTGGCTTTTTAACCCCTTTTGGGACTTGGCTTCATAGAGCCGTCCTTTTCTACCCACTGTTCAAATTTGATCCGTTAAGCCATTCCTTTACAACCGATATAACATTCGTTACTGGACTTGTTGACATCTACTACCGACTTAGTATGGTGCTTTTTGGACGATGTCAGTCAATGTATTTGAACGTGTATTCGTTCCATCGTCCTACACAAATTCAGTTATTTATTTGTTCGCAACAAGTCTGAGTGACTTGTAGGAAAGTTGTTTTTGCACTAGGATGGGACGGACTGATTACTCGATTC
>CAZXSP010000128.1:0-3678 GCA_964643285.1 uncultured Eubacteriales bacterium
GCTTCCTGGGGCTTTCTCTCAATTTCAATTCTGGGAATACCGGCGAGAGGAAGCTTTGTCTTGATATAGTCTCTTATCATCTGGTCTTCCAAAAGGAGCTCTGAAAAATCTTTCCGAGCAAACCAACGAGAATCCCAGTTATAAATAACGCCTAAGCGCAGCCCTTTTGGGTGTACCTTCTGTCCCAAGATTAGCCCTCCTCTCTTTCTTTCACCACAACGGTCAGATGAGAAGATCTTTTGAGAATAGGAAACGCCTGCCCTCTTTGACGCGGATGGAACCTTTTCATGGTTGGTCCTTCGTCAACGAAAATTTCTGATACGAAAAGGGCATCTTTATCCATTTCAAAATTGTTCTCAGCGTTAGCTGCGGCTGAGTTTACTGCCTTGGCTATCACGGTGCTGGCTCTTTTAGGCGTATGCCTCAATATAGCCAACGCCTCTACTATTGGTTTCCCCCGCACTAGATCGGCCACAATCCGTACCTTTGAAGGGGATATCCTAATATGCTTAACAAAAGCCTTCGCCTGCAACGGACTTCCCCCTTATTTAAGCGCGGTGGAACGCGAAGTGTGCGCCCCGTGGCCTCTGAATGTACGAGTGGGAGCGAATTCGCCTAGCTTATGACCGACTGCATCCTCGGTAATATAAACAGGGACATGCTTCCTACCGTCATGAACCGCTATAGTATGGCCGAGCATCTCGGGTACTATGGTGCAACTCCTGGCCCAAGTGCGTATGACCCGCTTTTCGTTCTTGTCGTTCATTCCACGAACCTTCGCCAAAAGCTTAGCATCCACATAGGGCCCTTTTTTCTTGGATCTGCTCACAATCGCCCCCTCCTTCCTGTCAATTATTTCCTACGTTTCACAATAAGCTTCTCTGAAGCTTTGTTCTTCTTTTTTCTCGTTTTGAACCCGAGAGTCGGTTTGCCCCAAGGGGTAACCGGTCCGGGACGGCCGATGGGTGACTTGCCTTCTCCTCCGCCGTGGGGGTGATCCACCGGGTTCATTACTACTCCGCGGACCGAAGGCCTTTTCCCTCTGTGCCTGTTATCTCCGGCTTTTCCCAAAGTGGTGTTCTCGTGTTCCACATTGCCCACTTGACCCACTGTCGCCCTACACATGACGGGAACCCTTCGCTGTTCTCCCGAAGACAACCTCAAAAGGGCAAAGCCGCCTTCTTTAGCCATAAGCTGCGCCAAAGTACCGGCGCTTCTGGCCATCTGGCCGCCCTTCCCAGGGATCAGCTCGATATTGTGTACCAAAGTACCTGTGGGAATGCTATCCAGCGGCAACGCGTTTCCCACTTTGATATCTGCGTCGGGCCCGGACATAACCATGTCATCTACTGACAAACCGGCAGGCGCCACGATATACCGTTTTTCCCCATCCTTGTAGAACAGAAGCGCTATTCTGGCGGTCCTTCCGGGATCGTACTCTATAGCCGCGACCCTGGCCGGCACACCATCCTTGTCGCGCTTGTAGTCGATAATCCTTACTAGCTTCTTACTGCCGCCTCCCCGGTGACGAACCGTGACCCGCCCTTTGTGGTTCCGCCCTGCGAAATTCTTCTTAGAAAACGTCAAGGCTTTCTCCGGCGATTTGTCGGTAAGGCCGTCAAAACTAGGCGAAACCTTGCCTCTAATACCGGGGGAGGTTGGCTTAATCTGCTTAACCGGCAACTGTATTCCCTCCTACCTATGCGCCTTCAAAGAATGGAATCCTTTGACCGGGCGCCAAAGTCACTACGGCTTTTTTCCAGTTGCGGGTGCGGCCCACGCGCATCCCCAGCCGCCGCGGCTTACCTTTTACGTTCATTGTGTTAACTTTGACCACCCGAACTTTGAAGATCTCTTCTATTGCATTATGGACGTCAGCCTTAGTGGCTGTTGGATGAACGCGAAACGAATACGTTCCCCGCTCCATGGCAGCGTTAGTCTTTTCAGTGATAAGAGGCCGGATTATTATGTCTCTCGCTGTAAGGTTCACGATAACCCCTCCTCTAATTTGTTCACTGCACCCTCGGTAAAAAGCAGATGCTTTTTGGCCAAGGTTTGGTACGTGCTGACGTCTTGGGCAGTGGTAACTTGGCATCCCGGAATATTCCTGCATGACAATACCACGTTTGGCTCGTTTTCACCCGTCACTATGAGGACGCTGTTTTCAACGCCGAGCTCTTTTAGAAGCGTATACAGCTTTTTGGTTTTCGGAGCATCAAAAGAAAGCTCCTTAACCACCAAGACTTTTCCATCTTGGGCTTTAGCGGATAATGCCGACAAAAGAGCAGCCCTCTTCACCTTTTTTGGTAAAGCCCAAGTGTAATCCCGAGCCTGAGGACCAAAAGTAACGCCACCATGCCTCCATAAAGGAGACCGAATGGTCCCGGCCCTGGCCCGGCCAAGACCTTTTTGACGCCAAGGCTTACGGCCGCCTCCGGCCACTTCAGCCCTAGTCTTAACTCCCACGGTTCCTTGCCTTCTGGCGGCAAGGTGGGCCAACACCGCTGCCCGCATAATGGCCCTGTTGGGCTTTTGCCCAAACACTGCTTGGGAAAGATCAGTGTCTCCGAGCCTTTCACCATTTGAACTGAAAACCTGTGCTTTAGGCACAAGGATCCCTCCCTTGACCCCGTCTCGAAACATTACTTGGAAGCACCTCTGACAATAACGAGAGATCCCCTTGCACCCGGCACGGCGCCGCGAACAAGAAGTAAGTTTTTCTCGAGGTCCACGGCTACGACTGTCAGGCCTCTCACGGTAACGCGCTCGTCTCCCATGTGGCCGGGCATTTTTCTTCCAGGGAATACCCTGGACGCATCCCTTGCCTGAAGGGAACCAACTCCCCTATGGTATTTGGATCCATGGGACATAAACGAACGATGGAAATTCCAACGCTTGATAACGCCGGCATACCCTTTTCCGCGGGACCTGCCCGTAACCTCCACAACATCCCCGGGCTGAAATATGTCGACTTTGACTTGGTCTCCCACATTCAACTTTTCCTCGGGTCCTACTTTTACTTCTCTCAGGTACCTAAGAGGCGCAATACCATTTTTCTTGAACTGACCCGCTACAGGCTTTGAAACCTTTTGTTCTTTAACAAAGCCGAACCCAAGCTGTACGCTAAGGTACCCGTCTCTTGCTAAAGACCTTGTCTCCACAACAGTGCATGGCCCGGCTTCAATGACGGTAACGGGTACGAGCTCCCCCTGTTTGTCAAACACCTGGCTCATTCCTATCTTTTTTCCAAGGATAGATTTCACGCCAGGACACCTCCTCCATCAACGAAGCTGAAATCACACACTTTTAATCTCGATGTCTACGCCTGCGGGAAGATCCAACCTAGTTAAAGCATCCATTGTCTTGGTTGTAGGTTCCATAATATCCACCAGGCGCTTGTGAACCCTCATTTCGAACTGTTCCCTTATATCCTTCTCACCGTTGGGCGCCACAAGAATTGTGTAGACGCTCCTTTCAGTGGGAAGCGGGACAGGGCCCGAAATAAGCGCACCGGTTCTTTTGGCTGTTTCCACGATTCTTGATGCCGATTGGTCCAAAATCTCGTGGTCAAATGCCCGCAACCGGACGCGAATTCTTTGCCTCCGCAACCTAATCACCCCTTGATTTTGGTTATCACTCCGGAAGCTACGGTGCGCCCGCCCTCACGAATAGCGAATC
>CAZXSP010000129.1:0-2074 GCA_964643285.1 uncultured Eubacteriales bacterium
GCACCAAGTTCTTCTAACTCAAAAGTCTGCGGGCGGTTCGCGGTTTTGTGCCGCGGATCGCCCGTAAGCTCAGGGAGTTTTCCGCAGATGAACAAATTTTTGAACGAATTCAGAGATGAACTAAAAAACTGTCTACAAGATGAGCCACCTTTTTGCCAAGCGGCTTGCCCTTTCAATTTCGATATCAAGGATTTTATCACCAAGATGCAAAGGGGCGGTTTTAACGCCGCTTTTCGCGTGTTTCACAACGCGGTAGGTTTTCCCGAAATCGTTTCTCATTTGTGCCATGAGCCGTGTAAGGGTGTCTGTCCCAGGGCAAAGGTAGACGGCCCGATTTCTATGCAACAGTTGGAAAAGGCCAGCATGGCTTACGCTTCAAGAACTACACCAAACGTTTACAATTTGCCTTCTAAAGGTAAAACAATCGCGATAATTGGAGCCGGCCCAAGCGGGCTTTCGTGTGCTTTACGTTTGGCTTCCAAAAAGTATGATGTGACGGTGTTTGAAAAATCCAACCGTATAGGCGGACATCTTTGGGATGTCATGCCTTCGGAAATATTTATGGGCGACTTTGAGCGCCAGTTCGCCCATGAGCATTACACTTTAAAGCTTGAATGCGAAGTGAAAAATCTAAACAGTTTGGATTACGATGCAATTTATGTTGCCACGGGCAAAAGCGGCGGGGATTTTGGCCTTGTAAGAGACCCGGAAAGAGCTTTCGCTAGCACCACCGAGGGCGTTTTCATGGGCGGCTCTTTGATGGGTGGGACAAGCATGGATGCTATCGCAGATGGGCTTAATGCTGCGTCAGCCATAGAACGGTTTTTAAAGACGGGCACCATGAATGAGCCGGTATCTGTTAAAAGCACCAAATTGATCCCACAACCCGAATTTATGCAATACACGGCTCCTGTTGTTCCGTCCCAAGGCGATGTCTATACCAGGCAGGAGGCTATTGAAGAAGCCAAACGGTGTGTCAAGTGTACTTGCGATGCGTGCGCTCGGTATTGCGACTTGATCAGATATTCCGGCAAGTTTCCTAAGAGAATAGAAGAAGAAGTATATGTCACCATTTACCCTGTAACCCAAGATATGAGCGGCACGGTTTGCACCCGGCTTATTTCTTCCTGCAACCAATGTGCCAACCTGTGTAAAGTCGTTTGCCCCCAGGGTATAGATTTGGGCGATTTTCTTCTGAAAAGCCTTAGGGCCATGCACAGAAAAGACGCAATGCCCTGGGTGTTTCACGATTTTTGGATAAGGGACATGAAGTTTACAAACGGCCAAGAAGCGGCCTTTACCAGATTACCCAAAGGTTACACTGAAAGCAGCCTCATGTTTTTCCCCGGATGTCAGTTGGGCGCTTCTGAGCCGCGGTATGTGCAGAAAAGTTATGAGTGGCTGTTGGAAAATAACCCGGATACCTCTATCATGGTTGGCTGTTGCGGCGCCCCCGCCGAATGGGGCGGCGACGCAGAGCTACACAAAGAAGTGATAGGCAGCATAAGAGACCGGTGGATAGGTTTGGGAAAACCCAAGGCTGTGCTGGCTTGTTCCACCTGCAAGACCATGTTTGACCGTTACTTGCCTGAAATACCTTGTCTGTCTTTGTACGATCTCATGGCAGAAAACGGCATGGCGCTGCCGTCATCACACGACGGGGAATTGGCGTCTGTTTTTGATCCGTGTGCCAGCAGAGGGAACCCGCAAGTCCAACAGTCTGTCAGAACCCTTTCCCAAAAAGCGGGTTTCGAACTTAAAGCCCTGCCCGACGAAGGCCCTTTGGCCAGATGCTGCAGTTGGGGCGGGCAGATTTCTGTAGCAGCGCCGGGTTTAGCCAAGGCTATAGCTCGAGATCGTATTTCGGCTCTTGATACGCCTTATATCACCTACTGTTCAAATTGCAGGGATACCTTCGCGCAAGAAGGGAAACCTGTTTATCACATTTTGGATATTTTGTTTGGGCTCAACGACAGTGAGCGCCATGCGCCCGATATCTCGGTCAGAAGAAAGAACCGTAAGGCGCTAAAACGCCAAATGTTGAAACGATTCTGGGGTGAGACTGTGAAACAAG
>CAZXSP010000129.1:2174-3612 GCA_964643285.1 uncultured Eubacteriales bacterium
AAGGCGCTAAAACGCCAAATGTTGAAACGATTCTGGGGTGAGACTGTGAAACAAGAAGATGAGCAGTTTCTGTTATCTGTTCCGGAGGATTTGCGGGAGAAACTAAATCGCGAGCTCATTCTGGAAAGCGATATCCGAAAAGTCATTGAGCACTGTGAGGCGACCGGCAGGAAGATCCTGGACCCCGATACGGAATGGTTCACGGGGCATTTGCAGGTGGGCAATATGACTTATTGGGTCGTTTATGTCCCCTGTGACGGAGGTTATGAGCTCAAAAATGCCTATGCTCACCGCATGAGCATCGAGGAGGATCAATAATGGCCAAGGAAAAGAAAAAAATGCTTTGTTTTAGGTGCAAGCGGGAATTGGAGCCTAAACGCGCGTATTTTCGATATCTTGGCCATAGCTTCTACACCGATGTACTGAGATGCCCTCAATGCGGTGAGATATTTATCCCCGAAGATTTGGTAAAGGGTCGCATGTCCGAAGTTGAAATGGAGTTAGAGGATAAATGACCGCGCACCATGAGACAGTTCGTAGCACCGCCAGCGTTTGCCCCGTGTGTCTCAAAAGGGTTCCCGCAACATGGGAGTCCAGGGACGACCAAGTTTACCTTGTTAAAAAGTGTCCCGAGCACGGCGAGTTTTCAACAGTCATCTGGCGGGGAAAGGCCGATTTATGGAAATGGGTGGGATCCGAACCCGAAATGGGTATGGGTGAGAATCCTAACTGCCCCACGGCTTGCGGGCTTTGTCCCGACCACCGTCAAGAAACTTGCTGTACTTTGCTTGAGGTCACCAAACGCTGCAATATGCGCTGCAATTATTGTTTTGCGGAAAGCGGAGCATTTCAAGATCCCCCTTTACAGGACATAATAGACCAGCTGAAAATGCTGACAGTCCCAGGCAAAACTTTGGTTCAATTGAGCGGCGGAGAACCTACAGTAAGGGACGATTTGCCCCGAATCGTGGCCGCCGCAAAAGCTTGCGGATGCCTCCACGTTCAGTTAAACACAAACGGTATCCGCTTGGCAGAAGAACCCGAATTCTTGGCCAAGCTCGTTAAGGCGGGGCTTTCAATTGTTTTTCTGCAGTTTGACGGGACCGAAGATGAAATCTACCGGCAGTTGCGCGGGCGGTCTCTTTTGGACCTAAAAAAGCAAGTTATACAAAACTGCCGGGACTACAGGGTGGGAGTCGTTCTCGTTCCCATGCTCGTGCCGGGGGTTAATACCCACAACATCGGCGATTTGGTGAAATACGGTATTTCCTTGTCACCGACAGTACGGGGTGTTCATTTTCAACCTGTAAGCTATTTCGGGCGCACTCCCAAAATTCCCACAGACAATATGCGTTTCACCGTGGATGAGCTTATCGCCTCTATTGAAAGCCAAACAGGTGGGTTGATACAAAGAGAGGATTTGGTTCCGTCTTCGTGT
>CAZXSP010000130.1:0-3599 GCA_964643285.1 uncultured Eubacteriales bacterium
AAGTACTTGCCAGGCACCCTTTCCGCGGACCGTTGGTTGTGGCTGTCGACGGAATCCGCGTAGCCATAGGCCGTACCCTGGCAGCCAAAATACCTGTTATAAAAGCCTGACGGTACTCGGCACATCTTTTAAATGCTCTCTTGTCCCAAGTCGACGCTTTGCTCCCCTTGCCCAACCATGGCCCTGGTTTTCCATTTGCCCGGCAGATACCTAAAGGCAGTTATTATGAAACGTACAAACTGATCGATGTTTATAGCCCACCAAACACCCATCAGCCCAAACGTCTTGCTAAGCACAAATGAAAGGGGGATACGGCACCCCAAAATACCCACCAAAGCCGCCACCATGGGCGTTACAGTATCTCCGGCGCCCCTTAGCCCTCCGCCCCAGGAACCCACTATTTGCTGGGGAATTTGCGAAAATGCCATAATAAACAGATATTGCGCACCGATAGCTATGACTTCTGCTTCGTCTGTGAGCATACGCATTAAGAACTTGGGGCCTATGAGAAGGATGGAACTGGTGACAATTGTGAGCCCTACTCCCCACCGAACGATTTGTTTCATATACCGATCGGCCAGATCCGGGTTTCTGGCGCCAATAGATCTCCCCACCAAAGCGGTTGCGGCGATGCCAAAGCCTGTGGTGGGCATATAAGAAATTCCTTCTGCCTGCAAACCCACTTGATAAGCCGCGCCGGCAAATGTGCCAAATTCATTTATGACCCTGAAAATTATGACCCCGGCTATCTGCCAAAAAAACATCTCTGCCGAGGAAGGTACGCCAATGGATAAGATTTTCCCCATAACGGGAAAGTCTACGGAAACCCGGTCTTTTATATTTGCGCCAACGCCCGAACGGTCGCTGTAGAAATACCAAACCGCCAGGAAAGCCCCAACTGCTTGACCGACGATAGTGCCTACAGCGGGACCCCGAAAACCCAGCCTGGGAAAACCCAGATGGCCGAAAATGAGAACCGAATTCAAAGCCACCGTGACCAAATTTATAGTAAGCGCTATTTGCATGGGCGTTCGTGTGTTGCCCCGCCCCCGCAAAATGGCGCTTATGACCATAAAAATCGCCTGAAACGGCATGCTAAAAGCGAGAATGCGGAAATATGTCACACCTATCTCCAAAGATTCGGGAGTTGTTTTCAACAGCAATAGCAACTGCGGCGCTACGACGTAAGAAATGCTCGCGACCACCGCCATGAGCGGAAGGGCGATAAGTAAAGCTTGTTGGGCTACTTTGCGAGTGAGGTCTTGATCCTTGGCGCCCAAAGCCTGAGCGGTCAATACGGTGGTGCCCGTGGCTATGGCGCCGAAGATTATCCAAACGAACATGCCCAAGCGTCCCGACATTCCGACCGCCAAAATTGTCGCGGCGCCCAATCGCCCAACCATAGCCGTGTTAACAAACCCTATGAGCATCTGAAGCACGTTTTCCGCCGTAACGGGCCATATCATGTTAAGTATCGTTCCGCGAATTTCGGATTCAGACGGTTCTTCCAGGCTTTTGGAATCAATAAAGCTATCCGGATACTCCACTTTATCGCCGGAGACATGGTCTGAGGTCATCGTTTGGCCCCCTTTTGGCAAATCGCAGGCACCCACATTTTGCGAAGCTTGAAGCCAGCTTTGGGCTGACCTTTCAAGTATGAAGTAAAGAACATGGCGTGGCAACAAGCTTAGACCTGAATCTCCTTTGCCGTGGAAAACCCGGTTCAATTGTGACATCATACTAGAGAGGTGAGAGTTGTTGGTAGAAGAAGTGTTTAAACTGGCGACAGGAGACGACAAAGCCGTGGAGCGGATTGTGTTTGACGAGAACGTTCATTACCTTCACATGGTTTTTGGGAAGGATCAGGGGCTGCCCCAGCATTTCTCCAATTCCACTGTTTATATGACAGTTGTGAGGGGAGTACTGTCTATAGGCTTGGACGACCAAGAAACACATCGTTATGAAGCAAAGACCCTGCTCAAAATCCCCTTTAACACCAAAATGAACGTAAGAAACCAAGATCCCGAAACCCTGGAACTAATCGTTGTTAAGGCTCCTGCCCCCAAGAGCTAGATACCAAAAGGAGTGTGCGGCATGGCGGAAGTATCGGACTGCATGGATTCGGACAGGGAGACATGCTATTCTGCCCTGAAAAGAAATGACGCCCGCTTTGACGGGCGGGTCTTCGTCGGTGTATCCTCAACCAAAATCTATTGTCGTCTAATCTGCCGAGCAAAAGCGCCAAAGAAAGAAAACTGCACCTTCTTTCCGAGCGCCGCCGCCGCCGAAGCCGCCGGGTACAGACCATGCCGCTTGTGCAGACCCGAGTTAGCTCCGGGTTTGCCCGCGTCAATAAGACCAAGCGCAGCCCAAAAAGTTAGCGAACTTGTGGAAGAAAACTGTTTGGACGATCTTGACCTGAAAAACCTTGCCGCCGCGCTTGACACAACGCCGGAAGAATTAAGCCGCGCATTTCAGGAAGAGTTTGGCACGACCTTACAACAGTATTTGACAACACGCAGGCTTCTTTTGGCAAAACATTTGATAACCGATACAGGCTTGCCGCTTGATGAAATAGCGCTTTATACCCGCCAAAAAGACGCCAATACCATGGATCAACTGTTTCTTGGACATTATCGTGCCGCATCGCATACTTTTCGAAACCCCAGAAAGAATTACCCTACAGACCCTCCAAAGGTTACCCTAAAATTGGGATACCGCCCCCCTTACGCGTGGGACGCGCTGCTTGGGTTTCTTGAAGTTCGGGCAATTCCCGGGGTTGAAATGGTGAAAGATGGCGCCTATTACAGAACTGCGGGAGTGGAACACAATTCTAACCATTACAAAGGCTGGCTATCGGTGCGAAACGAGCCCGCAAGGAATAGGGTGTCCCTTGACCTTTCCCGTTCCCTTTTACCAGTCCTGCCCAAAATACTGTTTAAGGTGAAAAAACTATTTGACCTGGATTCTGACCCGGAAGCAGTGTTCCTGGGCCTGGCGGCTTTGGAAGATTCGGGGTACGCCGCCCGCGTGCCGGGAATTCGCGTACCGGGATGCTTTGATCCCTTTGAAATAAGCGTAAGAGCCATTTTGGGTCAACAGATTACAGTGAAGGCCGCGAGAACTCTGGCCATGCGGTTTGCGCATAATTTCGGTATCGAGATCAGCACACCGTTTGAGGAACCGAACTGCGTTTTTCCTACTCCAAGCGCCATAACCAAGCTGGAACTGCCTATAGAAAACAGGTTGGGCCCCCTAGGAATAACCCGCATGAGGGCCCGGTCGATTTTATCGTTGGCGCAGGCTATAGAAAACAGTGATGTCTGCTTTTCTCCTTCAGCCGCGCCCGAAGACGAATTCAAAAAGCTTTTGAAGCTCCCCGGGTTCGGCCCTTGGACAGTGCAATATGTGGGCATGCGGGCTTTTAGTTGGCCTGATGCCTTTTTGCACACCGACTACGGCATCAAAAAGGCTTTACCGGGACTTAAGGACAAACAAATCCTGGAGATGGCTGAAAAATGGGCCCCTTGGCGCTCCTATGCCGCTTTTTGTCTGTGGAAGGCGTTGGATACTACCACTTCTTAAAAGTACCGCCTCCC
>CAZXSP010000131.1:0-3537 GCA_964643285.1 uncultured Eubacteriales bacterium
CCCGGTTGCTTGCCTTCCCGGTGCACTTCAACTAACAGTTCCTCCCCCGGAGCGACCATAAGCTTCAAGGCGTTAGCCAATTGGTTCACGTTGAGTACCCCCACTTGTTGCAGTTCGGCGATTTTTGCCAAATTGTAATCAGTGGTGATAATCTCCGCGCCTGTGGCTTTGCCCATTTTCAGCAATAACGCATCCACATCTTGGTCTGAACCTGTAGGCCATTCCCACGTCAATACCTCAACGGGGACGTCTTTTTGCAGCACATTGAGGGTGTCTAACCCCCTGCGCCCTTTATTTCTTTTTAGGTTGTCCGCGGAATCCGCAATTCGACGAAGCTCGTCAAGGACAAAATGGGGTATGACGATTGGCCCCTCTACAAACCCCGAACGGCAAATATCCACAATACGACCATCAATGATTGTGCTGGTATCCAATAACTTGGGCGCGGATTGCCCCACAGGCAGATCGCCCTTTTTGTCTGTTTTGACGGTTTTAGCGCCGCGGCCTGCCGCCCTTAAACGGCCCGGGCTTATAGCGATGAGATCGTCTTTCTTCCCTCGGGCGACGGCGACGCCGATATAGGCCAAGATCACCAAAACAATTGATGGGAGAAAACTGCCTACTACAGGAATTTTGGCCAAGGACGGGGTTAATAAATTAGCAATTAAAAGTCCAACAATAAGGCCCCCGACAGCAACCGCAATGTCCGCAAGAGACAGCCGCACAACTCGTTTCTCGATCCAATCTACCCCTGTTATTACCAGTCGGGCTATGAGCGGGCCAGAGAAAAACAATGCCACCGCCGCCAACGCAGCTGCGAACAAAACAATTCCGGCGCCTTCCCATATACCCAGTTCTGCTTTAAGGGCAACGCCTACGGGCCCGATCAGATAGAACCCGCCGACCCCTCCTAACACAACCCCAAAAGCAGCAAAATAGTGCCGCGATTTGTGCAATACGTACACCTCCTCTTTCTTAAATTCGGCGATCTTTATTATATGACATAGGATCCGGCGAGCCAATAATAAAGGGACATACTGTGACGGCATCCCAAAGGCAGCCGAGTTTGATCTGGACCCCAGTTAATGGTACAATAGTACCTGTAACATGTAATGGGAGGTATGAGGATGTTTAATATCGGTGATCGAGTCGTGTATCCAATGCACGGCGCCGGCACCATTGAAGGGGTCGAAGAAAAGGAGATCCTCGGCAAAACCCACTGTTACTATGTGTTGAAGCTTCCCATTGGAGACATGAAGGTAATGATCCCAGTGGACAACACCGAAGAAATCGGGCTAAGAGATGTGATTAACCCTGCAGAAGTCGACAAAGTAATGGTAGTACTCAAGCAAGAATGCACACCCATGTCCTCGAATTGGAACAGACGATACAGAAGTAACCTCGAGAAGATTAAAAGCGGCGATGTTTACGAACTGGCGGATGTCGTCAGAAACTTGGCTTCTCGGGAACGTGAAAAGGGCCTTTCAACAGGCGAGCGAAAAATGCTGGATAGTGCTAAGGAAATCCTCATATCCGAGCTTATCCTCGCCAAAGGCTGGGACAGAGAGCAAGCGCTTCAGGTGCTTGAGGAAACCTTATCCCAGGAAGATTCGTAGGGAAAATACACATTTACATGCTTCTTGACGGTTTCCCAACGCTACAGTAGAATTACTTCTGCGCATGGTTTTTGGGCGGGCGTGTGGCTCAGAGGGAGAGCGTTCGGTTCGCATCCGAAAGGTCGCGGGTTCGAATCCCGCCACGTCCACCAGTCTCCTCCACCTACCTTCTGCGAGGTGAAAGAAGTGAGAGATCTACTTTGTGATGGTTTTCAAGAAACCGTCGATGACTATCTTGTGCGGCACCGAAGTATTTTGGATGTTATGAGTAAGCTTACCGAGTCCAACAGCAAGATTAACCGAGCTGTATCAAAAGCAGTCACTAGCTGCGGGTGTATCCAAATAAATGCCGAAAAGCAACAAATTCCACCCGATTTGGATTCGCTCGAATCTCTAAAAGAGCATATGAGCACCCACTTGAAAGGCAAACTTTGTGAACATTGCTCTGAGGTACTGGAAGACGAAATCGGTCAAAACCTGTTCTATTTGGCTGCACTCTGCAACCTTGCCGGTTTGAACTTATATGACATATTGCTAAAAGAACAAGATCGCACAGCCTGTTTGGGCATTTTCAATTTTTCATAACCTAAACTCGTGTTGTCTTGGTTTGAGAGCTTTTTTGTGGGGTTGCCAAAGCGCATTTGACCGCTTCCTCGACAGACGAGACACCTATTATATTTTTGCTCGCTTTATGTTTCCTTTGAAACGCTTTAGGAACGAGAACATTAGTGAACCCTATCCTAAGCGCCTCTTTAACTCTGTCTTCCATGCGCGATACTGTCCTCACTTCGCCTGACAAACCTATCTCGCCGAAGCACGCGAGCCCGGGTTTTACGGGCATATCGTAATAGCTTGACATGACAGCCACAGCGCACGCCAAATCAACACCCGGTTCGTCCACACGGATACCCCCGGCAATTTTCACAAAAGCATCGCGATTGTCTAGGGCTGAAGCTAAGCTCTTTGCCAAAACCGCAAGGATCAAAGACGCCCTTTGGTGTTCAATTTCGCTTGTTACCCTACGCGGAGCACCATACACGCTAGTGGCTACAAGCGCCTGGACCTCTATACAGATTGCCTGATTCCCTTTTAAGCTTACAGAAATACACGAACCCACATTTTCCCCATTTCTCTCGGACAAGAAGATTTCCGATGGGTCCGGTATTTCCACTATCCCTTTTTCACCCATTTGGAACACCGCCACCTCGTTGGTGGCGCCGAACCTGTTCTTTTGTGCTCGGATTAGCCTGTACAGGTGGTTAGAGTCGCCTTCAAAATACAAAACGCAGTCGACCAGGTGCTCTAACAATCTTGGGCCTGCTATTCCCCCGGCCTTAACGGTATGCCCCACCATGATAAGGCACACGCCATTGGTTTTTGCGTACTGCTGCAATTTGGTGGCGCATGATCTTACTTGGGTCGGCCCCCCCGGAAGCGCAGATAAACCGGCATCTTCACAAGTTTGAATGGAGTCCACTATGAGAAACCGGGATTTCAAGTCGTGGCACAATGATAAAAGTACATCCACGTCTTTTTCGGAGACAAAATACAATTCGGGCGAACCGACGCCCAAACGATCGGCACGCATCTTAACTTGGCCCTGTGATTCTTCGCCGGATGCGTATAGCACTCTGCCGTGGGTTTTTGATACATAATCAGCGACTGATAAAAGCAAGGTGGACTTTCCTATCCCGGGCTCGCCGCCCAGAAGCACTACAGAACCGGGCACAAAGCCGCCGCCCAAAACTCTGTCGAATTCGTGCATGCCGCTTTGAAATCTGTATACATCTTCTTTTGGTACTTGAGACAACACCACCGGTTTTGCTCCGCTTTTTTTAGCAACCGGCGCCTCGTCTCTTTCCAATTCCTCGTCGAGGGTATTCCATTCTCCGCATTGCGGGCACTTCCCGTACCAGCGGGG
>CAZXSP010000132.1:0-3501 GCA_964643285.1 uncultured Eubacteriales bacterium
GGTAGCGTACTAATTGTAACACTTTTCGTTCTTTGGGGCAAATCTGACGGCAACTTGGGCGTTAGCCGCAAACGCTGCTTGGGCGGTATGGAAACAGGGCTTTTGCCAGCGTCACAAAACCGTCGACCCCAAGGTTTTGGGCTCGAGTGTTTGGGTCAATGCCGGCTGATGCTATGATGGATGACAGCTTTTCCTTGTCTCGGAACAGCGGGCTAAACCCATTTAAAAGAGTCTTCCGCCTTGCTGAAAACGCAGCTCTTGACAAAGAATCCATGAACTCCTCTTCAGGTACAGATAAGGGAAACTCGCGAGAAATGTCTATGGTGACCAATGACGAACCCACATCGGGCCTTGGGATAAACGCCCCTCCGGGCAATCGTTTGACCACGCGTACCCTTCCTCGATACTGGCACCAAAGCGAGAGCCTCCCGAACCCGCTTGAATCTTTAGACGCCGCCATCCTATGGCCGACCTCTTCTTGCACCACAAACCCCATTCGGGACCAATGGCAACGACCGACCAAGGCGGTATACATAATTTGCGATGTGATGTAATAAGGCAGATTACCGCATAAAACCAGGTCATGGGTGGGATGCTTTTCTTTAACGGTCTTCCCGGACAGATCATACAAAAGAGCATCTCCCCACACCCAAGTGATGTTGGGGATGTCTTCCAAAACCTCTAGAGAGGCTTCTTCAAGATCACAGTCATATTCAAGGGCATAAACCCATTCTGCCCTCGAACAAAGCTCTTTGGTCAGAGTGCCTATGCCCGGTCCTATCTCTACGGCAATCCATCTGCCTTGGGGCACCATTTCTTGGGCTATGACTCGAAGTAACTTTGGGTCAGTCATAAAATGCTGACCCAAACGTTTTTTGGGAAACACCCTGGAATCCCTAAGTATTTGACCGTAGCTTCGGTTATTCAAGCAAAAACACTTTTGCTTTTTGCATTCCCCACGCCAAGGCTTCCGCGTGGGTGTCAAAACAAACATCTACCCTGGTCCCTTTAATGGCGCCGCCCGTATCGGCGGCGATGGCGTATCCATATCCATCCACATATACCCTGCTGCCCAGGGGTATTACCGACGGGTCTACCGCCACAACGCCTTTTTTGGCCGGAAGGCCTGTGTGAGTGAATCCATTGGCATATTTCCCGCAACAAATTTGGCATGGGCAATAAGCAGTGACGACGGCTTCCACGACCTTGCTAAACCGCAAGTTTTCGCCGCTGCGCGATACCTGCTTAATGGTGCCTACCAATACTATCTTACTGACGGGCTCTTCTACCGTGCGTCTTCCGGTCTCAATACGTTCCAGTTCATTTCCGTCTTCATACTTTACTTCGTATGTAACATGGGCCAAACCGGGGCTGCCGCTGCGGTACACTTTTGTGATGCCCGTTTCGAGGCTATCATCCGGTCTGGTTTCAGTGGCAAAGCCGATGGGCAGATTCTCGGTAACCGTAGCATAAGAAATACGCACCACTTGCACCATATTTGACTCACCGATATGCTCTTGAATCCCCGGGGTTACTTCATCTGTTTCATCGGGCACGAGTTCCGCTAATGCAAGCACTTTCGATACTTCTGTCTCAGCAGTCATAACGGGAAACACCCTGCCATCGGCCTTGACAAACACCGGTTTTGCCCGGGAAACCGTGACAGAAGCGCCCTCACATACGATCTCATCCGGCCCGGGAACACACAAATCCCCCGGAAAAAGCACAACATTGGCCGTTTCAAGGACTTTTGCAACAGTACTGTTCTTGGCAGTTCGGAGAGATACAGTCCGGTCCCAAATCGACAGAGTTACGTCGCAAGAACCTGAGCCGCCCGCGTACATACCCCAAACGGCGCCGGCGAAAACCAGTGCAAGCACTAAAAGCCCAAAATACACAGGTTTTGGCCCGTTTTTGAAGCCAGTCGAATTCCTAAGACGCAATGGCGAAACCTCCTACTCGTACTAGTTCGATAGGGCCGCCAATTTTCCTCTAGACTGGGGACTTGGAAGGTAATGGCAGTCATTGGATAAATTACCCTCGGCTGCTTTAGCCTATGCGTTTTTTGTTACAAGATCACCAAATACTTGCTCAGCGTTATTGACTGTCTGTTCCATGACAAATCCAGGGTCCCTATTAAGAACCTGAGATAAAGTCGTAATGGTACTGAGCATATACGAAGGTTCGTTTCGTTTTCCCCGATGACCTTCAGGGGCCAAGTATGGACAATCGGTCTCCGTAAGCAGACGGTCTGCGGGAAGACCGGCCACAACTTCCCTTAGGGGCTGATTCTTCTTGAAGGTGAGCGCGCCGCCTATCCCGAAATACCCGCCCATATCGAGGCACCGCCGCGCGTAGGCCTTGTCCTGAGAGAAACAGTGGAACACTATAGGGCGGCTAAGCTTGAATTCGGCCAGCACCCGCAAAGTATCGTCTTCGGCGTTTCTTTGATGGATGATAACAGGAAGCCTCAAGTCTTGCGCCAAAGCAAGGCCCGCCTTGAAGCAATCGAGCTGGGCTGTTCTCGGGCTTAAATCCCTGTAATAGTCTAGCCCCATTTCCCCCAGTGCTACGACAGCGCGAGTTTCTTCCGCCGCAAGGTCGCCAATGGCGCGCCACCTTTTTTCCGCGCTTTGGCGTGATACCCTACCGGCGTCGCTTTGGCTGCAACTGTAATGGGGATGTATCCCTAAAGCAACAGGTATTCCAAGGTCGCGAGACAAACGTAAGCTTCGAACAGATGAGTTTTCATCGTAACTCACTTCAATAAAACCAACGCCGGCATCTTGGGCCCTTTGTAAAACTATACACCGATCCGAATCAAAATCATCCATACCCACGTGGGCATGGGTGTCTAAAGCTTTCATTCAAAACACCACGTTTGTCACGAAATTCTGCTGCCAGGCGTAATCCGGCGGTCAACTGTCAGGACTGCCAAACCTTGCCCGTCCTTTGCGGCCAGCAGCATACCTTCTGACTGAATACCGCGTATTGTAGCCGGCTCAAGGTTATACACGACAATTATCTGTTTCCCAACCAATTCTTCGGGAGTATAATACTGGGCTACACCCGCGACTATCTGCCGTTTTTCGTCGCCCAAGCTGAGGTCAAGCTTAAGAAGTTTGTCGGCCCCTTTGACCTTCGAGCAAGACACAATTTCGGCCACCCTTAACTCCACTTTTTTGAAATCATCTATAGTAATAGTACCCACTGGGGTATTTTTGGCTTGGGGCTTCACCACCGCATTCTCGCCGCGACCTTTGGCCCTCTCCGCATGACTGTTACCGGCGGAAGGCATGTCATCGTCTTCAATTCTGGGAAACATGGGTTCACCTCTGTGTACGGCCCGGCCATGCGCCACAACGCCCCATTCCCCCGCCTCGTCCCAAGGCGATGTATGGATATCGCGCTCCATGCCCAACGCGTTCCAAATGATCTGCGGTGTGTTCACCATGAAAGGCCGCAACAATTGAGCCACTGCCCCAAGACACTGACACAACG
>CAZXSP010000133.1:0-3499 GCA_964643285.1 uncultured Eubacteriales bacterium
GTTTGAATAAAAGGAATAGTTTCCTCTATCATCCGTTTTGAGTTTGGGGATAATAAGATCAAACGGGTCAAAATACGAGCTACCCCAATCAGTCATGTACATTTGGCGATTGCCCGCCATAAATTCGTCTTTTAAGGCGCTCCATTCCCAAGTTCTGGCCTCGGCCTGAATACCGATCTTTCTGAGATCAGACGCGATGGCCTCGGCTTCATCTTTTCTGTTGGCCTCACAGTCGATGACTACTGATAGTCCTTGACCTTCCGGAGCCGGTTCTTTGCTTTCGCATCCCGACAGCGAAAAGATGAACAAAAAAACGAGAATCACAGCCACCACGCTTAATGCACGGCGCTTTGGAAACATACAGATACCCCCCTGGATGAAATTTGCGGCTAAAACCGGTTTTGAGCAAAGTCAAACTAAGCTATTGGCTTTTCCAGCACGCCAATAAAATGGAGATACAGTGTTCCGAGACAACCGGACAATAGGGGGAAACGCAGGCTTACTCCGGGGCCTTTCTGGACCGGTGCATGTACCTCCGCCTCTTCAGCTCTTGCTTATCTAACAAGTGCTTCCCATCAACGCTTACGAGGTTAGCTGACGGGCTCGGGCCGATGAAGTAGCCCTACCTGTGAAGGATTCGCCCCACGAAATGGGTTCCCCGCGCCTCTTTTTGAGGATTCAGCGTAGAACGGAAGTCCGGATGCCGACCGCTATCTAAAACCGCATCCTAACCATAAAGATCCTATCATTTGTGTCAACTATCAGTCAATTGACCGGGATAAGGCGCCTTCCAAAATGTGTTCTATTAAAGCGTCGTAATCAAACCCCGCTATTTCTGCGATTCTGGGAAACTCGCTGTATTTCGGCATCAACCCCGGCAGTGTGTTAACCTCCAACAAATAGGGCAAGCCCTCTAAAGACAAGCGTATGTCCACTCTCGCCAAATCACGACAGTTTAGCGCCTTGAATATTCGTTTGGCCATGGTTTGAAGTTTTACGGCCAGTTGGGGGGGTATGTCTGCGGGGCACACGGGCGTGACATTATCTTTTGACTTGACACTGTATGTGTACATATTTCCTTGGTTGAAAATAATCTCTTGAACGGGCAAAGCTTTGGGTTCCGGGTAACCCAAAAGCGCTACTGTGAATTCCCTGCCCGTAATGTATTCCTCGATAAGCACGGGCGGCCCGTAGCGGGTCATCAGGTCCTCTACGAGGCTGTGCACTTCTTTAAGGTCATGAATAACGCTGTGTTCCGAAATTCCAACACTTGACCCTTCCGCACCCGGCTTTACTATCAAAGGGGTGTCAAGCTTTTCAAGGGATTCGACTGCAGGTATGTTTTTGTCAGCTCCCACCACAATGAACCCGGGTGTGGGTATACCGGACATTTGCATAACGCATTTGGTCAGGTGTTTGTAAAGCCCCATGACATGGGTTTCAGAGGCCGAACCCGTCATAGGCAGACCTAAAAGCTCCAAGGCTGCCACGATATTTGCCTGGTCTTTTTTGGACCTGTAGCCTGTGGCGATGTTGAAGATAACATCCGGCTTTATGTTTTCCAAATCCCGAAGCATGGTAGGGCCCACTTCCACTACTGCAGTGCCGTGGCCCAACGCAGTCAAAGAATTGACCACCGCCTCGCATGTGATGGTCGCTTGTTCTTCTGCGTGACGATCTAGCCTGTTCAGAATGGTATCACCTGTTTTGTTAGTGACAACAGCTACGAGCACTAAGCTTTCCTCCTCGCATTTTTGGAGTATCCTTTTTTTAGGATTATGAGTTCAACTTTTCTCAAATGTCAAATCTGTGCAAGCCGTGTGGTACATTAAACTTGGCTTAAAAGTATCGGGTTTAGGAGGGGGTTTTGGTGTCGGCGAAGATTCTTCACGATATGACCTGGGAAGAATTCGGGGAGGAGACAAAGCGCGGCTGTGTGGTGATTGTACCCGTGGGAAGCACAGAGCAGCACGGGCCGCATTTGCCTTTGGGTTGTGATACTATGGTCGCTATTTCATTGGCCCAAGCGGCGTCTGAAATAACCGGCGCGATTGTGGCGCCTCCCATGTGGTTTGGGTGGAGTCCTCATCACATGGTGTTGCCCGGCACCATTACCGTGCGGCCTGAAGTGCTTGTTGAACTGTTGTACGATGTTTTGGAGTCCTTAGGACAACATGGATGCAAGAAAGTTGTTTTGGTCAACGGTCATAGGCTTGTAAACATACCGTGGATGCAAATAGCCTGCGAAAGAGCACAAAGCCGGCTGGGCATGGAAACAGCCATATTTGACCCGGCATATATGTCCAAGGAAATCGTCGATGTTCTTGGTTTTGGGCCCTTAGGGCACGCAGAAGAAATAGAGTCGTCTCATATGTGGTATTGCCGGCCTGAGCTTTATCGTGAACAAAAAGCAAGGGATTTTGTGCCTGCTTCAAAGAAATTGTACAGTGTGGATCCCAGGTATCAAGGAGACACTTTGTGTTACATACCTTCCACTCGCGAATCTATGGAAGAGTCGGTTAAAGCCGCAGGCGGCGTCACAGGATGCCCCACCAAGTCATCGCGGGAAAAGGGCAAGAAATATCATGAGCACTTAGTGGCTCGCCTTGCGGATGTTATAGAAAGACTAGAAAATCGGTAAGAAAAATACTACGTGGGGGGAGTTGTGTAACATGCCTGGTGAATTCAGTTCTTGTGTCACTTTCTTATACTTTCGCGATTTTTTGGGCGCTAAACACTTTTTCACATCTGATTTAGGTTTGGAACAGGTGCTGGACCAGGGTTGGGCTGCCATCTGGAAAGTAGGGAAATCGGGCTTTGTTGGCGCGGTTGACGCGGAAAAAGGTTCTATACCTGTGACTGCACGGGATGGGGTGCTTGTAAGTTTTAACGTTTCAGATGTCACTTCGTGGCATGAAAGGATGACTAAAGCGCCTGTGAACAGGCTTACACCTGTAAAGCACAACTCCGAAATAGGGCTTAAATCATTTTTCTTTCAAGGCCCCGAAGGATACAATTTTGAGATTCAAGAGTTTACGGCGGCAGAACATCGGAAAATGTTTTTGGGAGAATCGTAAGATTCCATTGTATTTTGGCAGACCGTTTCAGTATTGTTTCGTAAAGATGGAAAGGTGATTATGAAATGGTAGAGGAGGAGCCATGGGCAGAAGCGGCGGTTCGGGCGGAAGAAGCAGTGGAGGTTCTTTTGGAGGCAGCCGCAGTAGCGGCGGGCGAAGCGGCGGTTCTTTCGGGGGAGGAAGAAGCGGCGGGCGAAGCGGCGGCTCTTCTGCCGGGCGTTCCAGTCCGGGCAAAGCCCCGAGTTCGGGAGGGGGATTCTTTGGGGGTGCCCCAAGGAGGCCCGGCCAAACAGGCGGTATAGGCGGGTGGTTTCTCCCGAGAAGGCCCCCGGTAGTCGTGGTGCCAACACCCGTTCCGGCAAGACCGCGGAATACGGGCGGCCAGTCGGGTGGGGGCGGTGCTTCTCAAAAGAACAGCGACA
>CAZXSP010000134.1:0-3488 GCA_964643285.1 uncultured Eubacteriales bacterium
CTCATGAGCCCGCAGCACGCGGAAAAGGGTTTCGGCAAAGGGCTTGTGACCAGGCGAGATGAACGGGTTTCGATCATGGTGAACGAAGAGGATCACCTTAGAATTCAATGCCTTTACTCCGGGCTTGAGCTTGACGAAGCATGGGTGACCGCAAGCGGGACCGACGATCTGCTCGACGAAAGACTGGATTTTGCGTATGACGACACTGCCGGGTTTCTTACCGCGTGTCCGACCAATGTAGGCACCGGATTGAGGGCGTCTGTAATGGTTCATCTGCCGGCGTTAGCCATGGGTGATCAAGTGGCAAGGGTTTTGGCGGCTGTTAACAAACTTGGTCTTGTAGTGCGAGGGATTTACGGGGAAGGTACTGAAGGCAAAGGGAATGTGTTCCAGATTTCCAACCAAATAACTTTGGGCCAGACCGAAAAAGAAATCATAGAAAACCTGCTGCTGGTAGTAAAACAGGTGGTTGCCGAAGAAAAACGGTACAGGGATAGCCTTCAGAAATCCAGGCGTGCAGAGCTTGAGGACAGGATTTTCAGGGCCTGGGGAATACTCACCAACGCCAGAAAGATGTCGTCTTCTGAAGCTGTGAAGTTTTGGTCTGATGTGCGTCTAGGTGTTGAGCTCGGGTTAATGCCGGGTATAGACGTGAAAAGCATAAACGAGATCTTGGTCATATCTCAACCCCATTTTGTCCAAAGGACTATAGGCGAAGCCGTTGGTTCGGATGAAAGAGACATTGCACGCGCCGACTTAATCAGAAAGCACCTCAAGTAGGCGAATCGGCGCCGAATATTTCACAAAGCCTAAATGAAAGGTGTAGGGAGGTTTTACTTTGAGCGGAAAACCTAGATATACAGAAAGAGCCATGGCCGTTCTCACATGGGCCCAGGAGGAGGCCCGCACCAGGGGAGCGGACGCGATGGACACAGAGCATATATTGCTGGGGGTTTTGCGGCAACCCCAGAGTATAGCGGTTCAGGTCATAAAAGCCTTGGGCATCGATCCGAACAAGGTTTCTGAAGAAATAGATGAAGCAACCCCCAAAAAGGCCGCTGCTTCTTCCATAGAATCGGCTAGCCCTTCGGCAAAAAGGGTGCTTCAAATGTCCGGCGAAGAGTCTGTGCAGTTGGGTCATTCTTGGATAGGCACAGAGCATTTGTTGTTGGCCCTTCTTCGCGAAGAAGACGGATTGGCCGGGCAGATCCTACTAAAGCTTGGCGGAGATTTGGACAGGGCCAGGGAAGAAGTGGTGAAAAGGGTCGGCGGTTCTTTGGCAGGAATATCCGGACAGCCGGATGAGCCCGGCCAGAGTCAGCATGTGACTCCATCCAGGAGGGGCAATACCAAGAAGACTCCTACCCTTGACAACTACGGGCGCGATTTGAACCAGTTGGCGGCCCAAGGAAAGCTAGATCCCGTAATAGGCAGGGAAAAAGAAATCGAAAGGGTTATCCAAATCCTTTCAAGGCGAACAAAGAATAATCCTGTTTTAATCGGTGAGCCCGGTGTAGGCAAAACGGCTGTAGCCGAGGGGCTGGCACAAGCCATACATGACGGAATTGTGCCGGAAATGCTCAAGAATCGCAGGGTGGTTGCGCTTGATTTGCCCGCCCTTGTGGCAGGAACCAAATACAGGGGTGAGTTCGAAGAAAGGCTCAAAAAGGTTCTCGACGAGATAAAACGCGCCGGAGATGTGGTGCTTTTTATCGACGAAATGCACACCATAATTGGCGCCGGGGGAGCGGAAGGGGCTATCGATGCTTCCAGTATCCTAAAACCCATGCTTGCCAGGGGCGAGCTGCAATGTATAGGCGCAACCACTTTGGACGAGTACCGAAAACACGTGGAAAAGGATGCCGCCTTGGAACGCCGTTTTCAGCCTGTTACTGTGTCTGAGCCTAATTCAGAGGAAACCTTATTGATTCTGAAAGGTCTCAGGGATCGTTACGAAGCCCATCACAAGGTCAAATACACAGACGAGGCCTTAGAAAGTGCCACAAAGCTGTCGGAAAGGTATGTAACTGACAGATTCCTTCCTGACAAAGCAATCGACCTTATAGACGAAGCCGGGTCAAGGGTGCGAATGAAAGCGTTCGAGGCGCCTACAGATCTTAAGGATATGGAATCTGAAATCGAAAAACTTGCGAAAGAAAAAGAATCGGCTGTCGCGCGCCAAGAGTTTGAGCGTGCGGCCGAATGTAGGGATAAAGAGCAGGAGCTGAGACGGCTCTTGGAGGAAAAAACCAGCCAGTGGCACAAAAACGATGTGCCGGTGAAATCCACTGTTACAGCCGACGATATTGCCGCTATTGTGGCCGATTGGACCGGTATTCCCGTTACGAGGCTGGCGACTGCCGAAACGGAAAGGCTCTTGAATCTTGAAGCGGAACTGCACAGGCGGGTTATAGGGCAGGACGAAGCCGTGTCGGCTGTGGCCAGGGCTGTAAGACGTTCACGGGCAGGATTAAAAGATCCGAAACGGCCCATTGGGTCATTCATATTTTTGGGGCCCACCGGTGTCGGTAAGACTGAGCTGGCCAGAACCCTGGCTGAGGCGTTGTTTAACGATGAGGACGCCATGATCAGGTTGGATATGTCCGAGTACCAAGAAAGGCACACTGTGTCGAGGCTTGTAGGCGCTCCTCCGGGGTATGTGGGATACGATGAAGGCGGGCAGCTTACTGAAGCGGTTCGCAGGCGGCCGTATTCTGTCATCCTGCTCGACGAAATCGAAAAGGCCCACCCGGATGTGTTCAACACGCTTTTGCAGGTGTTGGAAGATGGGCGGCTCACCGAAGCAAAAGGAAGAACAGTGGATTTTCGGAACACTGTGATTATCATGACGTCAAATGCGGGGGCCGATGTTATACACGGTAAAGCGGTACTGGGATTTACCGCGGCAAGCGATTCTGAAAGGGCCCATAATGAAATGAGAGATAGGGTTATGGATGCGGTAAAGGCCATTTTCCGCCCTGAATTTCTCAACAGGGTTGACGAAACTATAGTGTTCCACGCCCTTGACACAAAGCACCTGTCGTTGATCGTGGATCTCCAGCTGAAGCAAGTGGCTTCAAGGCTTAGGGAAACTTCAGATATAGAAATTACGGTGACGGACAAAGCCAAGGAAGAGCTGATAGCTGAGGGGACCGATCCTGATTACGGCGCCAGGCCTTTAAGGCGCGCAATCCAGCGTCTGGTGGAAGATCCTCTGTCAGACTCGGTTTTGGGGGGGGAGTTTAAGCCCGGCGATACCGTAGTGGTAGATGTGAACGCCAAAGGCAGATTCGTATTTGAAGCGAGAGAAAAAGTAACTCAATAGATTCGCGAGGAAGCGATGTGCGCGGTGTAGAATCAAGCTATTGAAAGGATTGATTCTATGCCGCGTATATCATCAAAGTATGTTTGCCAGTCGTGTGGTTACCAGTCCCCCCGCTGGTACGGGAAGTGCCCGCAATGCGGAGAATGGAATACCCTCGACGAGG
>CAZXSP010000135.1:0-3468 GCA_964643285.1 uncultured Eubacteriales bacterium
CTTTTTGGCCCGTACAGATGCTTCATCCCAAAATTGCCCCAACCATATAATCTCATCTACAGCGCCCGGGGTCTTGGGGTCAAACTGGTGCGGCCAAGTACCGTCAAGAATTCCTACCCCTATTTCCGGGAAAACCACCCCGTCGATGGAGTTACTATCTGAAGAACAATGGTGAACTTCCACGTCATATCCCAAGCCAACCATGTCCTTGGCAATGCTTGTCATAAAGGTAGACTTTCCTACCCCGGGGCCCCCTTTTATAACGAATAGCCTGGTGGCGTCCTTTGGCAAAATATAGTCGTAGTAGGAAAAGAAACCCCTGGGGGTGTTATTGCCGGGGAATACTCTTTTCACGTTTCCCTTGCCGGTCAGTCTGTCGGTCAAACTAGTCCCCTCCCCTGTTTGAAGGCATTTTGACGCTTTTCGGCGTATGTGTGCCTAGACATACTATGTAGTTTTCTTTTTAGGGTGAAAAACCGCACTCTTACAAATGGAATGGGGATTTCGATGCCATCTAAACTTGCCGGCACCTTCTTGGTGGTCAGTTTGGTAACGCTTGCTATTCTGTGGTCAGTTCAACTGACTGCTTTGGACCTGGGGTTTTATCGTTCATCTTGGGTCGCGTTTAACGTACCCCAAGACACAGGCATGAGTTTGGATGCGCTTACCGAAACCGGAGAGGCCCTGATAGAGTTTTTTAGAGGCCGCCTTGAGACACCGGCAATAGAGGCGGAGATCCGGGGAACCCGGAAGCCCGTTTACAACGCGGTGGAGCTTTACCACCTGGAGGACGTCAAAATCTTGTTTAGCGGTGGTTTCAAGGCCAAAGACATTGCCGTTATCGCCGCAATACTGAGCGCCCTGTATCTCGCGCTGTCGCCTACCCCGGAGGGCAAAAAAACGGGCTGTGCGGCTTTGGCAAAACCGTTCATCCTCAGCGGGGTTTTCGGCGGCATGCTTTGCGTTCTGGCCGCAATTCCCGCCGGGCTAAATTTCGGAGGCTTCTGGACGCGGCTACACCTTCTAGCGTTTACCAACGACTTTTGGCTGTTAGATCCCAACACAGATTGGCTCATAAAAATGTTTCCCGAAAATTTCTTCATGCTGGCCGTGAAAAGGGTAGGCATAACCTACCTGGTTTTCATCGCCCTATACATTTGCCTAGGATTTTTCGTACGCTATCTGGCCGCCCACGACAGTCATTGATACTTCTATATCTTTGATTTCCTCAGGTTTTACGGACAGAGGGTCTTGGGACAAGACCACGAAATCGGCAAGCTTCCCGGGTTCCAGGGTTCCTTTTATTTTCTCTTCAAAGGCTCCGTAAGCGCCCCCCACTGTGAACATGCGGATGGCTTCAGACACTGAAATTCGCTCGTTGGGGTAGAATCCGCCTTTGGGGTTTCCGTACATATCTTTTCTGGTAGCGGCCGCGTAGATGCCCAATAAAGGGTCCGGCGGTTCAACGGGGCTATCAGAGCCCCCGGCCAAAGGGATGCCTGCTTTTAGCATTGTCCTCCAAGCGTAGGAAGAACGCATCCTGGGGACCCCAACACGCTCTTGCGCCCAACGCATATCTGTGGTGATGAACTTGGGCTGAACGTCCGCTACAAGCCCCACTCGTTTGATCTCGCTTATGAGTAAGGGAGTCAGAATCTGCGCGTGGATTATCCTGTGCCTCGGTGACCTGCCTGGAATACGGGTTTGCGCCTCCGAAATGGCGCTAATGGACACTCTTGTCGCCCGATCTCCTATGGCGTGTATGGCAACTTGCATACCCAAAGCGTGAACCCGATAAACGGCGCGAGTCAAAGTTTCTTGGTCGTTTACCAAAATACCCGCAGTGGAGCGGTCGTCAGAATACGGTTTTTCCAGAGCGGCAGTACGCCCCCCCAAAGAACCATCAGAAAACAGTTTGATGGCGCCTATCCGAAAATAGTCGTCTCCGTCGCCCGTTCTGAGCGGGGTATCCTGCAAATCATCCAGAAAGGCAAGCGGTATGTCCCAATAAACTCGTAAACGGACCCCTTCCGATTGATGAGCCAGATACATCTGCCGAATGGTCTCAAAGTCCTCTTGTGAGTCGTTGGTATGTACGGAGGTGACCCCTCTTGACAAAAGATGCCTAGTGGCGTCTTGGGCGCACTGTCTCAAAACCTCTTTATCCGGCTTTGGAATGGCACGGGAAGTGAGGCCTACCGCGTTTTCTCTCAATATACCCGTAGGCTCCCCGTAGGAGTCTCTGTCGATAATGCCGCCGTCAGGGTCAGGGGTATCCCTTGTTATGCCCGAGAGCTCCAAAGCCGCGCTTGAAAGCACTACTAAGTGACCGCAGGCCCTAGTGAGGCAAACTGGCCTGCCCGGGGCAGCTTCATCCAAATCTTTGCGGTTTGGGTAACGCTTTTCTTGAAAGCTGTCTTGATCCCAACCCCTTCCCAAAATCCACTGGCCTTCTTCGGTTTCAGACGCGCCGCGCCTAACCATTTGCTTTAGCGTCTCAAGCGATCTCACTTCGCTCAAGTTCAGATTTCTAAGGGAAAGACCCAAGTTTATAAGGTGCAGGTGGCTGTCTATAAAACCGGGAAACACTGCTTTTCCGCCTAAATCGACGATTTCCGGAACTACCCCGGAGGGAAATGCTTTTCGGGCAGAGTCTTTATCCCCGGCAAAAATGATTCGGCCCTGATACGAAGCTATTGCGTCTCTAACCCGAATTTTGTCGGCCGAAACGTGAAATACTCCGTTTACAAACAGAATGGCCCTAGGCTTCATCGGGGACAACCTGCCTTTCTTCTCCGAGTCTGAGTTCTAAATCCTCACTTCCTTTAGAGACGTATTCCAGCGTTGATTGGAGAAAAGCTTTCATTTCAATGTGGAAACGCCTCAAAAGGTTCCTAGTCTCCTCTATTTCCCTGTAACTATCCTCTAAAGCTTCTTTAGCTTCTATCTTCAGGCGTTGTGCCCTGGCGCTAGCTTCTTTTTCGATCATGGCCGCTTCCCTGCGCGCGGATTCTCTTATTTCATCTGCCGCTTTCTGGGCTAAGAGTATGGCATTCTTCAAAGTCTCTTCTAGTCCCTTATAGTGCTCAAGCCGGGATTCCAACCCGGAGATGGAACCTTGTAGGTCTTCGTTGTGCCTAACAATTCTTTCAAATTCGGCTACAACCAAATCCAAAAATTCATCCACTTCGTCTTCATCGTACCCGCGAAATGATTTTTTAAATTCTTTGTTGTGGACATCCAAAGGGGTTAATCTTCGCATGTCCAAAGAAGAACCGCCGTCATTGGCTACCACAGGAAGCCCCCCTCTACGGTTTGAACCTTTAGGAGATTTCTACCACCACTATGAGCTTACCTTCCGGGCTACCGCCTCGACCCAAATAGTGTGCTACCCAATCGGAGCAAAGTGGCGCCTTCTTCCACAGCCACCTCATAATCACCGGACATACCCATGGAAAGGTGCTCAAG
>CAZXSP010000136.1:0-3446 GCA_964643285.1 uncultured Eubacteriales bacterium
ACCCGTAACCATACTCATAGCAGTGGGCGCCCATTTCATTCCGAACCCGGGAACGGCCATTATCATACAATACGACTTGGTTCGTCCCTATGGAGTCATCCTGCTTTACGTCTGGCCTTATTTTACTCTTGTTCTCCACCTTCTGAAACGGCGAAAAAGTCCCCGCAGGGCAGGTGAATCCTAATAAGGAAAGCCATAATGCTGCTGGTTTCGGTTATTCTGACATTAAGCCATACGGCTTGTTATGACCAAGTCGAGTTGGAGGACATTGCGTTCGTGCAAGCCATAGGTTTTGACAAGCATCCCGAAGGCCTTTTGACTACTTTGCAGGTGGGGATACCGAGTCACCTACGTTTGCCGGGAACTAGCACACCCGGTCCGGGCGCCCACTACGCAACGTTTTCTGTGGTCACAAAAACAGCATTGGAAGCATTGGATTTGGCGTCTTTGAACCTTGGCAGAATACTCTCCTTGGTTCATGTCCAGCTCATTTTGTTCGGCGAGGAATTGGCCAAATCTGACATGCGAGCCACTATACAGGCCACAGATAGGTTTCGCGAAATACGCGGGACCGTTTTGGTAGCCGTAGCCAAGACCAAAGCCACGGACATATTGCGGGTTAATAATTCGCCTTTAGAGATAAGCCCCACAAGGTTTCTGCAGACGCTAACATTGCAGAGCGCTGATACCGGCCTTTTCCCTATCACCCGACTGACGGTGGATTTCGCAAACCTGCTTGAGTCTTCTTCACAAAGCCCCGCATGCCCCGTGATGGCATTAGCCTCCGATTACGAACCACCAAAAAAAGAAGGGCAAGGAGGAGGTGAGACCCCCGATCCTTCCCAGGAATATGCCCCATCCCCTGAAATAGACGACGAAATAGAACCCGAAGCAGTGCCTGAACACACTTTGGAGCCTGAAGGCAGCCCCACCGACATACTGGGAGATGAAATACCAAAACTGGGAGGCGGCCCCGTGGTAATGATGGGCACAGCGATTTTTTCGGGCGGAAAACTAGTGGGCTATCTCACCGGAGAAGAAACTCGTGCAATGCTTATGCTAACCGGGGACTTCAAAAAAGGCTCTTACGTTATACCAGATCCAAAAAAACCTAAAGATATCCAATATTCTTTGGGTGTCGACGTCAAAGGAAGCGGGACAAAGGTTAAGGCTAAGCGTCAGGGAGATCAAGTCCAAATAGATGTAGTGGTTCACCTCAAGATTACCTACCTTTCTATCAAAAGCCAAACTGACTATACCGACCCGAGGCTTACACCTGTGGTGGAAAAAGCGATTGGGGATTACATCAAGAGCACAATTGATAGAACTGTCGCCAAGGTACAGGGTATGGGAAGTGATGTGTTTGGGTTCGGCAATAAAGTCAAAAGAACTTTTTTAACCTGGCCGGAGTTCCGCGATTTTAGGTGGTTCGAAAAGTTCAGCGAAGCCACGGTAAACACTACTGTAAAAGTTGATGTACACCGTTACGGATTGGAGCTTGGACCATTGAACGTCCCCCCTACCGAGTTGACCAACCCGTAATGCGGCCGTGCACAAATTAACATGGTATGGTAAGCTGACGTCAGATTCCACGAAGGAGGACGGCGCCACACCAATGCGGATTCGCTAATTCTTTACGCCAAAGGAAACTAGTTTCCCAAACCTGCCTATCCGCAGGTTAGCTGTAGGATTACGAATCTTAAGGAGTGGCACCCCATGACAGTTCTTCACCTCAGGAATGTCGGTCTTTCCTACCAAGGTAATTCGGTCATAAGCAATGCCTCTGTAACGCTTTCAAAGGGAAGCAGAATCGGAATAGTCGGATCCAACGGTTCGGGTAAAACAAGCCTGGTAAGAATCATGCTGAACATGATCGACCCTGTCGCCGGCAAAGTGTCCGGAGCCGTCAAATGGGTCCAAAGATCAGAAGTGGGATACGTTCCCCAAGTGCCGCCTTTTGACGGGTCTGAAACCCCCATGGAACTTGCGGGCCACGACAAATTGCCATTCCTGGGAAGGTGCGGCATTACAAAAACTCTATGGGATACCCCTGTGAATCGCCTTTCAGGCGGCGAGAAAACCCGCCTTTCTTTGGCGTTGGCTTTGGGGAACAATCCGGAACTGCTAATCCTGGATGAACCAACCAATCACCTGGACATCCCGGGCGCCGAATGGCTTGAGAGAACTATAAAAGCGTTTGACGGAACCGTATTGGTAATATCCCACGATAGATATTTCCTGGACGCCGTGTGTACGCATATATGGGAGATCAAAAACGGGTTACTCACTGTGTACCCGGGGACTTACACGGCTTATACAGGGATTTTGCAAAGCCGAAATGTCTTTTTGAAGCGAGAACAACGCAGATGGTCAGACAAAATCAAAAATCTTGCGGTTGAAATACAGAACAGACAAACATGGTACGAAAAAGCACATGAAGACGCCGGCAAGAATGATTTCTACAGGAGGAAAGCCAAAAAACACGCCAAGCAGTTTAAGGCGAAGAAAGCTGCCCTGAACAAGCTGATGGGGCAAAAACCCGATGTACCCATCCCGGAAAACCCTTTGGCCGTGAAACTGTCCCATGCGGCATACCGGACACTAACTATGGTGAGGGCTGAAAACTTGTGCTTTTCTTACACGGGAAATAGCGAACTCCTGTTGAGAAAAATAGATTTCACTTTAGGCCCGGGGAAAAAGGTCGGACTTGTGGGCCGTAACGGTTGCGGCAAGACTACCCTTTTGCGGATATTGGTCGGGGAACTAAAGCCGAATTCAGGCTTGTTGTGGGTAAATCCCAAGGCTTCGATTGGTTATTTGTCTCAAATGCTGTCGGAATTGAATACCGCTATATCGACTGCCGAGACCGTGAGTAAAATGACAGGGTTATCGTGGACAGACGCCAGGAACCTTCTTGGAAGAATGGACATATCCGGTGACATACAACTGCAAGATCTATCAACCTTGAGTATGGGAGAAAAAACTCGCGTTGCCATAGCATGCCTCACCCATTCGGCTTTCGATGTTTTGATTTTGGATGAACCTACAAACCATCTGGACATAAACGCGAAAGCTGCTGTTGAACGCGCATTGGCGGCTTTTCCCGGCGCCATAGTAGTTGCTACCCACGACCGTTACTTCCTCGATAGCGTTTGCGACACCATATGGCATCTCCGCAGGGGAATGTTGACTATCCACCACGGCGACTACTCGTCGTGGGCCGCACAAACCGAAGCAAACCGAAAAAGGACTGAATTTGACAGTAACCGTAGAGCGCAATTGCTCGCCTTGCAGGCCGAACTTGCATACTTGGCGTCCAGAATAGCCGAAGCCACTGATGTTTCTCAGAAGCTGGCGGCAGAAAGGAAGTATAACGAGACTGTAGACCGGCTTAAGGAGTTTTCTTCACCCCGCTAACAACATCATGCACATGTTGTTTTATAATG
>CAZXSP010000137.1:0-1826 GCA_964643285.1 uncultured Eubacteriales bacterium
AGCCCCATTAAAAGCTTGAGACTGGCTACAAAAAAACGGAGGATAATGTCTTTTTCGATATCGATTGCGGTAAAGCAAATTAGCATGACCAACACCACGACCAACAGTAACGTTCGGGCGACCTCCTTAGTTTTGTCAAAAAGAAGATCCATAGGCCTAGGTCCCCCCGTTACTTACGTCATGGTGGATGCCGCTTGTTTTTATGACAGGAAGAACAAAAATGATTCCGTTTCCTGCCTGCTCAAGGTTTAGCTCGCCGAAGATTCTCTCCCTTATGGGGTTCACTTTGTCTTTTGTAGTAACGATCATAACGATATCTTTTTGAGGTTCTATAACCAGCGGGAAATAGAAATCTGTAGGTACTCCCGCTCCTCTGCCATGAAACAACGTGGCGCCCCTGGCACCTGCGGTTCTGGCGGCTTTTATGCATTCTTTACTTCGGCCTTTGTCAACGATGGTCATTATGCAATATTCGTCAAAACTACCCATTGCGGGATGTTGGTACTCGCTGTCTTCGGCTTGAGGGCGTCGGGGTTTGAAGGGAATGGAAAACGCTATTCCTTTGTTCTTTTTTGAGAAAACGAAAGTATCACTTATGACGTTGTGCAGTGTTTCGCATTGTTGCCCCGAACATGACATTACCAGAATCTCTTTTTGAGTCTTGGCCAACCCCAATTTTTCAAACAACCTGGATTGCACTGTACCTTCTCCCAGAAAGATGGTACCGCCAGACGCGCCGCATTCTTGCGCTTTGTGAAGTACCGCGTTTGCTTTTCCCCTATTAACTACGACGAAAAACAAAACACCCAGTACGGCCACCCCCAAGTTTTCACGTTTTTCCGCGTATAAAGGTTTTCAAGGCTCGCAGGCAAAATAAAGTCTTAGCCTAATCCAAAGATCAAACAATTCTATCATGAAATCCGTGGGCTTACAGGCTTTGTATGTGTAAATACAATTAGAATAGTGTTTTTGTCGGTGGGTTTTGGGAGAATAAAGATTAAAGGGAGAAATCAAATGTGCTTTAAAATGAAAGAACCTGTGAATTCCTGGACCCATTTTGTGACTCTGATTGCCGCTTTCATTTCCTTGCCTTTTCTCATAATCCAAGCAGGGCGGAATCCCAGTGAGATACTTGTGGTTACAGTATATGGTTTGAGCATGGTGGCCCTTTATGGCGCCAGCACTTTGTATCATTGGAAGATTACTACGCCCAAGAAAGAACTGCTGTTACGAAGGTTAGACCACGGAAGCATCAACTTGCTGATCGCAGGCAGCGCGACTCCCATTTTTTACTATGGCCTGTCCGGGCTTTGGCGCACGGTAATGTTGTCTGTCATGTGGGGATTGGCGCTGTTCAGCGGTGTTTTTCAGGTTCTTTTCGTAAAAGCCCCGAGATGGCTTAAGACCGGGTTGTACATGCTTTTGGGCTGGGTTGCCGTCATCCCATTTCCCCAGCTTGTTAGGAGATTACCCCATTCTGCCATATGGCTTATGGCCGTGGGCGGCGCTTCGTATACTGTGGGCGCGCTTGTTTACGCCAGCAAACGCCTAAATTGGTTGCCTGGGAAATTTGGGTTCCACGAAGTATTCCACTTGTTCGTGTCTGCCGGGACTATTCTCCATTTTGTCGCGGTGCTGTTGTGTATTCGTTTCACCACCCCATAATTGACAGTGTTAGGATTGTTTGAAGAAGGAGTGATAACGTTGGATAATTGCGCCTTGATAGTGGTTGATGTGCAAAACGACTTTTGCCCCGGGGGGGCGTTGGGTGTTTTTGAGGGGGACAGAGTTGTACCCGTACTCAACAAATGGATTGGCCTTTTTGC
>CAZXSP010000137.1:1926-3407 GCA_964643285.1 uncultured Eubacteriales bacterium
CCTTTCGGCAGGAGTTACTAAGATTCTTGTGGAAGTTCAATAATTGGTTTTATACCGATTGTGTCGTATGGTGTTGTTACGGTATGGCAATCAAATAAGGGGGCTTTGGACGTGGAAAGCAAACAGTTCGAGGGGTTGGTATTTGGAATTCCCAAAGAGATTATGGCCGGAGAAAAGCGCGTGGCTGCTATTCCTGACACTGTAAAGAAATTTGTCGCGGCCGGCGCAACGGTACTGGTTGAGAAAGGCGCAGGCCAGGGTTATTTCGCTTTGGACGAAGACTACAAACGATCCGGGGCAGACATTTTGGATGATCCCAAAGAAATATATGCCCAAGCTGATGTTATTCTGAAGGTCAAAGAGCCTCAATTTAACTCTGCCCACAATATTCATGAAGTGGATATGATGCATGCGGGTCAGATTCTTATTACTTTCTTACACCCTGCAGCGCCCATAAACCACGAAATGATAAAGAATCTTGCGGCAAAAGGGGTCACGGGGCTTACGCTTGACGGTATTCCCAGAATTTCCAGGGCCCAATCTATGGATGCTTTGACTTCTATGAGTACTGTCGCAGGCTATAAGAGCGTCGTTATGGCTACGGACAGGCTTGCCAAATTCGTTCCCATGATTGGCACAGCCGTGGGTATGATTCAGCCTTCTAACGTGTTGGTAATAGGGGCAGGCGTCGCCGGGCTGCAGGCTATTGCAACCGCAAAACGGCTGGGCGCCGTGGTGTATGCGGCAGACATCAGGCCGGATGCGGCAGAGTATGTGAAAAGCTTGGGCGCAAGAGTGGTAGACACGGGTGTGCCCCAAGATGTGGCTGTAGGAAAAGGCGGTTACGCCAACAGACTTTCTGACCAGTGGCTGGAAAAAGAGCGTGAGGCCATAAAAGATACAGTGATTAAATCCGATATCGTCATTTTGACGGCCTTGGTGCCTGGCAAAGTGGCGCCGATTTTGGTAACAGAAGAAATGGTCAAAAACATGAAACATGGTTCGGCAATTGTGGACGTCGCTATAGATCAAGGCGGCAACTGTGAGCTGACGGTGGGCGGGGAAGTAGTCCTGCGACACGGCGTGAGCATCGACGGCACCAAAAATATCCCGGGTATGATGCCTGTGAGTTCTACTTGGATGTTTGCCAACAATTTGTACAATTTGGTTTCGGCGTTCTGCAAGGATGGAGAATTCGTGGTGGACCTTTCAGATGAAATAATGGCTTCCATCATCGTCACCCAAGAGGGGAAACTCGTTCACGCCGGCGCCCGGGAGGCTATGGGCCTCGAATAATATCGGTTAGGAGTGCCAACATGGATATCGTTTGGCAGTTAATAGTTTTTGCCGTAGCCAGTTGGTTGGGTTATAAGGTTATAAGCGAGGTTCCCTCGCTCCTTCACACACCTCTTATGTCCGGGTCCAATGCCATTTCCGGGGTGACAATTTTAGGGTCTTTGGTGTCTACCGCTGTCGCCAAA
>CAZXSP010000138.1:0-3348 GCA_964643285.1 uncultured Eubacteriales bacterium
AAGAGGGCATGAGGTTGCTTATTCTAAAAGACATTGAAAAATCGTTGGATAGTATCCTACAAACAACGAAATGATAAGCGGTAAAAACATCATCATTGCGGGCCCCAGCAGGGCCGGCAAATCAACGTTAGCCGCCAAGATAAACCGTGAGCTGAATTACCGTGTCATCAGCGTGGACAAAATGGCGGCGATATTTCACCGCGCATATCCGCAGCTTGACATCCGATTGAACTGGAACAGGGAAAAGACCACCGAAAACTTGGCGCCGTTTCTGGGTCATTGTCTCGGTTTTTTATCCAAGGAAAACGGGTTTGTGCTTGAAGGGGGATACTTCGACTTCGACATAATATCGCCAATCCTAAAAATGTATGGAGTAGAAGAAATGAAAGATACGTTTTCCCTGATAGGCCTGGTACAAAACAATAAGACGGTTGACGAATTCATAAGCGATTTCAAGGTACACGACACAGAAGACGATTGGACCTACCATCTGGATGATGAAGAGCTTAGAAAAGTCGCTGAAGATGCGATTTCGTTCAGCAAGTCGATGTCGGATCATCTGGCCAAACACGGCTTTACGATTCATGACACGTCCAAGTTGAGGGAACAGGTTTTGGACCGTATCATTGAAGATATCAAGGCCGGTACATTGTGAGATAGAATGTCATTCCGCCGCGCGGTTTTTTGTCTACCCGATATTGTTTTCTTCGTTGTCCAAAATCTTTTCAATCGCCTTCCTTTTTCTTTTGTTAAATAGATAAGCCACAAATAGAGGAACAAAAGAGATGGCCGTGGCCGATACGAAAGTCACAGCTAAAGTGGCCGCAAAAAGCTCGCGATTTCCGTTGTATTGTTCCGCGTATCTCAGGCGGTTCAAGATGCCATTAATAACTGTTACTAGAGTTCCGCAGGCTACACTGACTGAAATGATTCCCCGTTTACCCGATTTCTCTCCAAATAGCACGAGATTACCCAACATTACGTTTCTAACCACGATGTAAATTGCTGCCCCCAAAAGCGCGATTACTTCCACCGCGTATTGGGAAAAAGGGGCATTAAGTGAGTACTGTTGTATCAAAATGGAGACGAAAAGCGTAAACATTAAAAGATAGCATGCATCGCTGCCGATCTTTCGGTTTTGCGCCTCAATTCTCTCGTCCTGCGAGACATTTTTCTTCATTGCTAGTCCCTCCAAAATAGCTCATCCAGAGTTTTCCCAAGTGCCCTGCATATGGCGACACAAAGGTTCAGAGTGGGGTTATAGTTTCCTGACTCGATCATTCCGATAGTTTGGCGCGTGACACCCACAGCCTTGGCTAAATCTTCTTGCCGCATATCCCGCTCCATCCGGGCTATTATCATCCGCTTGTTTTTCATATGCCGCCCCCTCAACGATATATATAATATAGTATGCACTGTGTCAAGTATATATTGCATACAATATCTACTGCGCTTATTGGAAAGAGCAACGAATAGGTACACAAACGAGATCGGCAGGATATCGTGTTGGCCTTCGTGTAATCTACCTAACGACAAGCCTTCTTTTGAAAGGGGAATAACATGGTTGTTCAGTACCTCGACGGGATGGAGATCAGGCTAAAAGAAGCTTTTGATCTGGATTTCATCAAAAGATACGGCAAAGTGTTCAGGGTATTTGACAAGCAAGCATCTGGGAATCTGTGTTTCGGGGTCGAGAAGGAAGGCACGCGGTATTTTCTCAAGTTCGCCGGGGCTGAAACCGTAAACAAACACAAAGCGATCGATGTTGAAGACACTATCTCAATATTGAAACACGCTGTTCCAAAGTACGAGGATTTAAGGCACCCTTTGTTGACCAACATAATCGATGCCGAAGAAGTCGGCGACGGATTTGTCGCTGTTTTTGATTGGTTCGACGGGGAAAGTTGCGGGTATCCTCAGCCTGAAATGTGCGCAAAATTCAAATTACTGCCCTCTGAAGAAAGGCAAAGAGTTTTCGAGGGCATCGTGGAGTTTCACGTCCATGTGGCAAAGCTGGGGTATGTTGCCATAGATTTCAATGACCAAAGCACGCTGTACGATTTTTCTAGCGGTAATTTTCGGATTTGTGATATAGATTTCTACGCGAAGCAGTGTTATATGAACGGGACGGGGCGGGCGATCGGTGACCCCGCCATTATGTCGCCCGAGGAGTACCGGGTCGCGGGATTGGTCGATGAGATTAGCAACGTGTACACAATGGGGGCGACGGCCTTCGTGTTTTTTGCTGAGGAAAAGCAGTCAAAGGAAAAATGGATTTTGAGCGACAAATTGTACCGGGTTGCCCACAAAGCGGTGAGCATTTCGCGCAACAAACGCCAACACTCAATCCGCGCTTTCTTTGAAGAATGGAAAGCGGCCAAATAAGTCACTTTACGGCGTTTTGACGTACAGAAATAATTCCGCGTTTCCTTGTTCCAATGAAAACTTGAACTCCCCACCGCCGCCGGGACTAATACCGCGCTTTTCAGTGGCTATGAATCCCGAAAGAACAGTATCGCTTGATTGCCCGTCGGAATAAGTCAGGGAAAATTCCGAAGATGAACTGGCGACAAAAGCACTTACTTTCATGCTTTGAACACTTGAGGCCACTCTGTATACAATTTGTTCGGTTTTCCCGTTGAATCGTTCGTGGAACACAAGTTCATAGCCCGTTTCGTCGTAACTACTTTCGGAGAAGTTGCCCGCCTTGATGGAGCGCAACATTTCCACGAATTCCAGATCGCTGCGACTAGGTTCGTTAAGGTTTAGCCCTATCTCGAGAAATCCTTTGTCCGCTGTTGTGGTAACTTGTAATCCATAGCGCCCCGCTTCCAGCGGAAATCCGCAGAATATTCCGTGTGGGACGGGCCCGGTGCCATCAAAAATGGTTGAAGCGGAAGCTACGTGAAACAACAAGGGAAGTTCATCCAGGGAAACAATTTGTAAAAGAAGACTATCCTTGTTGCTGAAGCGATAGCTCAGGTCAATTACCGTTTCTTCGGTCAACTCAAATTCCCATACGGTGGTGGGAGTTTCGCTCATTTCGCATAAGTCAATCTGCGCATAGTTGCTGTATTTGTCGATGAAGTCTTCAGTCGGCCTTTGCGGGTAGAAAGCGAAAAGGAGGATAAGGCCGGCCAAACCAATGATAATGGGTTTATTTATGTTAAAAGAGTTTTGTTCAACAATAGTTTTCAACCGATGCCGTAGGAAGCCGAGGCTAATTTGGCCTATTCTTAGAAAGTACCAGGTGGTGAAAGCTATTAGCAAAACAAATAGGATCGAAGCAAGGAACGGGTTAACTTGGAGACCGTCAATAAAACCTATTACGTCTTCTCCCGCCCCCTG
>CAZXSP010000139.1:0-3330 GCA_964643285.1 uncultured Eubacteriales bacterium
AAACCGGCGTGAAAATCGATATCGAGCAAGATGGAAGGGTTTTCATAGCGGCGCCTGACCAAGAGAGCGGCAAAAAGGCTCAGAACATCATAGAAAGCCTTACCCGAGAGGTCGAAGTGGGTAAGACATACACCGGGAAAGTGACTCGGGTTGCCAACTTCGGGGCGTTTGTAGAGATTTTGCCTGGCAAAGAGGGTTTGGTGAGAATCGGCGAGATCGCGGAAGAGCGCATCGGTAAAGTTGAGGATGTTCTAAACATAGGCGATGAAGTCGTGGTGAAAGTAATTGAGATCGACCACATGGGTAGAGTCAATCTTTCACGAAGGCAGGCTTTAGGCGGCGCCCCTCGTCCCGAGCAAAACCGGCCGCAAAGAAGGCCCATGGGACGACGCGACGATAGAGGCGGAAGGAACCCAAATAGGTAGTGCGAATCGGTATCCATGTGTCTATAAAAGGCGGTATGGCCAAAATGGCCAAAACCGCTATCGACCTGGGGTGCGAGGCTGTACAGATATTTTCTCGCAGCCCCAGGGGCGGAATAGCTAAAGCACTGGTTCAAGAAGATGTCTCAGAAATGGGGCGGCTGTTTCTGGATCACGACGTTTGGCCGCTTGTTGTGCACGCGCCTTACTTTATCAACTTGGCCGCCACCGACCCCCAGAAGAAAGCCTATTCCATAGAGGTGCTTTCTTTGGAATTGGAACGAGCGAGGTTTTTGGGCGCCCCGTATGTAGTGACGCATATTGGCCACAAATTAAAGGACGAGCCCCCCGAAGCTGAGGAAGCCCTTTCCCGTGTTGCGGACAGTATTCGCCGGGCACTGGAAGAAAGCCCGGGCCCTACCAAGCTGCTTCTGGAGAATACCGCGGGGCAAGGTCAAGAGCTGGGCGTGAGTTTCCAGTCCATCGCGTGGTTATTGGGGCTTTTGCCCAAAGAGCGTGTTGGAGCGTGCTTAGACACTTGCCACGCTTTTGGCGGCGGTTACGATTTATCCACGGCAAAAGGGGTAGAAGATGTTCTGACAAAGTTTGACAATTCCGTAGGCTTGGCGAATCTGGGCGCCATTCATCTGAACGATTCAAAAGGCGTCTTGGGGGGCCATACGGACCGGCATGAAAACATCGGTAAGGGTATGATTGGAATTCAAGGGTTTAGAGCCTTGATTCGCGATTCCCGCTTGCCCGAAGACTTGTGCGGCCTGCTGGAAACCCCTCTTGACACACCCAACGCCGGAAAACACGATCTGGAACTCGTCAAGAAACTTCGACTGTAATATACAGGAAAATTAGAAAACCTCTGTTTCTGTCAACTAAACCTTTTCTTTTGTAGATCCTGTCATTATAATTCCAATGTGCAATCGGACATGCATCGTCAATAGTTCAGCTAAGGTATTTTGGGAGGCGTCTAAGTTAGAGACCGCACAGGGAATCATGTCAGCTATCGAAAGACTCAGAAAACGGCTACAAGAGCAGGTAGGACAAGCTTACGACGAGCAGAAGGTGCAAAAAGCCGAGCGCGTAAGCTGCGAATTGGATGAACTCATCTGCCGGTGGTACGCGGCGCATCAAAAAGAAAAACAAGCGGGTGAAACCGTTTCCTAAAACCTTCCTTTTCCAAAGGGCAATGCCGGGATAACAATAGATAGAGCTACTGAGAATAACGCCACAGGGTCAAACGGGGTTCCCCACACTTGCGCTTCTATGGGTACAGGTATTTTTAGAAACTCCGCTATGGCCATTATGCCCAAATATGTACCGCCTGCTACCATAATGAAATCCTTCATAGCTTGCCCAAGGGGGGAAGTGATATCTTCAGCGGTGGATTTTTTTCTCACCGCCACAATCCTGTTCACCCTGATGCCCATGGATACATACAAGGCCAACAAAACCAAAACCAGAACAAGGATCGTCTGTAACAAGTTTGTACACCTCCTGTAAGTGTATATGGGGAAATGTGCGACAATATGAGCTCTTTGGTGCGCTCTTTCAACGAATCTGGCCGCTTCGTTTTGGGCAAAATACCCGGGAAATCCTTTTGGAGGTGCGAAAACAGTATGTCTAAAACAGTACTGGGTGTGTTCGAGGACATTAAACAAGCCGAAAGGGCGGTTGACGAGCTTAAACGGCGTGGCTTTGACAAAAACGAAATCTCCATCATCGCCAAAGACAAAAAAGGCGGCGACTCCGGCGGCCGCGGTCGCGACAGCATGTTTGCCGGCACCGAGGTCTCGGACGGTATCGCTACCGGCGGAGCCATTGGAGGCGCCGCGGGGCTTTTGGCAGGAGTAGGGGCGCTGGCAGTGCCGGGCATAGGGCCCATTTTGGCTGTGGGTCCCATAGCCGCGGCACTTTCAGGCGCGGTAACAGGGGGCGTTGCGGGAGGACTCATAGACTGGGGCATTCCGGAAGATACGGGCAAGAGGTATGAGGAATTCGTACAGGCCGGGAAAGTCGCGGCCCTTGTCAAAGCGGATGACGACAAGGTCCAGGAAGCGGCGGACATTTTCCGCCAGCACGGGGCCCACGATGTCGAGTCACACTAAATAGACCGGCGGTAACCGTTATTTTGGGGGTAGCCACATTTTGGGCTACCCCTTAAGTGTAGGCGAGACCGCTGACTTTCTGGTATCATGTTCCAAGACAGGCTATACTAGATGATTGGTGATAGAAATATGAAAGAAGTCAAAATTATTCCTTTAGGCGGGCTGGGGGAAGTCGGAAAGAACCTCATGCTCGTGGAATCCGGACCGGATACGGTGGTTATCGATTGCGGTCTATCATTTCCCGAGGAAGATATGCCCGGGGTTGATTTGGTAATTCCCGATATTTCGTACCTGGCGGAACAAAAAGACCGCGTTCGGGCTATTTTGCTTACACACGGGCACGAGGACCATGTTGGGGCGCTGCCTTACGTGCTTCCTCAAGTTAATGTACCCGTGTACGGCACCAGGCTTACCCTGGGGCTTGCCAGGAGAAAACTTGATGAACTGTTCGAGGGAGACCTGGATTTCAGAGTGGTGGAGCCCAGGGATACAGTAGATCTGGGATCAATGCAGGCCCAGTTTTTCAGAGTAACCCATTCGGTCCCGGATGCGGTGGGCATCATTTTGGAAACCCCCGCCGGTACCATTGTCCACACAGGTGATTTCAAGTTCGACCAAACCCCTGTGGACGGTGAAATAACAGACTACAGTCTTTTGGCGCAGGCCGGGGAGCGAGGGGTGCTTGCCCTGTTGTCTGACAGTACCCACGCCGACAGGCCGGGCTACACGCCGTCTGAAAAAACCGTAGGCGAATCCTTGAGCCAAGTATTTAATACCGCCCAGGGCAG
>CAZXSP010000140.1:0-3328 GCA_964643285.1 uncultured Eubacteriales bacterium
AGCGCCCAAACTGCATAACCTGTTTGCCGCCGCCTTGGCTTTGCTGCAGCATGTAGAAGAACAAAGCCGTCATAACCAAAATGGGAACCATACTGGACAAAAGCGTCATCCACCAAGCCGGTTCCGGGGGTAATTGGAACTTGATGGCAGCACCGGAACTCACAAGCTTGGCGTACAATTCCGGATCTACAGGTATAACAGTTCTGAACTTACTGCCGTCTTTAAGCGTCCCGGTGACGCTTTTTTCGTCCACTATATTGACAGAGGCGACTTTATTGGCTTCAACTTGTGCCAAAAAAGTATTGTAATCATATTCCGCGGCATGGTCTTTTGGCGTAAACAAGTCTGCCAAAGAGATCATGACGAATATAAGAAGCGCGTATATGGCTAAACTTCGCCAAATTTTGGGATTCACTTTATCGCCCCCTTAAGTACGAATAAACCCGACCGATGGCCGGGAAACCATCAAAGAGTAGCACAATTATCATGTTGCCGCAAGCTGGGCCTAATCCTGGCCTCCAGTATTTTCCCGGTGGATGGCATTATTCTGTACTTTTCGCTGATCCGAAAACCTCCGACCCATACAATATCGTCGCCGGAAACAAAAAGCGGTACAAAATCCCTGTACAGCCTGGGTACTTGACAAGATACGAAGAAATCCTGCAGTTTGCGTTTTTTGCCCTTCATTCCCAAAGGCGCGAACTTGTCGCCATCTTTTCTGGTGCGAACAACAAGAGGCCAAGCACATTTATTGTAATCCAGATAAACTAAAGGTTCCACCATGACTTGCCACGGGTGCCCAGATTCTGTATCTGTCCTAACGGGCTTTTCAGCGACCTTTTCCGCGTCTTTATCATCCAGCACTTTCAACGACACGGTCAAACCCAATTGCGGGATATCAGTCTCCCCCAGCCCCAGACACAATTCCACCTTTTGCGGCGCCGGATAGAAGCGCATGTAGCTATCCTCGAGAGATGCCTTAATTCCCCCGGGCAAGGACACGGACGACCGGCTGCAGTCTAAGAGAGCCATTATGTGCCGCATGCCCAAGTTATCCTGTTTCTCGTGAAACCCTTTATCGGGGGCTATTGATGCGGCTATCCAGGCGCGCGCCAGAATCCTTGACCTTATGGCAAGAGGCACAGACTCCAAATAGTCCTTATCCAGCGACACAACTCTTCCTTCTATATAAGAACAACGTAGAAATTCTTCTTCTGCGCGGTCTTCAAGGTACTCTGCGTCCCACAGCATGGTTCTGGCAGTAGATGATAGGGTGCCCACCAGAGATGGATTGAGCCGATGGCTTAGCCGGGGAATGAGCTCATAACGCACAAAATTCCTGGTATAAGAAGGGTCGAAATTGTAAACATCCGACATAGTCGGAAGATTGTTTTCTTCACAGTAGGCCTCAATGTCTTTTCGGCTTACACCCAAAATTGGACGAATAATCGGCCCGTTCACAGGGGGAATCCCCGAAAGGCCCCTTGCGCCGCTGCCCCTAATCAGCCTCATAAGGACAGTCTCGGCCTGATCGTTCAAATTATGGCCCAAGGCAATTTTGTCGGCGCCAATCTCGGCTTTTAGCCGCCGGAAGAACTGGTACCTGGCCATACGCCCTGCCTCTTCAAGCCCGATTCGCTTTTCTTTTGACAACCGAAACACGTCTGCGTGCCCCTGGGTGAAAGGAATACTCAGACCATTAGCGTAGTCTTGCACCATAAGTGCATCCTTTGGCGCCTGTTCCCTCATATGGTGATTTAGATGAGCAACATGAAGAGAAAGATTGAAATCGAGGCTGATTCTCGCCATAACATGCAAAAGGCACATTGAGTCGGGGCCGCCCGACACTGCGCATATAATCGAATCCCCTTTGGATATCATGCGATCCCGCCGGATGGTATCAAGACATGTGGCGAGAACCCTCTCTGTTACCGTAGGATTCACCTCTCGCCTAGAATACCAGAACTCTCCAAAAGGCGCATCTGCGAGCAAAAGGGCCTAAGTTAGCTTTTTTCTATCTGTATACCTACCACCGTTACGTCGTCCGGAGGCTTTCTACCCGCAAGGCCTTGATTGAGAAGTGCTTTTATGGTGGCTTCGAGATTATCACTTTGGCGCCTGAGACGGGAAACTATGAGGTGTTCAGCCCTGGCGGGTATGGGGCTGGAGCGAAATATCCCATCCGAAACCAACAAAATGCGATCTCCGGGTGCTATAGGTTCGCTTGTGGTCAAATGAGCCGCTGTGTTGACGGCGCCTGCCGGGGGTCTTGTACCCCTTACAACGATCACGTTGCCGTTTTGTTTTTTTATGAACGATGGCGGGGCTCCAAACTTTTGGAAGTGGGCACGCTCTGTGCTTTGATCAATGAGAAGACAATCGATAGCCACGAAACTATCAGGGCGAAAAGCCAAAAACAAGGCAGAATTCAAAAAGGCCACACTGCTGTTGTAATTGAGTCCGCAGTTTAGAAGCGCTTTCATAAGCCCCAGCGTGTCCTTGCTTTGCTGTGCCGCAACCTCACCTTTACCCATTCCGTCCGTGAGAATTACCAAGGTTTGCCCCGTATCCAATTGATATTTTGTCCACATATCCCCCGCTTTCGCGCCTTCCGCGGCTACCGTACCACCTTTAACAACCAGCCTGAATTTGGCTTTTCCCGTAGCCGGCTTTTCTTCGTCAACCCTACCGGGCCTAAGCAAGCTTCCCAAACATTGATATTGAAATGAAAGGCATTCTTTAGTCTCCTGACCGATGGTTGTAAGGCGCCTTTCAAGTCTATCCATTTCGTACCAATGGTTCAGTTCGGCCACCAACTCGCCAAACTTGTGACACCTATCCACCAACCGGATTGGTCCGTCTTCTGAACTGAGCCTGCCCTGGACGTTCATTCGGTGCAGAAGGTCGGTGAAATATTCAAAGGTTGGGCCGAAATCGGTTTCCCAGCAATAGGCCCTTTGTTCGCAACCATGGCACACCCTTGCCGCCACATGCTTTATAACCTCGGCCGGCGCCGGAGTTTTGAGGGAATCTGACGCTTCCGAAGCTCTGCTCGTAGCGGCGACTTGTTTTGAAAATACCGATGCAATTTCCGCCAAAGCATAAGAAACCGCTGCAGCCTTCATTTTGTGAGGCTCCCCCGCTTGTCTTTGACCTGCGGTAGAAGCCTTATTTTGTTCTAATATGGGGAACGCCAACGTTAGTCGTTTAGATACCCTAGAGTTCACAAAAATTAGAAATACACATGAAATTGCAAGCTCGACGAACCTTCCGGTCACAACAGAAGCAGAGCTGGCGTAAATGGACATGAGAAGCCCGGCTGCCAGAT
>CAZXSP010000141.1:0-3314 GCA_964643285.1 uncultured Eubacteriales bacterium
CTACTTTCTTTCTGCCATGTCGGACCAACTGGTTAATCGTAGGCAATCCCACACCTCCCTCTTCTTCAAATTTTGCACACAAATGTGTATTTAGTATTTATGGTTTTGGGTTTTCGGCTTTTAGAACGGCACAGGCTCCGGCGCCTACCCTTAAGCCACAAAATTTGCCTAGCTCTCTCATAGTGAGTTCGCACTCAACCTGCACATCTTGTTTCTCGCATAGCTCCCTGAGAGCCCCCACTACACGTTCTTCCGCGTCTATGGCGACAAAGACCTTATGTGCCAAACCGTTAAGAACGGCTTTCTCAGTAGCCTTTACCCCCGCGACAAACGATTTTCCCACACGTCTTCTGGTTTCCCTGTCACCCAATGGGCCGAATTCCAATCAAAACCCCTCCTGGGTCGCCAAAAAGACACACTTTAAGAGTTTAGCACCGGGGTAATTGCATGTCAACGTGTAAGTAGCTAGGTTACTCAAGCGGTTTCGGCCTTTTTGGGCAAGAAATCCTCATCTCCAAAAGCGGTACACACCATCAGTCCGCCGACTGACAAATCGGCGGACTGATTCATCCAAAAACGCTTTACCGTCACAGGTCGTTATCATCTGCTCCCCCATCATGCATAGCGACATCAGCCACTTGCTCCGGGGAAATTGATTCAACGGGCACAATATCGACCTGATTGTACTTGTGCATCCCGGTTCCGGCAGGGATAAGTTTTCCTATAATGACATTCTCTTTTAGCCCCAAAAGATTATCATTTCGGCCCTTAACCGCCGCATCAGTGAGCACCCTTGTGGTTTCCTGGAAAGACGCTGCCGACAAGAACGATTCAGTGGCCAGCGATGCCTTGGTAATTCCCAGGATAACGGGGTTCCCGGTTGCGGGTTCCCCGCCTTTTTCGAAAGCCTCGGCGTTGGCATCCACAAAATCGTGGACTCCCACGACTCCGCCGGGCAAAAGGTTGGTGTCTCCGGGCTCGTCGACTTTGATCTTCCTTATCATCTGCCTGACAATAGTCTCTATATGCTTATCTGAAATGTCGATGCCCTGCAGTCTGTAAACCCTTTGGACCTCGGCAAGCAGGTAGTCCTCGACAGCCCTTACGCCCTTAACCCTCAACAGATCGTGCGGATTTATGGACCCTTCTGTCAGAGGAGTACCGGATTCAACATACTGACCCGACGAGACTTTTATCAAAGCGCCGAAAGGCACAACAGTGGTGCTAACTTCACCATCCGGCGATGTTATGTGAAGTTCGCGTTTCCGGTCGCCTTCCACAATCTCGATGTTCCCGTCGATTTCCGCTATTGCAGCCTGACCTTTAGGCTTCCGCGCCTCAAATAGCTCTTCTACCCTTGGCAAACCCTGTGTTATGTCTTCTCCCGCGATACCACCCAAGTGGAAGGTTCTCAGGGTCAACTGAGTTCCCGGTTCTCCAATGGATTGGGCCGCAATAATGCCCACAGACTCGCCAACTTCCACGGTAGTGCCTGTGGCCAAGTTTCTTCCGTAACATTTGACGCACACGCCGTGCCTAGTCTCGCAGTTGAGCACGGACCTAACTTCAACTTCTTCAATGCCCGCGCTGACTATATTGTCTGCTTTGTCCTCATCTATCTCTTCATCTTTAGCGCACAGAAGCTCGCCGGTTTCGGGGTTAATCACATCTTGAACAGAGTATCTGCCCACTATACGGTCTCTCAGAGTTTCAATGAGCTCCCCGTCGACATTAATCTCTTTTGCCACCATGCCGGATTCCGCGCCGCAGTCTTGTTCTCTCACTATGACATCTTGGGCCACGTCCACCAGCCTTCTGGTGAGGTAGCCCGAGTCGGCGGTACGAAGCGCCGTATCCACCAAACCCTTTCTTTGACCGTGGGTGGAAGTAAAGTACTCCAAGACCGAAAGACCTTCCCTGTAATTTGCAAGTACAGGCTGCTCCACCATTCGGCCCGAAGGGTCAACCACGATACCCCTCATGCCGCCCAGCTGGGATATTTGCTGCATATTTCCTCTTGCGCCCGACTTCACCATGATCATTACCGGGTTTCTGTCTTCAAAAGCGTTTTTCATGGCTTCGGTAACTTTGTCGGTAGTACTGCGCCAAATGGAAATTATCCTGTCATAGCGTTCATCGTGGGTGAGGAAGCCCATTTGGTATTGATTCTCGATTTCATCTACCTCTGTTTGGGCTTCTTCTAAAAGGCCCGCCTTCTCTTTGGGCAGTGTAATATCGCCGATACTGATAGTCGAACCCGATTTGGTTGAATAGCGGAAGCCTAACTCTTTGATACCGTCAAGCATCTTAGCAGTCTCTTCCATACCGTAAAGGGTGATACACTTGTTCACGATCCTGCCCAAGGGTTTTCTGTCAATAACCTCATTTATGAACCCAAGCTTCTCGGGGATAACTTCGTTAAAAATGCACCGTCCCACACAAGTTACAACCCTTGTGTGCTCGGTATTATCGTGACCAAGCCGCAACAAAATTCTTTCGTGAAGCTTAATGGCGCCTTGGTCGTGTGCCAAGACGGCTTCGTTTACAGAGCCGTACGCTTTCAGCCGGTTTAGGGGCCGATCGTCTTCGTCCATAAGCGTAAGATAATATATCCCCAAAACGACGTCTTTTTGAGGCGTGATGGACGGTGTTCCGTCTTTGGGCAGAAGCAAATTGCGGTTAGACGCCATAAGAATCTTGGCTTCAGCCTGTGCCTCCACGGACAAAGGTACGTGTACCGGCATCTGGTCCCCATCGAAGTCCGCGTTATAGGGCGGGCAAACCAAAGGATGTATTTGAATAGCGCGGCCTTCCACTAATACAGGTTCGAAAGCTTGGATACTTAGCCTGTGCAAAGTAGGCGCGCGGTTCAAAAGCACCTGATGCTCTTTTATGACTTCTTCCAACACGTCCCAAACCTCGGGGCGTACCCTTTCCACGAGCCGCCTCGCGCTTTTGATGTTGTGAGCATCGCCCTGTTCCACAAGTTTTTTCATGACAAAAGGTTTGAAAAGCTCAAGAGCCATTTCTTTTGGCAACCCGCACTGATGAAACTTCAGGCCGGGCCCAACTACGATGACCGAGCGCCCCGAATAGTCCACACGTTTCCCCAAAAGATTTTGCCTGAAACGGCCTTGTTTGCCTTTGAGCATGTCTGACAAAGATTTCAAAGGCCTTTGACCGGGCCCCGTCACAGGGCGGCCGCGCCTGCCGTTGTCGATAAGGGCATCCACGGCTTCTTGCAGCATGCGTTTTTCGTTTCTGACTATAATATCGGGCGCCCCAAGGTCCAAAAGTCTTTTTAGACGGTTGTT
>CAZXSP010000142.1:0-3221 GCA_964643285.1 uncultured Eubacteriales bacterium
CCATGAAAAACACGAAGGAAAGCCCGATCATGGCGATGGCGGAAAAAAGAATGTACGTTCGATTTGTTTGCCTAGGGAGTCTTTTCATGGCGACAATCGCGGCGATATAGGGAATGGCCCAATACCAGTCGCTGAGTCGCTCAAGGTGTGCAAACGCCGGGTTAATCACGTGATACATAAGGCCCGAGTTTATTGTAATAACCACGATAAATAAAGAGAGAAACGCCAGCAGGCTCCACAAGCTGGGCCGATTGTCATGCTTTTCCCCGGAATCTGTGGTAACATCTGTTCCTTCAGGCAACCTGCCGGAAAGCACAAACGCGAATAGCAGCATCAAAATTGAGGCCGCCAAACCTACTTGGGAGGATACATAAGCGGTTACCAGGTTCAATACAATCATCAGGACATTCGATAGAATCAACATATCAGCTATCATTTTTATCCTTTCGCCCTTTGGCGACCCATCTCGTAGGTAGAAAGCCCAAGCTGCAACGCAACAGCCGGCGGCAAAGGAGCTGGCGATTATCCCCACAGTCCACAATGCTGACGGGCGAAAGAAGAACACCAAACTTGATAGGATTAGGGTCGGGTAGCATACGCGGAATAGCAGTTTCGCGGCTTTTTTCGTCTTAACTAAAAAACCGCATGACAAAAGGCCCAAAAAAACCCAAGCCAGGCCGCCGAAAACGAGGTTCGTCGGGGAAACAAGGTGTTGCTCTGCCAGGTCATACAGGATTCGGCCTTCGAAAACTACCACTAGCATCCAGGCGGAAAAAAGAGAGTGAGTGACAACAGACAAGTTGCGTTCTTCCAAAATCAGGTTGGCGAAACTTGCCCCTTTTTTGTTTTCCACTTTCACTCTTTCCCTCCGATTCAAAAACGAACAACACTCGTGAGCTCCCGTTACGCTCTATTCTTGATAGGGTGTCTAATGACCTTTGTGGGGGTGGCCTGTTTGTACGAGGCAGAGGTAAATCACAACGAAGGGTTTTCTGTGCAAAGTGGGGAAAAGTGACGTAACTTAGGTTGGTTTTTGGTTAAACGGAGGTTGAATCATATGAGAAAACTTCTGGAATTGATTCATTCGGGCGATCTTACTGATTGGGCAAAACGTTGTCAGGAGGCTTTTAACGAGCTGTACGGCTCCACTCGAGGACGGTATCCGGAAAAGGCTAAGAATTCGGTGACTTTAAGGGCGCCTGAATTCCGTACGAGCCAAGGCGTAACCTTTGCGGCTTTGATTCATCCTTCCAATCCCGATTCAGGGGCATACGGCGGGATGAGTTTCGTGATTTTTCCTATCGAAGGCAAGCCTGCCCTTTTAAGCATGGTTATCGGTACACAGGGGCTAAGCCCTGATGAGGAAGTCCTGGCAAGGCCAGGTCACGGACGTAAGCTTGGCGCTATTTGTGGTTGGCTTAACAATGAATACGGTAACGGAACCATGGTCGCATGGGCAAAAAGGGACCCCACCAGAATCGACATTGACGTACCTGGCAATGTGAAAAGGCTGTTCTCCGACTACCAATCTGTGTTCAACAGATATGGAAAAGTCATCTACAGCTTATATGCGCCTCCTGTCGATTCAGGGTCCGATTTCAAAGGTACGGAAGATTGCTTGAAGGCCTTCCTGGATCTCACTTTTTCTGAGAGAGGATACCAACCGCTGAGAAGCGGTGAGGCTGATGCGAACCGAATTGAAACGAACTATTTCTCTCACATGTTTCCGAACACACCGAAAGAAAAAGCCGCTTCGCTTATCGAGAGGCAGAAATACGTCATTTTGCAGGGACCTCCGGGCACAGGCAAGACCCGCGCAGCGCTTGGGCTTCTACAGGACACCTACAGTGGCAACGGTATGACAATTCAGTTTCACCCAAACACAACATATGAAAGCTTTGTGGGTGGGTTGGCCCCTGTCCACACAGAAGGTGAACTGGGCCTACAATTTGCCCCAAAGCCCGGCTTCTTGATGGAGGCCGCTTCACTGGCTGCCGCTGACAAGACCAAGCCATTCTTGCTGCTAATCGATGAGATTAATCGTGCCGACCTGGCAAAGGTTTTGGGTGAGGCTATTTTCCTTCTGGAGCCGCAAGAAAGCGACCGCAAAGTAAAACTTGCCCACGACTTTGGAGAACCTGTATGCTCGCAGCTTTCTTTGCCCCCAAACCTTCATATCCTTGGAACAATGAACAGTTCTGATAGAAGTACCGCTATCGTTGACATCGCCGTTCGGCGACGTTTTGCTTTCTTGAAAATGTGGCCTCAATTGGAGGTAGTGGTCGCTCATGGATGTGAGCTAATGCAAAGGGCGTTCAAAGAACTCTTGAGTATTTTTGTGGAATACGCCAGTGAAGAATCATTGGATTTGCTCCCGGGCCACTCCTACTTTCTTGAGGAGGACCAAGAGCAAGCGGTGGTTGCGCTAAAGGTGAACCTGGCCCCGCTTTTGGAAGAATATTTGGCTCAAGGGTATGTCGCTTCGTTTGCTGATCATATTGAAGCGTATCTCCAATGGCTGGGAAGCATGTCATCATGAGTATGCCTGGTTTGGCTTCAGGGACAGCTGTTTTTGAAGTTAACGATAATTCCACTCTTAATTTGCGGGCAGATTTCTTGGCGAAAGGGGCGAAAGCTCGCGATCTACAACCGTTGTACGCTCGTCTTGCCAAGCAATTCCAAAGGCAGAACCGCGGAATTTTGCGCGATTTCCAAGTCGAAACCAGCGTGGGCTACGACGGTTCCCAAGTTGTAATTCACCTGGAGACAGGCGGACAGGTTGGTGCGTTTCCCCTCATGTCGCCCATAAGTGGACGCCCCGATTACGGGCTCATAATAAAGCCCCGTTTCGGCTGGCAAGGGATAGGTCCTATGCTGGGGACAATGGGTTGGAAAGTTTTGCCCGAACCTTTGCCGTTACCGTTATTGCCAATGTCCGATCGCAGAATTCCCCCGTGGGTTCTTGCGTCAACAATCTTGTTTCGGCTGCAAAGACTTCTAAACAGCTTGGAAAGGCGCTTCGAATACACACAAGCGGATCTAGGGGCTCCTAGGGGAGCTGTGGATTGGACGAGGTACGCCGTGGATAGGCTTCCCAGGGCGGAATTCTTGAGCGTCCCATGCCGTTACCCGGATTTACGCGATGACGTAAGGCTCAAAGGGGCCATTCATTTCACTTTGAGAAAGCTATTGGCTAGCCTGCAAAGCCAGCGAACGTCCGG
>CAZXSP010000143.1:0-3215 GCA_964643285.1 uncultured Eubacteriales bacterium
GCCGTGATTTACACAAACCCCAGGGGAAGCCAAGGGTTCGGCCAAGATTTCGTCAAAGCGGTTAACGGCGACTACGGCGGGATGGATTTCCAAGACATAATGACCTGGACAGATGTAGCCATTCAACAAGGATATATCGATGAAAACAGAATCGGGGTCACAGGAGGAAGCTATGGCGGTTTCATGACCAACTGGATAGTCGGTCATACGCACAGGTACGCGGCGGCAGTAACCTTAAGGTCTATATCCAACTGGACATCTTTCCACGGGGTCTCCGATATAGGCTACACCTTTATCGAGCGGGAATTGCTGGCGGATGTTTGGAAGGATACGAAGAAAGTGTGGGAATTTTCGCCCATCGCCTATGTTGATAACGTGAAAACCCCGCTACTCATAATTCACGGCGAACAGGACATGCGATGCCCAATAGAACAGGGCGAACAGTTCTACGTTGCCTTGAAGAAACGAAAAGTCGACGTTGAAATGGCGAGGTTCCCCGGGTCCAACCACGAGCTATCCCGAAGCGGAAGGCCCGTGTTGAGAGTTGCAAGGCTAAAACAAATTCTCAGGTGGTTTGACGGCCACATCCGCAAAGAAGCAGAAGATTACGAGGAGGTTTAGTTGTGTTAAGAACCAACGAAACAAAGTTAGTGAGAATCTCTGTCCAAGGGGAGATCTCGGCCCCAAGCGCCGCCCCCAGGATATGTTACGACGGAGAAGTCAGGGTTTCCCCGGGCACCGGGGGCATCACCTATAATGTCAAACTGGGAGACCCCGCTTTTGGACTCGCGGGCGACCACGTAGAACCCGGTGTCAGCTCCAAGAACAAAGATGAGCGCGCCAATTCCGGGTACAACACTTTGTCTTGCATCGGCAATACAGCTTATCTCATTTCCGGGGAAGCCAAGGGCGCCACAGGGACAGTCACCGGCAAACACGGCGGCATTGAACACGTGCTTATACACTTTCCCCAGGACACCATAGAAAAGCTGCAGATAGGCGACAAGATTAACATACGCGCTTACGGGCAAGGGTTAGCGCTTACGGATTACCCCGATGTAAAGTGCATGAACCTTGACCCGGCTGTTTTGGCTAAATTGGGCATTGTGGAAAAAGACGGCGTTTTGGAAGTGCCGGTGGCCCACATGGTTCCTCCGGAATTCATGGGCAGCGGGCTTGGTCAAGCCTCAGCCGAACGCGGAGATTACGATATAACCTCCATGGAAAAGGAAAGGCTGCACGAGCTCGGGCTCGACAAGCTAAGGTTCGGGGATATCGTGGCTATCTTGGACTCCTCTTCTTTTTACGGAAGAAGCTATCGCCGCGGCGCCGTAATAATCGGGATAGTGGTGCACGGGGATTCCAATGTGTCGGGACACGGCCCCGGTGTCACAAGCCTTTTGACGGCGCTAAACGGGAAGATACGCCCCATAAAAACCGACAAAGCTAATCTGGCCGACTATTTGGGATTGCGGTAAATGACAGGAGGCTACTTTTGGTGACAGATCCACACGTGTACGAAACGTGGTTCGGAAAAGAACAGGCAAAAAGATGCGTCGAGACGCTCAAGGGAAACGGTTTTTCCGCGTACTACGCCGACACCCCGGACGAAGCGGTTGAAATGGTTTTGCGAGAAATACCGGTTGAATCGGCTGTTGGCGTAGGCGGTTCGGTTACTGTGCGGGAAATCGGCCTTTTGAAGGCCATGAAAACTCATGGCCACATAGTGTACGACCATTGGGATCCTACCCTTGACCAAGACGAAAAAGAGCATGTAAGGAATTCGCAGCTTGTATCGCACGTTTTTGTGTCCAGCACAAACGCTGTAACCAAAGACGGCGCCTTGGTGAACGTGGATGGCACGGGAAACCGAGTGGCGGCCATGATTTTTGGCCCCAAAATTACTATTGTGGTGGCAGGCTACAACAAAATAGTTCAGGATATTCCGGATGCTTTGAGACGGATACGCAATTACATTGCCCCTATCAATTTCAAACGGCTCAATGTGGATACCCCATGCCAAGAAGGCGACGGCTGTGAAACCTGCAAGAAACCGATAGCTTGCAGAGTCACTACGATTATCCAATCCCCGCCCTCGGGAAAGAGCAAGTTCGTGGTGATACTGGTAGGCGAAAAACTGGGATATTAGAAAGCACGCTCTGTGGCCGGAGTTCTTCCGGTCACAGAGCAAGGTCATTCAACCCTTACAGGAATTGGCTCGCCATCGAAAACCATTTGCTCAGGGGTTATGTGACACCTGAATCCCAAAAGGCCCACACCTTTTTCGCGGGCTTCCTTCAATGCCAAAGCAAACTTTGGGTCTGTTTTAGCGTTTGGACGTATTTCTCGAATATCGTGGCGTTGTGCCATGAATACCGCGTACGCCCGATACCCTTGGGAGACTGCCTTGCCCAACTCGTTTAGGTGACGAGCGCCCCTCGAAGTAGGCGCGTCCGGGAAGAACCCCACCCCATCCACGCACAATGTGACAGATTTGACTTCTATAAGCGCCTGGGGCAAACCCACACCGCGCAGCATGAAATCCAGTCTGCTTCTGGGGCCGGAGGTCGATTTTTCGTGGTTGTAATAGAACTCGGGGTGAACCTCCGTGTATTGTGCGAACTCTTTTACGCATCTATTTTCCAAAGCAAGCCTGAACAGTTTATTTGGGTATCTGGTGTCAACCGAAACCCACCTGTGCGAGCCATCTTGAAACCGACCCGCCGAGGCTAACACCAAATCGCCTTCTGTCAGCCGGTCTGCCCTGTCGCCCACTTTTCGAACCATAGCCGTGTTCCCCGGATAAATAAGCTCCTTTAACCTGCCTGAATCGGCGACGTGAACCCTTACCTCACGTCCTTCTAACACGACAATGGCTACGAACCGGTTTGGGCGGCTTATAATCGCGGCCTCCTTTAATTGTCCCAGTTGGATGACCGCCTTTTTGCTGCCGCAAACCGCAGGACTACTACTGGACATGATCATCACCGGCCACTATCGCCATTTTGGTGTAGGGAATTTCGATACCAACTTGCTCAAGCGCTTTTTTCGACCTGGAACGCAATTCCCGCTCGATTCCCCATTGTTCCAAAGGTTTGGTTTTAGCCCAAATGGTTAAACTTACTCCGGCATTCCCCAGTTTAGTTATTCCCAGAACCCTGGGGCCCGCCGTAATAGCGGGCAACTCGGACACTTCCCGGCACACTTTTTCCAGC
>CAZXSP010000144.1:0-3209 GCA_964643285.1 uncultured Eubacteriales bacterium
AGGAAAGCCGCGATTGGGACACCACCGAAAACCTTTACATAGAGGGCGACAACCTTGATGTGTTAAAACTCTTGCAAGAAAGCTACCTTGGCAAGGTCAAGATGGTATATATCGATCCGCCTTATAACACGGGAAAAGACGCTTTCGTGTATAGGGACAATTTCACGATGGAAGAAGATGAATATGAAAATGCCGTTGAATTGTATGATGAAAAAGGTCTAAGAAATTTCCGCCAAAACAGCGCAACCAATCCACGTTATCATTCAAGCTGGTGCAATTCAATTTATCCGTCGTTAGTGCTTGCGCGGAATTTACTATCCAAGGATGGGGTCATTTTTATTTCCATCGATGATAACGAGGCCCACAATTTACGAAAAATCTGCGATGAGGTTTTCGGGGAGAGCAACTTAGTTGATGTATTCTACATACAAGTAAGATATGCGAACAAATCGCTCAACGAAAAAGACGATTTCCAGAAGTTAATTGAACAGGTTTTAGTTTATGCCAAATCAAAACGGGATTTTACGCCAAACAAGCCATACGAGGAATATGACATCGGGAAGTTCCGTAAGGAGGTCATTGAAGATTCACCCGGAAAGGTTACTATGCTCGGCGGGAAGCAAGTTACGATTTTCAAACCAGGACAGTTCCATATTGTTGAGCACAAACAAGGTAGAATTGGCTTACTGAAAGACACTTGGGCTTCAGGAAGTGTGTTGACGGGAAACACTTCAGGGAAGTTTTTTGATTATTACATTGGTAATCGCAAAGACGTTGATGGTGTTGGTTGCCTTTACAAGGTCGAAGGGATTGGTGAGGACGGGCTAGGCTATCGCTATTTTACCGGTCCCAAGAAGGAGAGCGCAACAAAAGGTCAATTCTATTCTGGTGTGCCCTTAACGCGTATAAAAGAGTTAAATAGTGGCAGTTCAAAAAAATACAAGCCCATAGTCAATTTCTATGATATGAGTGCCGATTTTGGCAATATCCGACACGAGGGTGGTATCGATTTCCGAGCGGGCAAAAAACCCACGAAAATGATACGCCAATTTGTTAACATCGTTGGAGATCAAAACGGCCTCATATTAGATTTCTTCTCCGGCTCTGCAACAACTGCTCATGCCGTTATGGCCCAAAACGCTGAAGATGACGGCAAACGAAAATTCATTATGGTTCAAATATCCGAACCTACCCCTAAAGAATCTGATTCAGCGCAAGCAGGATTTTCTACCATCTGCGAAATCGGCAAAGAGCGCATACGCCGCTCTGGCGATAAGATAAAGGCCGAAATTGAGGCCGAGAACACACAGCTGAAACTTGGTGAAGTGGCAAAGAAAGTGCCCGATATCGGCTTCCGCGTTCTCAAACTCGACGACACCAACATGACTGACGTGTACTACGCTGCAGGTGACTACACGCAGGATCTGATCTCGCAAATGGAATCAAACATCAAGCCCGACCGTACAGACATGGATCTGCTATTCGGTTGCCTGCTAGATTGGGGTTTGCCGCTTTCCATGCCCCACACCCGGGAGAAGATTGACGGCTTTACCGTCCACACATATAACGAAGGCGACCTAATTGCTTGCTTCGAAGAACGCATCAGCGAAAAGGCAGTCCGTGAGATAGCAAGCCGCAAACCCTTGCGCGTCGTATTCCGAGACAGTAGCTTCACCAGTTCACCGGAAAAAATCAACGTGTTCGAGATTTTCAAACTTCTCGCACCGAACACAGCTATCAAAGTCATATAGGGAGGCCCCGTGAATGAAACTGCAGTTTAGGCATCAGCAATTCCAGTCGGACGCGGCGACCGCAGTCTGCGATGTTTTCGCGGGACAACCGTTCCACGCACCGACCTATATGATAGACCCGGGTATGGATACCGCCGCACCGACAGGACAAATGGCCCTACAAGTTACTGATGACTTCTCTGGATTCAATAACGCACGCGTGACTGTGGCTGACGATAGAATTCTGGAACACATCCGCTACATTCAGCGGGCCGCACAAATCAAGCCCTCTGACTCCCTAGACGGCCGCTACAACCTGACCGTGGAGATGGAAACCGGAGTCGGCAAGACTTATACATACATCAAAACCATGTACGAACTCAACAAACGCTATGGGTGGAGTAAGTTCATTATCGTCGTGCCAAGCGTCGCCATACGCGAGGGTGTCTACAAATCCTTTCAAATGACGGAAGAGCATTTTGCCGAAGATTACGGTAAGAAAATCCGTTACTTTATCTATAATTCCACGCAGCTTACTGAGATTGACCGCTTTGCCTCCGACAGCTCAATAAACGTGATGATTATCAACAGTCAAGCGTTCAATGCCCGCGGCAAAGCCGCCAGGCGTATCTATATGAAATTGGACGAATTCCGTTCCCGCCGTCCTATCGATATTCTGGCGAAAACGAATCCGATTCTGATTATCGACGAACCCCAGTCAGTGGAAGGCAAAGTTACAAAAGAGCGGCTAAAAGAGTTTAATCCCCTATTTACACTGCGCTACTCTGCCACCCACAAAGAGGACAGCATATACAACATGATTTACCGCCTTGACGCCCTGGAAGCCTATAACAAGCGGCTTGTAAAAAAGATAGCTGTTAAGGGCATTTCAGTTTCCGGCGGTACAGCCACCGAGGGTTATGTATATCTTCAAGACATAAACCTTTCCAAAGGTAACCCCACGGCAACCATAGAGTTTGATATAAGAAACAAGAACGGATTCAGCCCCAAAACCAGAATTGTTTCCGAAGGCTACAACCTATTCGACAATTCCGGAGGACTCACCGAATACAAAGACGGCTATACCGTAATGCGGATTGACGGGCGGGATTCCTCGTTAGAGTTCACCAACGGGAAGAAACTGTTTGCCGGTGACGTTATGGGAGCAGTATCCGAAGAACAATTGCGCCGCATTCAGATAAGGGAAACCATCCTCTCCCACATCGAGCGCGAGCGGCAGCTGTTCACCCAGGGTATCAAGGTCCTGTCGCTGTTTTTTATTGACGAAGTGGCAAAGTACAAACAATATGATGCCCACGGAAATGCTCTAGGCGGCACCTACGCCGAGATTTTCGAGGAGGAGTACAAAGCTACCCTCGACAATAGGCAGCTTTCCTTTGAAGATACGCCTGAGTATTTAGAGTACCTTTCAGGCATATCCCCTGAGCGGACACACGCAGGATATTTCTCCATCGATAA
>CAZXSP010000145.1:0-3185 GCA_964643285.1 uncultured Eubacteriales bacterium
GGCAGGTTGATGGCCAAACGTCCGGCGACATATTTGACCAGACTTGCATAGCGGCTTATGAGTTCTTCTCTTGCCCTCAAATCTGTGCCTATCTTGTAAGCCCGCCACAGCCCTTCAGTGTCTCTCTCTTTCGCTGAATCGATATTTTGCATGGCTCCGCTCCGATCTCCCGCTTGTGTCCGGGCAAGGTATTATTGTTTTTCGACGCGTACGATTTTTAGCGCTTCAACATTGGCCCTATCATCAAGTTCCTCATAGGCTACAACAGAAATATCCGGCACCACTCTTGAACCAATCTCGTATACCTGACTGCGGCACGCGGCGGAAGTCAGAAGAACAGGGGATCTCGCTTTGACACTGACCTCGCTCATGGCATAGGAAATAGCTTTCATCAGCTGGGACAGCCTGTCCGCGCTCATAGCGACGTAAGGGCCGCGGTCGGATTTTTTGGTGGCCTCTATAATTTTATGCTTTAAGGAGGGGTCTAGAGTAGCCACAGGGAATGGTCCGTTATCAAGGCCAACAGTCTTCGTGATAAGTCTTTTTAGCCCTTCCCGAACTCTCATGGTGAGATAATCGGCGTCTTTTGAGATACGGGCCGCGTCTGTGAGGCTTTCCATTATGGATACCAAATCTCTGATGGGTACCTTTTCCCGCACAAGGTTTTGGAACACTTTTTGCACGTCACCTACCGTAACCAGTGAGGGCACCGCCTCTTCGACACAAGTAGCGTCTTCTTCTTTCGCGAGATCCAACAGGCGTTGGGTTTCCTGCCTGGTCAACAGAAGGTGTGCGTGTTTTCTCAAGACTTCGGTAAGGTGTGTGGCCACTACTGTTGAGGGTTCAACAACTGTATAACCGGTTGTCTCAGCTTCGTCCCTGGAATCCTTATGAATCCAAATCACATCAAGTCCAAAAGCAGGCTCTTTTCCTGGGACTCCGTCTATCTTTTGCGAAACCATAGGGCCTTCCATGGCCAGGAGCCTGTCAGGATACACCTGCCCGGACCCTATTTCGACACCTCGCAAATTTATAGAATATGTATTTGGACCGATTCCGGCAAAATTGTCTCGTACTCTGACCATGGGAATGACGACTCCGAGCTCCGAGGCCAGTTGCCGACGGACCATGACAATTCTGTCCATGAGATCGCCGCCTTGGGCAGGATCGCATAAAGGTAACAAGGCCAAGCCGAATTCGATTTCCAAAGGATCCACTCTCACCAAACTCGTAACTGCTTCCGGCCGCTTTTCAGCCTCCATATTTTTTCGTAAGCTTTCCTCCTGCTTTTCTTTTTCCTCCTGCAGCCTGACTCGGCCCGAAGTGGCGGCCATTGCCAACCATATGCAGCCCAATGTTATGAAAGGCAGCTTGGGAAAACCGGGAATAAGGCTTAGGACGATTAAGGCCCAACCGGTGATGGACAGAGCTTTGGGGGAGCCTGTCAGTTGCGTTGAGACATCGGTACCCAAATTGTCTTTGGAACTGGACCTGGTCACCATAAGGCCGGTCGCGCTGGAGATGATCAAAGCCGGCAGTTGGCTGCAAAGCCCGTCGCCCACCGTCAATAACGCAAATTTGTGCCAAGCCTGGCCGGCCGGAAGTCCTTGCTGGAGCATCCCAATTGCAAAGCCGCCCAAAAGGTTTATGCAAGTTATGATAAGGCCCGCAATGGCATCTCCTTTTACAAATTTAGACGCGCCGTCCATAGCTCCGTAAAAGTCGGCTTCCATTTCTGTTCCGCGTCTTCTGGTTCTGGCTTCTTCTTCGGTTATAAGTCCTGCGTTAAGGTCGGCGTCTATAGCCATTTGTTTTCCCGGCATGGCATCAAGAGTGAATCTGGCAGCCACTTCAGCTACTCTCTCAGAGCCTTTGGTAATAACCACGAATTGAATGACTACCAGGATAACGAATACGACCAATCCGACGATCTCATTGCCCCCAACCACGAAGTTGCCGAAGGCTTCAATTATTCGACCCGGATTGCCGTTTAGAAGAATAAGCCTGGTAGAAGATACGTTTAGGGCCAACCGAAACAAAGTCATGACCAAAAGCAGCGAAGGGAATACCGAAAAATCTAACGGTTCTTTTGTGTACATGGTGAGCAGCAATATACCTACAGAAACGCTGAAGTTGGCTGCCACCAACAAATCCAACATAAACCACGGGAGCGGCACCACCAGCATTGCTACGATAACTACTACAGTAATGGAGATTACGCTTTCTGCAGTCCGTTTCAACTGTTACGCCTCCTTTCCCGGCGTTTTTCCTGTGATTCTGTACACATAAGCCAAAACTTCCGCCACTGCGCGGTAAAAATCTTCGGGCACGAATTCCCCAATATCCACCGCACGGTATAATCCCCTGGCCAAAGGGGGATCCGCGACTATTTGAACGTCGTTATCCATAGCCACTTTTCGTATGCGAAGAGCAAGCTCATCCAACCCTTTGGCAACAACCATGGGCGCATGGTTTATCTCGGGATCGTATTTTATGGCGACTGCATAGTGTTCGGGGTTTACTATCACTGCGTCAGCGGCGGGTAAAGCCTGCATCATGCGTCTTTGCGCAAACATTCTTTGTTTAGCCCGTATGGCTCTTTTGACTTCGGGTTTGGCTTCGGTATCCCTCAACTCGTCCTTTATCTCCTGATCGGTCATCATGAGGCTTCGCTCAAGTTCCCACCATTGGTAGGCGTAGTCGAGTCCGCCAAGTACCAAAAGAACAACCGCGCAGTTTATTGCGAGTCTTGAAGCCGTATTGCCCAAAAAAGTGAGGGATTCGGGAAGCTGCCTTATCAGTAAAGATGCCATTTCCGGTAGTACGGTTTTTAGGGTCATCCACAGACATACTGCCACAGCAAACATTTTGAATATAGATTTTGCGCCATCGACTATGGCTCTCAGCGAAAACAGTTTCTTGATTCCTTGCATGGGATTGATCTTATTGAATTCGGGGGTTACCAGATTTAACCTCATGGAGGCGCCTACTTGGAAGGCCGACAGAACGAAACCGCCCAAAAGAACTGCCAAAACGATCGGCATAGCGGCCAGCAAGGCTGCGCCCAATGCGTTTCTCAGCACAGCCACTGCCCATCCTATTGTGGCGTCGTTAGGAGGAGACAATGACCACATCTGTAAAGAACGTTCTCCCACGAATTTGGCGAGAGGCCCAAACGCGTATTT
>CAZXSP010000146.1:0-3163 GCA_964643285.1 uncultured Eubacteriales bacterium
GCGGCAAATCCGCGCAGGAAATCGTCAACTACTACTACAAAGGGGTTAAGATTCAGAACCTTTGGCAATGACACAAAACAGGAAAAGCTCCCGCAGACTATAACAACCGGCCTGCAGGAGCTTTTTAATATCTTACTTTTGTTCTCGTTCCTTTTTCGCAGCCTCGATAATGTCCTGGGCGATGTTTGCCGGAGCTTCGTCGTAATGATCGAACTCCATACTGAACAAACCCCGTCCCTGGGTCATGGATCTCAAATCGATGGCGTATTTCTGAACTTCAGCCAAGGGGGCAGTGGCTTTTATAACCTGAATATGCCCTTTTGTCTCCATTCCAAGGATGCGCCCTCTTTTTTTATTAAGATCACCCATAATGTCGCCCATGAATTGCTCGGGTACTGTAACCTCCAGCGCCATAATGGGTTCTAAAATAACCGGCTGAGCCTCTAACAAGCCTTTTTTGAAGGCCAAAGAAGCCGCTACTTTAAACGCCATTTCCGAAGAGTCCACCGGATGGAATGAGCCGTCATACAAGATCGCTCGCAGGTTGGTAACGGGATACGCGGCCAAGACACCTTCCGGAATGGCTTCCCGTAACCCTTTTTCCACGGCCGGTATGAACTGCCGAGGGACTGAGCCACCAAAAATCTTGTCCACGAACTCAAACTCGCCTTCGGGCAACGGTTCAAATTCAATCCACACATGCCCGAACTGACCTCGGCCGCCTGTCTGTTTCTTGTGTCGGCCTTCCGCTTTTGCTGAAGCCTTGATGGTCTCTCTATATGGTATTTTCGGCGTCGCCAAATCCACATCGACACCGAACTTCCTTTTGAGCTTGCCGGTGGTAACGTCCACATGGACCTCTCCCAGCCCCGACAAGATAGTTTCTTTAGTTTCCGCGCTGCGTTCCACCCGAATGGTGGGATCTTCTTCTGTAAGCCGGGTCAACCCGGCGCCAATTTTGTCTTCATCACCCTTGGTCTTGGGCTGTACAGACACCGAATACACAGGGGCCGGGAAATCGATCACAGGATACACTATGGCTTCTTCTTGTTTGCACAAGGTATCTCCGGTCAAAGTGTCCTGCAACTTGGCCACAGCGCCGATATCACCGGCTATAACTGATGACACAGGCTCTTGCGCTTTTCCTTTTATGGTATACAGTTGTCCAACTCTTTCAGTCCTACCTTTGGTCGAGTTGAAACAAGTGCCGTTAGACACGAATTTTCCCGAGTAGACACGGAAGAGCGTCAGTTTCCCAACATAGGGGTCAGCAGTGGTTTTGAATACAAGCGCCGAAAAAGGCGCCGATACATCTGCGTCACGGGTAATCTCCGTCTCAGAGCCCGGGGCTACGCCCAAAGCGCTGGGAATATCTTTTGGCGACGGCAAGTAATCCACTACAGCATCCAGAAACTGCCCTATTCCCAAAAGCTTGGATGCGGATAGAGGAACGACCGGAAATACTTTAGACCGCAAGCAAGCCAAACGAAGCCCCGCCACTATTTCCTCGTCGGTTAAATCTCCCTCTTCCAAGTACTTTTCAAGTAGCTCGTCGTCCCCGTCGCAAGCTGCTTCTTTTAGTTGTTCCTTGGCTGTCATAACAGCATCACTGAGCCCGGCAGGAACTGCCTCTTCAACGGTTTTTCCTCCCGAAACAGTTTTGTACATCTTGTTTCGGATAATATCAACCACGCCGCTTAGGTTTGCTTCCTTACCCACGGGTAAAAATATGGGGATCGCGCGGCCGCCGAAAGCTTCATTGATTCTTTCGACCAAAGAGTCGAAATCTGTGTTTTCCCGGTCGAGCTTGTTTATGGCAATGATGCGCGGCACCTCGTACTCTTGGGCGTATTGCCAAACAAGCTCAGTACCCACTTCTACCCCGCCCGAAGCATCGACGATTACAACAGCGCCGTCGCCGATCCTTAAGGAAGACCTAACTTCTCCCACAAAGTCAAAGTACCCGGGGGTATCAAGGATGTTTATTTTTTTCCCTTTCCACTCGGCCGGGGCCACTGATGTGGTGATAGTAGTTTTTCTTCTGAGCTCTTCGGGATCAAAATCAAAAATTGAAGTCTCGTCATCGACTCTTCCAAATCTATCGTTTCCACCCGAAATATAAAGCAAAGCGTCGCCCACTGTAGTCTTACCTGCGCCACTGTGGGAGACCAAAGCTACATTTCTGATGGAATCCGTAGAGTATTCCTTCATAAGGCATCTCCTCCTGCAGTCAAAAGGAACACATGGCTCCTCGGGAATGATACCAATTACATGGTCTTTGGCGCAAGTCAAAACTTTGGCCCGAAGGTTAGGGCCTTAACGAATGGTAAATTTGACGGAAGCCAACGTAACATAGCTCCCTGTGCCGATATTTGATCTGACGTCAGCCTGATAATTCCCGGCTTGAAGATTGTTCAAATTGACGAACACAAACCTGGAAGCGCCGTTTTGTAGGGTTCCAAGCGATTGGCCAATTCCAACATTCCCTAAATATTGCGCTGCCCCTACTTTTTTGACGAGGATTTGGTAACCAAATTGGTAGGGCAGGGTAATATCTTTGCCTGAAATATTTTCAACGGTTACCCTAAGCCTCGGCACGCCGTTGAACGCGTTAGGCGCCAAATACTCGATACTGTACCTGACAGGTTCGTAAGTGGGCTTTACCTGACGTTTTATAGACACATTTACCGCAGCCACCGGGTGCCACTTTGTCTCCCCCAAAAAATACGCTTGTGCCACATAAGAACCTTGCTGTAAGGAAGGCAACTTTTGCTTATAAGCTTTGACGGCGCCCGGTTTAAATACCTCGGCCACGGCCTGCCAACTGAGTTTCTTTCCATAAGAGGCACGCCAAACCAGGGTATCTCCATTCCAAAGCGCGAAATCGGTCATCAAGTCGGTTCCGTTCTTTACGGTTACAGACCTTCTGGTGTTGTTGGACACCAGCAAAACGAGCTCGCCCTTGTCAGCGGCATACTCCAGAGAATAGTCGAGCCCGCTGCCTTGCCACGGCTTATAACCCCATCCGGGCCAAATCTGAAACGGGCTTTCGGCCAATTGAGTCCCGCGGGCTATTGGCGCCGCAAAACCGGGCATAGGTGTCAAAAGAACTGTTCCTATCCCCACGACTACGATGAGCGCCGAAAACACAAGAATCCTTGCG
>CAZXSP010000147.1:0-3160 GCA_964643285.1 uncultured Eubacteriales bacterium
CACTATGCGCTCTACAGGCCCGTTGCTGAAAAACGTTTCCGGAATGCCCTTGCGCTTGTTAGCGGGAACTTCCTCCCTAAACACTTGTATGGAAGGAGAAAAGTTTTCCTTAACGTAGTAGGTCGCATTTTGAGTGATATATTGTACAAGACCATCTTTGATTTTAATAACACCCATAATATTGATAAAATTTCAACGAGAGTAGCTTAGGTTCCTGCTTAACCGCCGTCACTTTGCAGTATCTGGGAGTGTTGCCCGTGTCAGAAGGCTGTACAGCGTGTCCGCGTTACTGCAAGGCCATACGCTCCCAAGGTCAAAAAGGGTTCTGCGGCGCTGGGCCGCTTCCTGAAGTGAGTATGATAGATCTCCACTTTTGGGAGGAGCCTTGCATCTCCGGGACAAAAGGCTCGGGCGCCGTGTTTTTCACAAGATGCAATCTGCGATGCGTGTTTTGCCAAAATCATCAGATAAGTCAGGGCGGACGCGGAGAGCGAATGGAGCCCAAAGCTTTGGCTTCGCGGTTTTTGGAACTGCAAGGCCGCGGGGCTCACAATATCAACCTTGTGTCCCCAACACATTACTCGAACAAGGTCGCGGAAACTATCGAAATTGCCAAGCAAAAAGGGCTTTCGATTCCCGTTGTGTACAATTGTAACGGGTATGAATCCCCGGAAAGCCTGGGTCTTTTAGATGGGTTGGTGGACATTTATCTGCCCGATCTGAAGTATTTCTCCAACGATCTGGCTTCACGGTATTCCGGCACTTCCGACTACTTCTTTCACGCCTCACGGGCCGTAAAAGAGATGTCGAGGCAAGTGGGGGTACCGCAACTGGACTCACAAGGGATAGCCTCGAGGGGTTTAATAGTAAGGCATTTGGTTCTCCCGGGTTGTGTTGAAGATTCTTTGAAACTGTTGGATTGGTTCAAAACGACGCTGCCAAAAGGTACTTACCTTAGCCTTATGTCCCAATACTATCCGGCACACAAAGCTTTTTCGTATCCGGAAATCGCCCGCAAACTGCTAAGGTCCGAATATGATACCGTCGTAAACGCTTTGTGTGATTTGGGGATAGACAGCGGGTATGTACAAGGATTGTCTTCGGCGCAAAAACACTACACCCCGGATTTTTCCCGGAAAGACACACGGTGATCGTAGATATATGTTATGATTTATGGTGTGTTTGGCGTGGACGAGTATGTTTTGCGCCAAGAATCGGGGAGGGGATCTTCGATGAAGGATTTGGCTAAGCTGGGTTTAACGTTAATGATTATCTGTGCTATTGCCGGTTTGGGTTTGGCAGTTGTTTACGAAAAAACTAAACCGGTCATTGAGGCGGCAGCCCAACAAGAACTTTTGGTCGCTGCCCAAGAAGTTATCCCAGGGGCAACTTCCGTTAAAGAAGAGTTAGAGGACGACAAACCTTATTTTGTTGGCTACAGCGGCAGCGAAGTCGTGGGTTCGGCGATTAAAGTATTGTCCAGAGGGTATGGCCAAACCCCTATGGAGCTTATCGTCGGATTCGATGCTCAAGGTGTGGTTACAAAAGTGGTTGTTTTGTCCACTTCTGAAACACCCGGAATAGGAACCAGGGTTAACAGTCAATCTTATCTATCCAAATACGAAGGGGTCGAAGATCCATCCACAGTCGATGGAATCTCGGGCGCTTCATACTCTTCCAGGGCAGTCCAAAGCGGTGTTTCTTCAGCCCAAGAATTTATCCAACAAATTTTCGGCTTGGGCGAACAGGAAGTGCCTATAGTTTTTGCCAACACTCCTGACGGTACTTATAAAGGCACAAGCGACGGGCTATTCGGCCCAATCTCAGTGTCTGTCGAGATTTCCGGCGGAGAACTTATTTCCGTGTCAGTCACCGAGACAAGCGAAACCCCGGATATAGCAGGGCCGGTTTTCAAGAGCTTGCCGAAAGCTATGATCGAGCATCAAACCGTCGACGTAGACACCGTCTCCGGCGCAACGTTCTCAAGCAAGGGCTTCATCGAAGCTGTAAAAGAAGCGCTTAGGCCCGTGCAGCCCATACCCGGAGCCTTGGATTTGTCAAGTATCCCCGACGGCGCGTATTCCGGCACAGGGCAAGGCCTTTTTGGCGACATAACTGTGTCGGTGGAAATGAAAGACGGAAAAATCGATTCTGTTAAAATAACCGGAGAATCCGAGACGCCTGACATAGCGAAACCGGCGTTTAAAGGAATTCCCAATGCCATGGTTGAACAGCAGAAACTTGATGTAGATACAGTTTCCGGCGCGACTTTCACAAGTAAAGGTATTATTGAGGCGGTGAAGAATGCGCTCGCCGGAGCGGCCAAGTAAGAAAATAACGGTTTTGCTTTGCGATGACCATGCTATGGTTCGCGAAGGAACAAGGCGGCTTCTAGAAGCCGAACATGATATCGCAGTTGTGGGGGAAGCTTCCGACGGTTTCGAGGCAATCGAAATGGTCGGGAAGCTTTCCCCTATGATTGTGGCCATGGATGTATCCATGCCAAAAATGGGCGGGATAGAGGCCACCAAAAGAATCAAGGAACAATACCCCCGCACTTACGTTTTGGCTTTAACGGCTTATGACGATCCTCAATATGTGAGCAGTCTTTTTGAAAACGGCGCGTCGGGTTATATACTGAAAAGCGCCAGATCTGACGAACTCATGGCCGCTATCCGAGCCACTGCTTTAGGTGAATCGGTCTTGGATTCCAAAATCGCGCGCGGCGTCTTTTCCAAGATTGGAAAAACATCTGTAAAACCCACACAGAAGGATTCCGTGCTTACAGCCAGAGAAACCCTGGCTCTCTCGCTTACTTCGAGAGGGCTTTCCAACAAAGAAATTGCCGCAGAGATGGGGGTCAGTCCCCGCACGGTGCAGTCGCACTTGGCCTCGATCTTCTCTAAATTGAATGTGGCTTCAAGGACAGAAGCTGTAATGGAAGGCCTGAAACTTGGAATTATCAGCCCGGGCGAAAACCAATGACCGAGTCTTCTTTCTTGGCCGAAACTAAGCTTCTCCTGGAGATGGGCAGGATCACCAGGGATAAGCTCACTCGGGACGAGGCAATGGAGAAAATTGCGTCTCTTTTGTTGGAAAGTTTCCCTGTAGAAGCGGCCGCGATTCTCATATACGACTCTGTTTCAAGTTCCGTGTATGT
>CAZXSP010000148.1:0-3132 GCA_964643285.1 uncultured Eubacteriales bacterium
AGAGAATTTGCAGGACTTATTTGACCTGGAAAAAGCCAGTATATCGGCTTCGCCCAAACCGCAAGATTTGGTTAGGGTCGGATTTTTGAGAGACCAAGTCCAAAGGGTTTTGGAGTCGGGTGAACCGCTCACTGTAGGCGAGCTTGCTGTCAGCGGGCAGGATTTGGTGGCTTGGGGCATGGAACCCGGGGAAGAGTTGGGCAACGCGCTAAAAAGCTTACTTACTTTGGTTCTCAGGCAGCCGGACATGAACACCCGCGACAAGCTGAGGCACGCGTTTCAGAAAATGCGCGACACGAATTCGCTTTAATTCCCCTAGTAAGAAAACGCAGCTTCCCGTTGCATAACGTTTGTTAATCCCACACGGTAGCTTTCCGACAGTTTTTCGATTTCTTTGATGTACGGCCACGTGTGAGCGACATACCTCACCGGAAGGTGTTTTGGCAGACGCTGCAGCATTCGCGTCAGCGTAAGATCCTCCACAGTTACGTAAATGAGGTCGATTCCGTTCTCCTTGCATAATGCCAGTTTGAGTAAATCCCGGGTTCTGGTTTTGTTGAACTCATCTTGGCCGGGGTAGACTTTTGTAGGTCCGAAGTGCTGCGGACCTTGGTATTCGAAGCCCACATTTAACCGCGGATACCATCTGTCCAACTCAAGGGGTTCGCCGGTTTGGGGATTTTTCAAAAACGAGGGACGAGCGTTGTCCACATAATCATCTGTTGCCACGAGAATGCTAAGCCAAGCTTTTGAAATGTACTCGCCTTTATGTTTCGCGGCGTTAAACCCGGTTCTTAGGTTGTCAACCATTTGTTCTTGAACAACATTTGGTATTGAAGGGACCGGGATGCTCCGTCGGCCGATTTTGCGCTCATGAACCCAGCCGTGCTGTATAAGTTGGCGACAAAGGCGTGAAACAGTTTTGGGGTTGGCTCCGGTTATTGCGGCCAAAGCCCGTTGCGAAGACGGTGTGTAAATGCGGATTACGGCGTAAACAAGTTTTGCCGCGGCAGAAATATGTACATCCTTCAACAGAATTTCCGGAAGTATTGTGTCTACTTTCACTTGCCTTCCAAGTTCACCCCGCAAACGGGTATAGTGTCATTTTGCGTCTTAATCATACATCAAATACCAAATCCTGTAAACTGTTTGTACCAGCCGGCGACATAAGGGTACAAAATGGGTGCATGCGGTGTCGAATAGTCTCATTTATGAGACTAAAAATCGCGATACCCCCCAAAATGGGTGCATGCCGTGTCGAATAGTCTCATTTCTGAGACCAAAAATCGCGATACCCCCCAAAATGGGTGCATACATCGATGCATAGCTGATAGGCAGGTTGAATATCGGCAGGAAAACTGAGGCGGATAGAAGAATGTTAGCAGTCATCTGCATAAAGGAGTGAGTGCTATGACCATTGCCATCAAAAACGCCACACTTTTTGACGGATCCGGAGGGGCTGCCTACGGGCCTGTTACTGTCGTAGTAGAAGATAATGTTGTAGATAGATTAGGCCCTTCAAATCAGATTGAACTTGGCGAAAACGTAGATGTTGTAGATGCCGGCGGCAAGTTCTTGATGCCGGGGCTAATCGACTGCCACATACACATAACAGGTTCGGGCGACCCCGATATGATGAGTGGCTTAAGGGATCTTGTACCTCTGCAAGCACTTAAAGCGGCGCAGCATGCCAAAGACACCCTAGAAGCAGGCATAACTGCGGTAAGGGATGCAGGCGCCAGTTTTCTTGTCGACGTCGCCATCAAGCAGGCCATAAATTCCGGCCTTATTCCGGGGCCGAGGATTCAGGTAGCGGGCTGTTCTCTATCCATCACGGGAGGGCACGGTGACAGCCGAAATGGCTGGCCCTCACATGTGGAGTTTCTTGGCCGCATGGTGGTGGATAGCCCGGATGAAGCGCGTAGGGCTGCAAGGGAACAATTGAGGGACGGTGCCGACCACATCAAATTGCATGCTACCGGCGGGGTAATGTCTGCAGGTGATGTACCTACCGCAAGAGGGCTTACAGTGGAAGAAATGCGGGCGGCAATCGAAGAAGCCAACAACGTGGGAAAGAAAAGTATGGCCCATGCGCAGGGCTCTGTAGGAATAAAGAATGCCATCTTGGCCGGGATATCGTCTATCGAACATGGATTTTATCTTACAGACGAAATCATCGGGCTCATGCTCAAGAATGATGTGTTCATGGTCCCGACTCTGTCCGCAGTGCACCACATCGTCGTAAACGGGCGCAAAGCGGGAATTCCCGATTACGCGGTAAAAAAAGCAAGAGAAGCGCAGGAAGCCCATACCGCCAGCTTCCTGAAAGCCTACAAGGCAGGGGTCAAAATAGCTATGGGCACCGATTCCGCGACCCCATTCAACTTCCACGGACGCAATGCCATCGAACTCGAGCTGATGGTAAACGCAGGTATGACGCGCATTGACGCTCTGTTGGCCACAACCCGCATGGGAGCCGAGCTTCTGGGACATAGCGATACCATGGGACAGATAAAGCCGGGTTATTGGGCTGATATGATTTTGGTCGACGGAAATCCCGTAGATGATGTCAAGGTGCTGCAAGACACTGCGAAAATCACAATGGTTATGAAAGACGGAAAAATCGTGGCTCGCAGGTAAAACGCAAAATTGGAGCCCTCGTGCGTAATCGCAGGGCTCCTTTTGTTTTTTAGATTTCAAGCAGATTCATGGATTCAGCTAAAATCCGCTGAATGTCTGTCAAAGTCAACAAAATACGTCTTTCTGCTTCCATGTAGCGCCGAATAGGCCCGTGCATGTCAACTATGTTCGTTATCGATTCCAAGTCTTGCTTCTGTTTGTCGTCGGGTTCTCGGCCGGTAAAAATGGCAGCTTGAAGCGCAATCTCGGCTTTTCGGTATTCTCTAAGGATAGATATGGCTTCCTCGCTTGAAGACACTTCTGCTTTTGCTTTTTGATATTCCTTGTACTCCTGGCTTTCTCTCAAATCTCTTGCCAGTTCGTAGGCTTTATCGTAGTTTGCCAAAATTAACCCCCCCGTTCTCGAGCGTCTGTATTTGACACCGCGATGTTGCTTCCATTATAAAACAACATGTGCATGATGTTGTTAGCGGGGTGAAGAAAACTCCTTAA
>CAZXSP010000149.1:0-3118 GCA_964643285.1 uncultured Eubacteriales bacterium
ACAGCCTGTATCATGTTGTCATACGCCTCTTGGGCACTTTCAGAATATATCTGAAGCCAGCCTGTGGACAAGGAACCCATGGTGTCGGAATGGTCGCAATGGATGTTTATCGGCCCTGATAAAGCCCTGTTCACAACCGGCATCACTATTGGCAGCCGATAACTCGAAGCTATATGCAGCATCTCCCACATAAGGGCGAGCCCCTGCGACGAAGTCGCCGTCATAGCCCTAGCGCCGGCCGCGGAGGCGCCAATTGTGGCTGACATGGCTGAATGCTCGCTTTCGACCGTTACGAGTTCGGTCTTCACCAAACCGTCGGCTTCAAAAGCGGAAAAATGCTGGACAATATCTGTTTGCGGCGTAATAGGATAGGCAGCGATTACATCAGGGTCTATTTGTCTTAAGGCGTTTGCGATGGCCTCGTTGCCAGTCATGGCCACCCGTTTCATTTCAACAACCACTTTCATGCCCCTCTCTTGGGAAGAAGTCTTTCCACTTACTCTCTCACCATTTCCAGGGCCTTCTCTTTTCTAGGGCACTCCCTTGCGCAGATGCCGCACCCTTTGCAATGATCGTAGTCGATTCCTACCATTTTTCCGTTCTCCACTTTTATTGAACTATCCGGACAGAATAACCAGCATATAAGGCAATGAACGCAGCCTTCTTCGTGCCATACAGGCTTAAAACTTCGCCATTCGCCTGTTTTGTAAAGCTTGGAATTACCCGCTTCCGGAATAATCGCGCCTATAGGAATGTCGCGTGCGCCCTTTTTTACCATTGGAACTGCACCTCCTCATAAGCGCGGTGGATTGCCGCCAAGTTGCCCTGGACGATTGAGTCTCTTCCGTGAAATCTTCGGCTCAGATCGATTTTCATGCGTTCTAAGAAAGTATCAAACGGAAGAATGGAAACCAGCCTCAAAAGCGCGCCCATCATGGGTGTATTAGGAATATCTCGCCCGATTGTTTTGGTGGAAATATTGCTGGCATCAATCGTAGCGACTTTTACATCTTTCCCAAGTTTCTTTTTGACCTCTTCAACGCCTAAAGGAGTATTGATTATAATGATGCCATCGGGTTTAAGACCCTGGGTTACATCAACAGAGCCTATCAAAGAAGGATCCAGCACCATCACAACATCAGGTTCCGTAACATTTGAATGAATGGTTATTGGTTTGTCACCAATTCTGTTAAAAGCTAAAATGGGTGCGCCCATCCGTTCGGGACCGTATTCTGGGAAGCCTTGGACGTATTTACCTACGCTCATGGCCGACTCTGCCAACAATGTCGATGCGGTCTTGGCGCCTTGCCCCCCGCGAGCGTGCCAGCGTATTTCGACCATATTTGGCACGGGCTCCTCCTCCTTTTATTAAACTTACTAAGAACAATTTGGACCATATTAAAGGCATTCCACTTTTGGTAAATGTAACTTGTCCTTATCGTCACTAAGTTAACAAACCAACCCTTCCGGGTCAAGGCAATCCAAACAAACGGCATGTGGCTCGAAAGCATTGCCGGTCCAATTGTGTTCACGAGGAAAACTACTGCTTAAGGCATGTGGCTGAAATTGTCGGTGGAGCCGGCGGTGAGGGTCGAACTCACGGCCTACGGTTTACGAAACCGTTGCTCTGCCACTGAGCTACGCCGGCTTACGCAATTAGCAGAAATAATAACATGGAGCGGGAGACGGGGTTCGAACCCGCGGCCTTCGGCTTGGGAAGCCGACATTCTACCACTAAACTACTCCCGCCCGCTACAAATAAGATTATACCTGTGGAAATAAAGCCACGCAAGTGACTTCCTGGCTTTCCAACTTGGGGTTAGGTGGCCCGGCCGGTGCGGCGTTTTCTGGCGGTTACAACATAATCAGACCAGCATTTAGAACACAAGCTTAAACCCGGAATGACCTCTTTTACTCCATTTGTGCTGCCGCATGATCTGCACTGAATAACATCGCAACACTCCGCAACTTTCAGACCTTTGCCAAATGCAGTGACAGCCAGTTTTCTTCCGGCTTCCCATTTAAGGTTTTGCCTTACCGCCAAAGGAATAACCAGTTTCCCGCCTGAACCCAGATAACAGCTTACAGGCAAACCTTCCTGAAGCTTATAATCGTCGGCGCCCGTCAATAACAGTTCCGAGTTCACAACCGAGGCGATGAGGTTGGAGCCTTCTTGCCACCCGCGAGCTTTTCGAAGCTTGGACGGAATGGTTATTCTCCAGCCTGCGGTCAAAGTGCCCACATATTGTTTTTTGGATAGGTGCTTCGGGTTCAAATCCTAAACCCCTATTCTTTCAAGAGATGCTGCCGGATTTGACGAACTCACGGCCCTTGCCGCGGAATCAAGCGCCTGCCTGCACCTGCCGCAAAGATAGACATTGGGTAAAACCTGTTGCACATCCATTTCCCATCCGCAAGCCTGGCATCTTACTTGGGGGCCGTCCGGCTGAACGATCACTTCATCACCTTGGGTCACAAAAGATAAAATCTGTCCTCTATACATTTGGGCTTCCGCCCGAACCTTCGGGGGTATGACGATTTTTCCCAAGGCCCCTAAACGGGACATGTCAGGACAAAGCTTACACTGCAAAGGGTGGCGTATATGCACCTTTCTTCCGTCCCAACTCACGCAAACCAAAGTATCCTTATCCCACCCAAGCTTTGCACGTATACTTTTGGGTATTGTAAGCCTCCATCCGGAATCAACGAAACGAGTTTTCTTGGCCATGCGGCAAACACCCCATAAGCTTCTGAATTCCAGCCTCGGTGGGCTTTTGCAATACACCTTTTTCTGTAATTATACCGTCCAGGAGAGGCGCCGGCGTAATATCAAATGCCGGATTGAAACCTTCGGCGCCGTCCGGCGCTACCACCCTTCCCAAGAAACGCAACACCTCTGACTCAGGACGAAGCTCCACAGGGATACTGGCGCCGTCCGGAATTGCGAGGTCAAAAGTGGAAATGGGTGCGGCTACGTAAAAGGGAATATCGTGCTTTTGAGCCAAGCACGCCAGTGTGTAAGTGCCAATCTTGTTAGCCACATCTCCGTTCGCGGCGATTCTATCGGCCCCTACAACGATAAAGTCAACTTCGCCCAAAGCCATGAGATACCCGGCTG
>CAZXSP010000150.1:0-3096 GCA_964643285.1 uncultured Eubacteriales bacterium
CCCATAATATCCAAATTGTTTTCCAGTTTGTCAGAAGACAAACTCATGCTTGCGCTCTTGATCGGCTGGGCTCTTTCGGGTGTGATACAAGCCGTGGCCGGATATGGGGTACCTGTGGCTGCTTGCGCGCCGCTCATGATTGCCGCCGGGTTCGACCCTATTACGGCTGCTTCGGCCACTCTGGTCGGACATGCTTGGTCCATCACTTTTGGTTCTATGGGTTCGTCCTATTACACACTGAACCTTTCCACCAAGATATCCGGGGATATTTTGTCAAACTGGGTCGGTTTGACTTTTATTATTCCTACTATTCTTACAGGTTTTGCTGTGGCCCACATTACGCACGGGTGGCAAGGGGTAAAAAGATCGTTTTACAAGATTTTGTTTGTCGGGCTTTCTATGGGCGTGGTTCAATGGCTTGTAGCGGTTGCCGGTTCAGCTCAGCTTGCGGCTTTATTAGGGTCTCTTGCGGGAATCGTTCTTATAGCCATCATGTCGCCTCGCGCAAAGAAAACGTCAAGCAATGAATCCATTCACGTGGCTTTATCCCCGTATTATGCTTTGTTGGCTGTCACTTTTTTGTCCCAAATCGGGCCCATCAAAGCGTTTTTCAAGCCTTTTAAATTTGGTATCGATTACCCGGCCTTAGAAACGCTCCAGGGCTACCAAGTGGCTTCTGAAAAAGCTTACGCCGCAATCGGCCTATTTTCACACCCCGCGCCTTTGCTCGCGATTGCGTGTATTTTTGGCATTTTGGTGTATAGGCAAAAAAACCTTTTGAAGCCCGGTACCTTGAAAAAGGCTTGGGAGAATACGGCGAAACAATGCTGGCCAACCACTTTGGGCGTGTTTACCATGGTTATGATGGCGCTTGTCATGACAGATACGGGAATGACAAGGGAGTTGGCCTCCGGGGTTGCATCGGTGGCAGGGCCATTGTTTCCCATTGTATCGCCTTTTGTGGGAGTGCTTGGGTGTTTCATGACGGGCAGCAACACCAACTCCAACGTTCTTTTCGGCGCTTTCCAAACCGAAACCGCCAAGGTTTTGGGCGTGAGCACAACGCTGATGGCGGCCTCCCAAACCACAGGGGCGGCTTTGGGCTCGTCTATAGCCCCTTCCAAAGTTCTTTTGGGTTCCAGTACCACTGGGTTAACAGGCAGGGAGGATGAGTTGTTTCGCAAATGTCTTCCTTATTGTCTTTTGATAGTATTGCTTTTGGGATTTCAGACTATTGCTGCCACGAAATTGTTGCCGCTTTCGGTGGTACCTTAGATGCTGGAAACTCACGTTGAAAGGGCGTAAAAAACGAAACTCAAGGTGGTTCCGGAAGACTTCCGGGTTCAGGAAGAAATAGACCTTGCGATTACAGGGCAGGGTCAATACCGCATATACACAATGCAGAATCGTTCTTGGAATACGCTGGACGCTATTAACCATTTGGCTAAAGCGTCAAGAATCAGCCCTTCATCTGTTGGATATGCCGGAAGAAAAGATCGGCACGCTCTAACGCGGCAATATATAAGTGTTCCTGGGCATATGGAGCTCATTTCCAATACTCCGGGTGTGGAGCTCGAACAAGTTGGGTTTGCCGACGATTTCGTGTCCACTCGAGTTCTTCGGGGAAATCGATTCGAGCTTACAGTGCGTGCCTTGTCCCCACGGGATGTGGCTTCTTTCAAAAGGAACATTCTTTTTGTGTCAGAAACGGGGTTCCCCAACTATTACGACGACCAAAGGTTTGGCAGCGTAACCGGCGACGGCTTTTTCGCCGAAAGGCTCGTGAGAGGCCATTTCAAAGGCGCTCTCAAAATGCATCTGACCGCTCCAAAACCCGGTGATGATTTTGAAGAACGGGAACGTAAACGGTCTATGGCCCAAAATTGGGGGAATTGGGACAAGGTATTGGGTTTGTGCGTGAATAAACACGAGTCGGGCATAATTGCGGAACTGCAAGAGGGTGGCCGGAAGAAAAACCTACTTGCTGCGGTAAACAAAATCGACAGCCCCGTAATGGCTATGTATTTGTCATGCTACCAAAGTTTTTTGTGGAACCAATCTCACCTGGCTCTGATGAAAAACGTAAAAGGATCGGTTTGCAGGTGCAAAGGCCGAGTCGGGGATTACTTGTTCTATAACGCCGCGGAAGACACCGCCGATTTGTCCGGTCTATGTATTCCAACAGTCGCGAGGAAGCTTTTACCGACAGGGCCGGAGGTCATTGAGGCCATTAACCGAGTTCTGGCCGAGCGCGGAGTGTCCCAAAACGTTTTTTCTTTGAGGGGCGTAAAGAACGGTTACTTCAAATCGTTTCAAAGGAAAGCGTTTGTCGTCCCCAAAGAATTCGCAATAGGAGAAATTAAGAACGATGATAGGTACCCTAAATTCAAGAAAATTGAGCTTTCTTTTAGTTTGCCCGCCGGAAGTTACGCAACTATGGCCGTTAAGGCTCTTTTTTGCGCGGAACAAGGTGACCTTACGAATACGGAAGACGGAACAAAAATGCATTAAAAAGGTCATTTGTGAAATATAGCACGACCTGGTTGACACTTATGATCACTGAAGGTTACCATAGTTTTGGCTCCTAGTCGAAATACATAAGGCCACAAGTCGCAGTGTTGAGACTGTGGGGTGTATGGTAGGACAACCGCCACAGACAACCGGGTTTGGGAGGTAACGCGGTGTCGCACGATATCCAAAAACTTCACCAGCTTCTCAATGACAAGACGTGTTGCGCATCTACTATGGTAGCGATGGGCTTGTACCTCAAGGGGGAAGAGAACGAGCAATTGGTTCAATCAATAAGCGGCCTTTGCGGCGGGCTCAAAAGCATGCTGGTTTGCGGCGCCTTGTCTGGCGGCGCTTGCATGATTAGTTTGTTCGCTCCAAAAGAAGAAGCGGCCGACATGATCCGCGAATTGGTTAGGTGGTTCCAAGAAGTGTACGGTGAAGCGTACGGCGGCACAGATTGCAGCCAGATTATAGGGCCCGCGCGCGCCAACGCGATGGTTTGCCCGGGCTTGATTGAGGCGACTTATCTGCAGGCCAAAGCCATATTGGAAGACAATGGTTTCGATTTCGACTTGGTAGACCCCA
>CAZXSP010000151.1:0-3069 GCA_964643285.1 uncultured Eubacteriales bacterium
CCATTGAGGCTGCAAACGCGGCAGCCATGGCCGACACGCTTCCCCCACCCGGGGCGGGTTCGCTGGACGCCGATACTTTTAGCACGTCCCTTAAGCTTTGGTCGAACAAATCTGTCACAAAACTTACCTCCTCGGTTGCACCATATTAATTGGCCATTGCCACGGCCTTAAGCAAGTTTCTCTGAATAAGGGCAGTGGTCAGACTGCCCACCCCGCCGGGAACAGGCGTTATGGCTCCCGCCACCTCGGAAACGCCTTCATAATCTGCGTCACCCACCGTCTTGCCGTCGACCTCGTTAATGCCCGCGTCAACCACGATAGCACCCGGACGGACCATTTCTTTGGTCAAAAGACCCGCTTTTCCGGCGGCCACCACGATGATATCAGCTTTCAAAGTGTGAAATGCCAAATCTTTTGTCCTGGTATGACACACGGTGACGGTGGCGTTTTCGTTAAGCAATAAGAAGATAAGCGGCTTCCCCACAGTGTCGCCCCTGCCGATGAGGCAAACATCTTTCTTTTCCAACTGAATCCCGTTTCGCGTCAATATCTCTATACAGCTTTGGGGGGTTACAGGGAAAAGCCCGTCTTTTACAGTAAACATCCGCCCCCTATTGATGGGGTTTATCCCGTCAATATCCTTTTTGGGGTCAATGGCCATCATAACTCGTTCTTTATCCATGTGGCGCGGAAGAGGCAGTTCCACCATTATCCCGTGACAAGTTTCATCTGCCGCCAAAACCGATAGGGCGTGCAAAACTTCATCTTCCGAAATGGTCTCATCAAATTTCCATAGCTCAAAGGCGATACCGGAGTTTTTGCAGGCACGTTCTTTAGCCCTAGCGTACATGACCGACGCCGGGTCGTCGCCCACCAGGATAACAGCCATTTTGGGAATTATCCCTTTTTGCTTCAGGCTTTGGACTTCGGCCCTTACTTCACTCCTTATGGATGAAGCGACTTTTTTGCCGTCGATAACTTCGGCTACCATAGAAGAATGTCCCCCTCTTTATGAAACGTGAACAAGATGCTATTCCATGAAAGATCCTTCCACAAAGGGGAACTGTATACCTTTTAGGCGTGAAGATTGGCAAAAAAACAAGCCCGTGGTAAGGGCTTGCTTTTTCGCCTATGTTCCTTTACAGCTTTGTGCCGCACCTAGGACAGAAGTTGTCGCCCGGGTTCAGCTGCGAACCGCAATGACGGCAAAAGATCTTGTTTTCCACAACATCTTCCGTGCTTCCGACTTCCGAGAAAACCTGTCCTTCAACTGTTTCCTGCGCTTTTTGGGCTTCGGCGTCGTTTTCGGACCGAACTTTGTCGATTTCCTGTTTCTTCTCTTCAATACGGCTTTCGGTTTCATCTACAGCCTGCAGAAGCTCATAAAGCTCCGGCGGCATGGTTGCGCCGGTTTTGTAAAGCGTATGGGCCGACCTGCCGACATCCTCAAATTTGCGCCCTCGTTCGTTTTCCAACCGCATAAGGTCAAGCCTAAGTTTGCCTATTTGCGTAATGTCCTTAGTCTCTTGAACTATGGTTTCCGCCCCAGCCCGAATAGTTTTGCCCAACCTCGTCCACAAATCTCTGCCTTTCCCGTCTGGACCTTGGGTAGACATGCACCCACCTCCCTCATCATTGTACCCATATATCATCTGTCGTTTAATACGTTACTAAGTTTCCCATGTCTCAATAAGAAGAGTCTATAGGGAGAAACTAAGCTCGATACCAACGAAAGGAGATAAGAACCCACAAATGCCCAAAAACGAAGATTACAATATGGGAGCAATGGACGACACAAGCCAAAACCCCACATCACATGTGGTGGACGAACTCAGAAGGTCGTTTAGGCCACCCGGAGCAGGCGCGCCTACAACGCCGGCGGAAAAAATCGAGGATGCCTTAGGGCAAGTGCAAAACCAGATACGGGAAGAGCAAATGTCGGTGGAACAAAACCTGCAAAATTGTCTTTCCAGAGCGTCAACACACGTGGCGGATTCCCAAGCCATAGATACATTGTTCGCCCTAACTCAACAAGTGGCGTCCATTGTGACCCAGGGAGACGAAAGCCTCAGGAGTAGCTCCCAACAAGTGAGCGAGTTGGTCACCCAGCTTGGTTCCCAATTGGCCATGCAACAGTCCAAAGCCGACCGCCAAGTGGCGATGTCGCTGCAACAGGCAGTATCTGCCCTGTCAAACGCGCAAAGTGCCATATTTCAAAGTATGGCCGTGGCGGAGATGGGCCAAATGGTCAAAGGGGCCCAGCAAACCGTGAAAGACGTCATAGCCCCGGGGCAAGTCCAATAACCAAATACTAGCTTGGCTCCGGCGGAGTGCGGAACCCATACCCGAGGCGCGCCAGGCTCTCGATGAGGTCCGGGAGCGCCTCCACGGTATTGGGAATTCCTTCGTGGAGAAGAATAATGCTGCCATTGGTGACCTGTTTGATAACCCTTTCCACAACCTCCTCGGGACTGTTGGCGCCAAGATCGGCCCCTCCTACATTCGTCCACATCATGACGCTCAACTTGAGGCGTGCGGCCTGCACTATTTGGGAGTTGTCCAATCGTCCACCGGGCGGCCTGTAAAGATACGGTTCGTATCCGGTGTGCTCAATAATAGAATCACGGGCTTTCTTGAGGTCCTTTGTGACTTCTGCCGCGGGCAACCCGGCTAAAGGTTTATGCTCGAAACCGTGAACTCCAACTGTGTGTCCCTTCTCAACGATTTCCCTAAGTATGTCCGGGTGTTTTTCAGCGTTTTCGCCTATGACAAAGAAAACCCCTTTTACACCGTACTTGTCTAATATGGACAAAATGGGTCTGGTGGTAAGCAGATTGGGTCCGTCGTCAAAAGTGAGACATATCCCTTTATCAGGCTGGGGGAATGCTGGGACAGAAGGTTCAGGGGCGGAAGGTTCAGTTTGTATTTCCGGAAGACGGCTTGGTTCGGGTTTGATTGTCAGCATTTGCCCCACATATATGCGGTTGGGATTTGCTATCTGGTTTTGGGTTTGCAGCAGTTCAAGGGCGACACCATATTTGCTGCTGATGCTGGACAAGGTTTCGCCGC
>CAZXSP010000152.1:0-3060 GCA_964643285.1 uncultured Eubacteriales bacterium
CGCGGCACAAAACCGCGAACCGCCCGCAGACTTTTGAGTTAGAAGAACTTGGTGCTTTTTGCGTCTCCTAGCGGGTTAAAGAAAGCTACGCCCCCGTATTCCACAGGGTTTGCCTTGATGTTCTCGAGCTCTTCGTAAAGCTCAGAACCCAAGAAGTACTTTTTGGGCGCATACTCTTTGCCCGCAGCTTTGGCTTCCAGTGCAGCCTTAACTTTGGCGGGCGTAGCGGGGATCTCGTGAATACGCACACCCACCGCATTGTTAATCGCGTTTATCACTGCAACGTGTCCCGAAGACTGGAATCCTTCGGAAGCACCGGATGACCCAAACGGCCCCAGCTCATCCGGCCGCTGATAGTCGAGAAGTACAATATCGTCGGGAATGTCTTTGATATAAGGTACACCGGCTCCAAGCATGTTGGCGTGTTTCTTTACGTCATCGTAGTCCTCGGTTAAGGCGTATCCGATGCTGTGAGAAATGCCTCCGTATGCCTGACCCTTGACTGCATCCATGTTCCCTATTTTGCCCACGTCGTAAACACAGGTGAACTTTAATACTGTAGTTTTTCCTGTGGCCACGTCGACTTCGACTTCCGCCAAGTTGATTACGTAGGTGTAAGCCGGAGTGGGGTCCCCGATACCGGTATTAGGATCCAAACGGGTAATACCGGGGAACGCGGTGTTTTGGTGAGTGCCCCGGTGCTTTGTGGGAATGCCCTCGGCGGCCATTTCATCGTAGGTTCGATAGGTGCCGTCGGGTTTTCTCATAGCATCCAAGAGCTTCTCAGCCGCAACGATGGTAGCCTTGCCGTTCATGAAGTGGCTGCGGCTAGCCGCCGACATACCCGAGTCAGGGCATGTCAAAGTATCGTTTTGAACCAATCTGATTTGCTCGGGTTTTATCCCCAGCGGCTTCAAAGCCTCGAGGGTAACCATAAGCGACCCTATATCGCCGCCCTGTCCCAGCTCTTGCCAAGTATCATACTTTGCAATAGTGCCGTCGGGAAGAAGCTCAAGGTCTACAGTTGCCTGGTCCGTGCCGCCCTCGGTGCAGTTATAGCCGCCCCAACAAATGCCAACGCCCCGCGGTTTTTCCGGAGTGCTGTTGGCCTTGGCGTCCGCTACTGCCCTATCATAATGCGGCTTCATGATTTCCATCATTTTTTCCATGGGGTACTGCCTGAAGGCGTAGCTGTTGATGTTCGTCTGGCCTTCATGGGCAATATTACGCCGACGGATCTCGAAAGGATCTATGCCGGTTTTTTCAGCCAACATATCCATCAGGTTCTCTGAAAGGGTATATGTCTGAGGCGAACCATATGCCCTGTATGCGGTCCCGAAGTTGTGGTTTGTGTTGGCGACTCTCACCAAACCGGCAACGTTTGGAACGTAGTACGGGAAGAACGCAAAACGGGCAGGCTTAGTCATAAGATCATCGCCGCCCCACGAATACGCGCCGTGGTCGATACCGAAATCGAACTCAATACCGGTAATCTTGCCGTCCTTATCGCAGCCGACACGCCCGTTTGAGTAAGCCGGGCAGCGTTTGCCCGAGAAATGCTGATGCTCTTCATAGGTCATGGAAAGCGCGCACGGCATCTTGGTAACCACAGTAGCCGCCCCGGCTAAACAAAGGTCTCCCGCGTTGGTAGACCAACCGAAACTGGCGCCTGTGGGGTTCATGGTTACTCTGAGCTTCTCGCTTGGCACACCCAAAGAGTCCCCAATGCGGCCTCTGCCTGAATAAAGCCCCTGGCTCTTGGATTGGAACGTAAGGTTATCGTCCTCATCAAAGTACGCCTGAACAGTGGTACCTTCCACCGACAAGTGCGGTTCCCGCGACGCGTAGAAACTGCCTTCCACGCTGTAAGCGGAGTTATCGATGATATCCGCTACCTTGGGGGCGTCTTCCAGACCCGCGCCCTTAAGCACAGGCTGCACACAGAATATGTTTGGAGTGTCCTCGTGGATGCGCATTGCGTCGGGCATGGCAGCATCCAAGTAGTTCAAATATTCGGGAAGCCGTTCGATTTCGATTTTGACTTTGGCAGCAGCAGCCCTGGCGTGCTCCTTGGTATCGGCTACCGCCAAAGCGACAACGTCGCCCCAACGATATATTTTGTCTTCAGCAAGAATTGTTCTGCTGGGTCTCATAACCGTTGAGCGCTCGTGGAACTGCCCTTCAGCCATGACGTTGCTTCCGCCGGCTTCTTTGAGCTCTTTGTGAGTAATGATCTTGACAACGCCGGGCATTTTCTCGGCTTCGGTGGTATCAATACTCAGAATCTTGGCGTGGTGTGCCACTTTGGGCTGGAACACAGCCACGTGCAATGTCTCGGCGGGCATTTTCAGCTCTTGGTCATCACCGTAATCGGCAAGACCGCAAACTTTGGCCAAAGCTGTGGGACGAACAAGAGGCTTACCGTAAAACTCGTTGTCTTCGGGGAGTTGGAAAGTGATATCCTCTATTTTCGCCTCACCCCGAACAACTTTTGCCGCCGCCATAACGGCGTCTACCAGTTGTTTGTAACCTGTGCACCTGCAAACGTTACGATGCCTTTGGAACCAGTCCCGAACCTCTTCCCGCGTGGGATTCTGGTTTTTTTGCAAAAGGGCGTAGGAAGACACGATAAACCCAGGAGTGCAAAACCCGCATTGCACTGCGCCGCAGTTCATCCACGCCACCTGCAGCGGATGAAGATTCGTTGGAGTGCCTATGCCTTCAATTGTTGTAATGGTGCTGTATTCTTTGACAGTCTTCATCTTTCTTACGCAAGAACGGACTACGTCTCCATCAAGAATCACAGAGCAAGAACCGCAAACGCCCGTGCCGCAGCCGATCTTGACCCCGGTTAGGCCTAGACGCCGTAATACGTCGGCCAGTGATTCTCTTTCCGGGTCGCAGTTCAACAAACGGTTCACGCCGTTAATGTTGAGCCACATCCTTCTGAGCTTCATGTGCATTCCTCCCTAACGGCTTTTTGGTGTAAACCACCGATAGTCAGATGGGGTCTACCAAGTCGAAATCGAAACCATTGTCTTCCAATATGGCTTTGGCCTG
>CAZXSP010000153.1:0-3054 GCA_964643285.1 uncultured Eubacteriales bacterium
GTCACTGCCGTGCCAGCGGCGGAGCGGCCGCCGATCACATAGAGCGCGCCGTTATATTGAGCCGTGCTATGCAGCCAGAGTGCGACTGGTAATCCCCCTACACCCGTCCAGTTCGTGCCATCGAAGCGGAACACGTTCGTGGTCGGGGTGGAGCCGTCATAGCCTCCGATGGCGTAAGTGTAATTTCCCAGCGTAGCGGCGGCGAGGTAGGAGCGGGCGCCGGGCATTCCTTTCTGTTCATCCCACACCCCCACCTGGCGCGCAGAAAAGAACTGCTCATCATTCGCCAGCGCGGCGCTTGCGGTTAGTAGTGCTAGAGCATAGATCAGCAGCCGCATCATTGCCTCCATTCAAACAGCCCACTCCCCCCGCGCCTGAAATAAATCGGCGCCCACTTTCCATTCGGAAACACCGGCGTGAAGCCGTTCGGCGCAATCGTGTTCGTGTTCAGTCCGAGCGTGTATCCGCCCGGCAAGACATCAACGGTCACACGCGAAACACCGCTGGTCGGATATGCGCCGAGATCGAAGGTGAGCGTGCCGTTGCCGTTCAGCATCAGCTTGATCAGCGCGCCGTGCGTGGGCGTCAGCGTGATCGTGCCGCTGTTCGTGATCGCCGCCGTATAAGGCTGAAAGGCTGGTTGGTTGGTTAGCGCGATCGCATTGGCGCTGGCCGTCGCTTGCGCGTTCGTGGCTATCACGCGCGCCGCCTCGGCGTTTGTGCTGGCGGCATACGCCAGCGCATCAGCGCTGTTGGCAACCTGCAAGGCGTTCGTAGCTATCTGCCTGGCCACCTCGGCGTTGGTTACCGCCGTGCCAGCGCTGAGTTGATTGGCCGTGCCGAGCTCGAGAAGATTGGTGCTCTTCACGACGACCGCGGCGGCGTTCGTTAATTGCTTGCCGCCAAGGTTTAGGTTGCCGCTCATGGCCTTCGTGCCGTCGCTCTTGAAGTCTCCCACGCCAACGGTGTCGAGGTAAATGTTCGTGCCACTCACGCCCACACTCATGTTCGTGCGGCCGGTTAGTTGCAGGTTGCCCTTGGCGCCATTCAGAGAGAGTACCGCGCCGCTCGGCTGCAGTGCCGTTGCTGCGATGTTGCTAACAGCCTCGCCCCAATCCCCGCGATAGGCGGTGTCGGGTCGGTCGCCATACCCACGCAGCCAGTCGCCGCCCGTGATGGTGTCGGCCGGGTATCGTAGGGCCTCCGGAATCCAGTCGCTGTTTGGATAGCCGATGAGCCGGCCGCCCTTGATGACGGCGAAACAATCACCATCAGGATAATAGCGCGCATTCCCGGCAATGCCCGTTAATGGTTCACCGGGGTCGCTGTACATTCCATACTCGAAAGGATCGAATGCTCCGTCTGGGATGCTGATCAGATCGCCATTGACTTTCATCGCCACGCCAAAATTCATACCTGCATACACAGCCACCACGTCACTAGTTGCGGCGGCGGGGATAGTCGCTTCATCAGCCCAAGACCACGACTCGCCCCACGTGATCACGCCGCCATCTTTGACGGCGATGGCGTTATGCGGTGATACTGAGAGTGCCGATATGCCGCTGCTGGCTTCTGCTGGAATATTCGTGAGCAAGCTATCACCCCAGCCATAGACTGCGCCGTCCTTGATCGCGAATGCGCACTGGCTGCCGCTGGCCAGAGATGAAACACCACTGCTTAGCTCGGCCGGAACGGCATGATCCTGCTGGGCATAATAAGGCCCAACCGCGCTTACTACACCATCCTGCAAAACAACGGCGTATCCGTAGCATCCGTAATACGGTAGTGAATTATAGATGGCGACATCATCCACGCCGGTCAACGCAGCGTCATTCACCGCTTCAATCAGGCCCCAGGCATCGCTGTTGGGAGAATGGCCCCACGCCAGCAGCTCGCCATCTTTAATTGCCAGCACGACGGGCTCACCCGCCCCCGCCGCGCAGACGATCTTGCTTACGCCGCACCTCGCGGCCGCTGGAATGTTTGTCGCTACTCCGCCCAAATAAAATGTCTGGCCGCCATCGAGCAGTGCTGCTCCATGCGCATCAAAGTCATTATAGAATATCCCATCAGCCAGTTTTTCCACCGCCGGCAACTGCAAGCTGATGCCACCGACACCATCAAGTGCGTAACCGTTCAGCTGCACGTTGCCCGCGGCTGGGTATTCATACCAGAACTCACCGCCCCCGCCGCTCCCACCGGCAACGTTGGTCAACGCGCCGCCGTCGTTTTTGTAGAGCGGATTATTAATCCAGCTGGCCGCGTCGGTTGCTGCCTGGGCTGCGATGTTGCTGATGCCCGCAATGGTTGCCACGCCCGAGATGATGCTGTTGCTGATGCCGCTCCAGATCGGGTCAGTCTCGGTGTAGCCGGTTAGATATCCAGCCGCGCCATGATCGCCCCAACCGTGCGCGGTGATGGCCGCATTGCTTACCGCCGGCCAATCATTCACGACTGCTAAAACATCGTTACTTTCAGCTGCCCAGATCGGGTCGGTCTCTGCCAGGGCGGGAATGTTCGTGATGTAACCAGCGGCGGCGTGATCACCCCAGCTGTGCGCGGTTGCGCCAAGAGCGGCGTCGTTGCTTACCGCCGCAAAGTCGGTGGCCACTTGCAGCACGGCCGCGCTCACACCACCCCAGATCGGGTCGGTCTCGGTGTAGTTTGTGACCGGCAGGCCGGCCACCAGATCCATAACCGCGCTTGAGTTGGCTGTGAAAAAGTCGGCTGGATAGGCCAGCACGCCGGCGTCATCTACCATCACGCTTCGTGTGCTTGGCACCGGCGGTGTAGCCGGGGCTGCCTTCGTCACGAACTGCACAGCGTGCGGCGCCCATACCACGCCGTCTGTTGCGTTGCTGGCGGTGGCGCTCACCCAGTAGATGGTGGCCGGATCGAGGCCCTCGAGCAGAATTAGATGCTCGCCGCTGTCCAGCCCAGCCGTTGGTTCAGTCACAAACGTCCAGCCATCTTCATTCTGCCCGCCGTCCACGAGGCCGCAGAATGCCCGCAGCGAGGCGATCTCTGCTGGGGCGGTCAGAACGATGCGTGCGG
>CAZXSP010000154.1:0-2940 GCA_964643285.1 uncultured Eubacteriales bacterium
TTTCTACACCGATGTACTGAGATGTCCCAAATGCGGTGAGATATTTATACCCGAAGACTTGGTAAAGGGACGCATGTCCGAGGTTGAAATGGAGTTAGAGGATAAATGACAGCGCCCCATGAGACAGTCCGAAGCACCGCCAGCGTTTGCCCCGTGTGCCTTGAAAGGGTTCCCGCAACATGGGAGTCCAGGGATGATCAAGTTTACCTTGTTAAGAAGTGTCCGGAACACGGCGAGTTTTCAACACTTATTTGGCGGGGAAAGGCTGACTTATGGAAATGGATGGGTTCCGAACCCGAAATGGGTATAGGCGAAAATCCTAACTGCCCCACGGCTTGCGGGCTTTGCCCCGACCATCGTCAAGAAACGTGCTGTACATTGCTGGAGGTCACCAAACGGTGCAATATGCGCTGCAATTATTGCTTTGCCGAAAGCGGAGCATTTCAGGATCCCCCGTTGGAGGACATAATAGACCAGCTGAAGGTGCTGACAGTTCCCGGTAAAACTTTGGTTCAGTTGAGCGGCGGAGAACCTACAGTAAGGGACGATTTGCCCCAAATCGTGGCCGCCGCAAAGGCTTTCGGATGCCTGCACGTACAGTTAAACACAAACGGTATTCGCTTGGCCGAAGAACCGGAATTTTTGGCTGAACTGGTTAAAGCGGGGCTGTCAATTGTTTTCCTGCAGTTTGACGGAACTGAAGACGAAATCTACCGGCAGTTACGCGGGCGGCCCCTTTTGGATCTAAAAAAGCAAGTTATACAAAACTGTCGGGAATATAGGGTGGGTGTCGTTCTCGTTCCCATGCTTGTACCGGGAGTGAATACCCACAACATTGGCGATTTGGTGAAATACGGCATTTCTTTGTCGCCAACAGTACGGGGTGTCCATTTTCAACCTGTAAGCTATTTCGGGCGCACGCCCAAAATTCCCACGGACGACATGCGTTTTACCGTAGATGAGCTCATCGCGTCTATTGAAAGCCAAACCGACGGCTTGATACGGAAAGAGGATTTGGTTCCGTCTTCATGTAACCACCCTTTGTGCGGGCTTCATGGAGATTTCGTGGTAACTTCTGACGGGATTAGGCCCCTTACTAAAAGACACGAAACCGAAACCGGTTGCTCGTGCGGGGCCGCATCAACTGCTGATCAGAAACGTGAGTTCGTGGGCCGCAGATGGGGGCAAAGGCCTCCCGAGAATCCCAAAACCTGTTGTTGCGGCACTTCTGACATGCACGACATGGAATATTTTCTCACAAGGGTTAAAGCCTACGGATTTACCATAACTGCTATGGCTTTTCAGGACGCCGGAAATCTCGATATTGAAAGGTTACGGCGATGCAGCTTGCACGTGTTTGACCACGGCAAATTTGTGCCTTTTTGTTCCTACTACCTTTCTGGGTGGGCCAAGTAGTGATCCAAAAACAAGATCTGTGCGATACGGGCATGTGTCGTCCGGGCGGTTTTGACATTACAAACCGAGCTATGGATTTTTGTGCCTTCAATGCGCGCGCCAAGGTTATCGATGTGGGATGCGGGTTGGGGGCGTCTGTCCGCCATGTGCGCGGAAAATTCGATTTGGACATGCGGGGAGTGGATCTTCACACAAACGCTGCCAACTGCGTTAAAGGAGATGCCCATTCCCTTCCTTTTGAGGATAGCTATGCTGACGGAGTCTTGTTTGAGTGCAGTTTCAACAAAATGCAATACCCTACTGTTGTTTTGGCTGAAGTCTTCCGGGTTCTTAAGCCTCTAGGGAAACTCATCATCGCTGATTTTTACCATGGTGAGATGCAAGACCCCAATAAAACGGAAAGCACTTTTTCGGTGAGCCCTGTGGGGACCAGAGACAGCTTTACAAAATACTTGGATGCTAACGGGTTCTCCCTTCTTCTATTTGAGGATTTTACCAAGGCTATGAAGCAACTGTGGGGTCAGATGATTTTCACCTATGGTGCGAAACTGGTCCGTAAGCGCTTTGGCTGTGGGGAAAAAGGTTCGGCGGCAAGCCTTTGTTATGGCCTTTTTATCGCCCAGAAGAAAGGGGAGTAAGATGATTTCCCCGGTAGACGCCTGGATTGCGGGGGAACTCCACGAGTCGAACCTTACCCCCGAGGACCTTCTTGACTGGCAGATGTCAGCCTTAAGAAAGCAAATCGAGTACGCCAAAAAACACAGTATTTATTATAGTCAAAAGCTTAGGTATATCGATCCTTCGACGATCAGCGGACCTCAAGACATCTCTTTGGTACCTTTTACCCCGCCTGAGGATTTGCGTTACGATCCGGCATCGTTTTTGTGTGTGTCCCAAAGCGATGTATCGAGAGTCGCCACTTTACTGACTTCAGGTAGTACCGGAGAACGCAAACGCATCTACTTTACTGAGAGCGATTTGCAAAGAACGGTGTCGTTTTTTGCTTGGGGAATGTCGACGATGGTAAAAGAAGGGGACAAAGTGGGCATCTTGATGTCCACTGCCACGCCTAACGGTATTGCCGACCTTCTTCAAAAAGGTTTAAAACAGATCGGCGTTTATTCCGTAATCCACGGAAATGTGAAAGACGTACACTCCGCTTTGGAAGTAGTGTCCGGGGTTGACTGCATTGTGGGAGTGCCCGCGGAGATAAATTATCTCTGCGTAACAGATAAGACATTGAGGCCCAAATCGGTGTTACTGAGCGCCGATTACGTTCCTGAAAGTGTGATAAGAAACATCCGAAAACTGTGGGGTTCTGATGTATACACCCACTACGGCATGACGGAAACCTGTTATGGGGGTGGAGTCCAATGTGTTGCCAAGGAAGGTTATCATCTGCGCCACCTGGATTTCTTCGCCGAAATAGTCCATCCGGATACAGGCGCAAGTCTTCCCTCGGGCGAAATCGGTGAAGTGGTGCTGACTACTTTGAGAAACCAGGCTATGCCCCTTATACGCTAC
>CAZXSP010000155.1:0-2939 GCA_964643285.1 uncultured Eubacteriales bacterium
GACTCCAAATCCGAAGGTTGGGGGTTCAAATCCCTCCGGGCCTGCCATTAATCGTTACAATTAGGTGTGAAACGAACATGAAAATCCTCAAATGGTTACAGCGGGTTGGAAAAGGCCTTAAAGCTTTGATTCGGGATACTCGCGCCGAACTGAGAAAAGTCGTTTGGCCTTCTTGGGGCCAGGTGCGCATATTTACGGTGATCACCTTGGCTATGATCGTGTTTACAGGCGTGGTGTTGTGGGGAACCGACGGTGTTATGACACTCCTGGTTGGGCTGGTATTAAATAGGTAGCTGAAAAGTAAGGGGAGAGAGACCGGGCCCTGGGAGATTTAGGGGGTCCTTATTTCATGAGTACAAAACTAGAATCCGAAAACAGAGAAGCGCAATGGTTTGTGATTCACACTTACTCAGGTTACGAAAACAAGGTTAGAGCTAACCTGGAAAAACGTGTTGACAACATGAATATGAAAGAGAAAATTTTCAAAGTCATTGTGCCCGAAGAAGAAGTGGTAGAGTACAAAGACGGTAAAAAGAAAATTGTAAAGAAGAAAGTGTTTCCCGGGTACGTGGTAGTGAACATGATTTTGGAAGACGATTCTTGGTACGTGGTGAGAAATACACCGGGCGTAACGGGTTTTGTCGGGCCTGCGTCGAAACCGATTCCTTTGGAACAAGAGGAAATCGACAATATTCTTAAGCGCGCAAGCGGTGAAGGCCAGCCCAGAATCAGAGTGCATTTCGTCCCCGGTCAGACTCTTAGAGTTAAGTCCGGTCCCTTCCAAGGGATGATCGGTATGGTGCAGGATGTCATGATCGACAGAGGAAAACTTAGGATGCTGTTGTCGATCTTCGGCCGGGAAACCCCGGTGGAGCTAGATTTCAACCAGGTAGAGGAAGTGTGAGTGAAACGCCATGGCAAAAAAGGTTAAAGCCGTAGTTAAAATCAGGCTTCAGGGTGGCAAAGCCACGCCGGCGCCTCCGGTGGGTCCGGCGCTTGCCCCGCATCAGATCAACATGCCTATGTTCATAAAGCAGTTCAACGATCGAACATCCAATATGATAGGCGCTCTCGTGCCGGTTGTAGTGACCATCTATGAAGACAGAAGTTTTAGTTTTGTGACCAAAACTTCGCCCGCCTCGGTCCTTCTGAAAAAAGCCGCCGGAGTTGAACTTGCCTCCGGTGAACCCAACAAGGTAAAGGCAGGAAAAGTCACGAGAGAACAAGTTCGAGAAATCGCCCAAGAAAAAATGAAAGATCTTAACGCGAGTTCTGTAGAATCGGCCATGCGGATGATCGAAGGCACTGCACGCAGCATGGGAATTGAAGTTGTAGGCTAGCTTTATAAAAAACTGTTTTTGATAAGTGGGAGGGCGTAAAGCCCGTTAAAACCGCAAGGAGGTCACTGCAGTGAGCAAAAGAGGAAAAAAGTTTTTAGAGGCCTTAAAAGAGATCGAGCCCCAAAAGGTGTACGAACCTCTCGAGGCCTTGGATCTTTTATGTAAAATAGCATTTGCAAAATTCGACGAAACAGTCGAGGTAGCCATAAAGTTGGGCGTCGATCCCCGCCACGCAGACCAAATAGTCCGCGGCGCTGTTGTTTTGCCCAACGGTACCGGCCAAGAAGCAAAGGTTTTGGTTTTCGCCAGAGGCGATAAGGCTAAAGAAGCGAAAGATGCGGGCGCCGATTATGTTGGTGCCGAAGATCTGGCTGAAAAGATTCAAGGCGGATGGCTTGAATTCGATCGCGCTGTTGCTACACCCGACATGATGAGCGTAGTGGGGCGTTTGGGTCGTATCCTCGGGCCAAGGGGGTTAATGCCGAACCCCAGGACCGGTACTGTAACCAACGATCTTTCCGGTGCCATTGGAGAAATCAAAGCGGGTAAGGTTGAGTACCGAACCGAACGAACAGGCCTTATCCACGGCCGATTGGGCAAGGTTTCCTTTGGGGGACAAAAACTTGTAGAGAATTTTTATGTGTTCATGGATGCCATCATAAAGGCAAAACCTGCGGTAGCCAAAGGTCAGTACGTGAGAGGTGTCACTGTTTCCACCACCATGGGGCCCGGGGTGCCGATTAACGTAACCAGAGTGTCAAAACCTGTGGCCTAGCCACGTTTCATTTCAACTTAATAATCTAGCCGAAGACAGCAGGTGTCGTATGACATAAAGGTTTTCCGCGGCTTACGCGGAAGCCGCCCGCCGAGGTTGAGCCAGTAGCAGTTATGGCGACATCCAAGGGTCCTGCTTTTAGGGGCCCTTTTTTGTACCTATTGATGATTGGTTGTAAGGAGGGGTGACGTTTGGAAAGTAGACAAAGAAAAGAGAAAGCCAAGATTCAAGCAGCTCTCAAAAGTAAGATGGCAGACGCAAAGAGTGTGGTTTTTGTAGGGTTTCGGGGTTTGACGGTTTTGGACGATACAAGACTGCGCCGTATGTGTCGAGAGAGTGCCGTGGATTACAAAGTAATCAAAAACACTCTTACAAAAAGGGCAGCCGATGAGCTTGGGTGGGACGGTCTTGCGGGAGTACTTCAAGGCCCGACGGGTATGGCGGTATCCATGGAAGACCCCGTTGCACCTGCAAAAGTTATGAGTTCATTCGCCCGCGAAGTGGCCGCACTGACAGTGAAAGGCGGAGTCTTGGAAGGCGAATTCATGGATGTGGGTAGGGTTTCATATCTTGCAAGCCTTCCGCCCCGGCCCGAGCTTTTGTCCAGAGTAGCAGGAGGGCTCAAGAGCCCGATGACAGGTTTTGCAGTGGTGCTGAACGCTACTTTGACCGGCTTTGCCAGAGCTGTTGAAGCTCTCAGAGCGCAAAGGGCTGAAAGCCAGGCGTAAATTGGAGCCTTTATGAACCTATTTTCAACTTGGAGGGTATGACATAATGTCCAAAATCAGTGAAGTTCTCGAGATAGTAAAAAGCATGACGGTTGT
>CAZXSP010000156.1:0-2918 GCA_964643285.1 uncultured Eubacteriales bacterium
CAACCTGGTTTCCCGCGATTACGCCGCTTTGCAGGGCTTCTTTTACCCCGGATTCCACAGCAGGTATGAATTCGGTGGGGACGGTTCCGCCCTTAATAGAATCTACGAATTCAAAACCCGAACCCCTGCCCAAAGGCTCAATGCGAAGCTTGACGTGCCCGTATTGACCTTTACCGCCGGTCTGACGCACATATCGGCCTTCGGCTTCCGCTGCTTCCAATACGCTTTCCCGATACGCCACTTGCGGGCGGCCCACTTTAGCTTTGACCGAAAATTCCCTCAAAAGCCTGTCGGCAATAATCTCTAAATGCAGCTCGCCCATACCCGCTATGATGGTCTGGCCGGTTTCTTCGTCTGTCTTGTAAGTAAAAGTCGGGTCTTCCTCGGTGAGTTTTACCAAAGACAAGGACAATCTGTCTTGGTCGGCCCGGGTTTCAGGCTCTATGGCCATGCGGATAACAGGCTCAGGGAACTGGATATTCTCTAAAACGATAGGCCTTTTCTCGTCACAAAGGGTGTCGCCGGTGGTAGTAAACTTTAAGGCGACCGTGGCTGCTATATCCCCGGTTGCCACAGATTCCACATCTTCGCGGTGATTGGCATGCATCAGGAGAAGCCTTTGGACACGTTCTGTTTTACCTTTTGTAGCATTATGCACGTAGGAGCGAACACTCAAAGAACCCGAATATACCCTGAAGTACGTAAGCCGTCCGACAAAAGGATCTGTAGTGACCTTAAAAGCCAAAGCAGAGAAAGGCTCGTCGTCGGATACTTTGCGTATAAGCTTTTCGTCTCCTTGCAGCGTTGTGCCTTCAACGGGCGGAATGTCAAGCGGTGACGGAAGGAAGTCCACAATGGCGTCAAGCAGTTTCGGTATACCTTTATTTCTAAAAGATGAACCGCACAAAACCGGTACGATTTTGTTAGCCAAGGTGCCTTTTCGTAAAGCCGCCGTCAGCAGTTGATCCGAAACTTCTTGTCCCCCTACGTAGGCTTCCAAAATGGAGTCGTCGAAATCAGATGCCGCAGATATAAGCCTTTCGCGGTAATCATCCAAGATGCTTTGCATATCTTGGGGCAAATCCGTCTCTTCCAAAGTGGGACCTTGGTCGCCCTGGGCCCACAAATAAGCTTTCGACGAAATGACATCCACGAACCCGAGGAATTGTTCTTGAGAATTGATGGGTAACGTTAACACCACGGGGTCGGCGCCTAACCTATCTTGTATCATTTCAACCGTGCGGTAGAAATCGGAGCCGACAGCATCCATTTTGTTGACGTAGGCTATCCTGGGGATTTTGTACTTATCCGCCTGGCGCCACACTGTCTCGGATTGGGGCTCGACACCGCCCTTAGCGCAAAAGATCGCAACAGCGCCGTCCAGCACCCTTAAACTGCGCTCTACCTCGGCAGTAAAATCAACGTGTCCTGGAGTGTCTATAATGTTTATTCGACAATCTTTCCAGTGACATGTCGTAGCGGCGGAAGTAATGGTTATCCCACGCTCTTGCTCTTGCACCATCCAATCCATTGTTGCCGAACCTTCATCTACCTCACCCATTCTGTGCACTCTGCCCGTGCAAAAAAGGATGCGCTCGGTAGTGGTTGTTTTACCGGCGTCAATGTGAGCCATGATGCCAATATTCCTTATTTTATCTAACGCAAAGTTCCGCGGCATCGAATTCCCCCCTCTCAAGTTTCATTTGCAAAAAATTGATTTCCCTACCACCTGTAATGAGCAAATGCTCTGTTCGCCTCGGCCATCCGGTGCATTTCTTCTTTCCTTCTGACGCTTGCGCCGGTATTATTAGCCGCATCTAAAATTTCCCCCGCAACCCGGCTCTCAATGCCCCTTTCGCTTCTGGCGCGGGCAAAATCCACGAGCCAACGGATAGCGAGAGAGAATCTTCTTTCGTTTCTAACCTCGATAGGCACCTGATAAGTGGCGCCGCCCACCCGGCGAGGGCGAACTTCCAGAACCGGCATGGTGTTCTTTACTGCTTGGTCCACTATTTCCAAAGGATCTTTACCGGTCTTTTCTTGCACGATTTCCATGGCGCCGTAAATAACTCTGCGTGCCACAGCTTTTTCGCCGTTCTGCATCAATTTGTTTGTCAGACGGGCCACCAGTACCGAATTGTACTTGGGATCCGGCGTCCATTTTCTGACTGGTGCTCTAGCTCTTCTCGGCATTAGATCATACCTCCGAAAGGTTTACTTCTTGGGTTTCTTGGCACCGTAAAGCGACCGTCCCTGTCTTCTGTCAGTGACCCCCGCCGTGTCCAAAGTCCCTCTTACGATGTGATATCTAACGCCCGGAAGGTCTCTTACACGTCCTCCGCGTACCAAAACCACCGAGTGCTCCTGCAAATTGTGCCCGATTCCAGGAATATATGCGCTGACTTCAATACCGTTTACCAACCGTACACGGGCGATTTTTCTCAAAGCCGAATTTGGTTTTCTCGGCTGCGTGGTCCGCACTACAGTGCAAACTCCCCGCTTAAACGGGTTACCCTGCAACGCGCGGGACTTCGATCTTTCTACTACTTTCTTTCTCCCCTGTCGGACCAACTGGTTAATCGTAGGCAATCCCACACCTCCTTCTTCTTCAAATTTTCCACACAAATGAGTATTTTGTATTTATGGTTTTGGGTTTTCGTCTTTTAGAACGGCACAGGCTCCGGCGCCTACCCTTAATCCACAAAATTTACCTAACTCTCTCACAGTGAGTTCGCACTCGACCTGCACACTTTGTTTCTTGCATAGCTCCCTGAGAGCCCTTACTACGCGTTCTTCCGCGTCTATAGCGATAAAGACTTTGTGCGCCAAACCGTTAAGGACGGCTTTCTCGGTGGCCTTTATCCCCGCGACATACGATTTTCCCACACGTCTTCCGGTTTCCCTGTCACCCAACGGGC
>CAZXSP010000157.1:0-2862 GCA_964643285.1 uncultured Eubacteriales bacterium
CTTCCATCATCTGTATTCCGTGCATTTGCTCCTCTAAAGATTCTTCCTCCACCGGTCGCACGTTGGGAGGCGAACCCTCCTGAAACTTCTGACATTCAATGCATAGTTCGGCTTCAGGCATAGCTTCGAGCCGGCCTTGCGGTATTGGCTTTTTGCACCTGAGACAAAAGCCGTATGTTCCCTCTCGCAGTCGCTCCAAGGCAAGATCGATTTTGTGCCTGTCGATTTCCAAACCGTCTTTTAGACCCAAATCTTTTTCTCGCTCAAAAGTTTCCAACGCCATCTCACCCGGGTGTTGATCATAACTGCTAAACTCGCCGATGTTGACCTTTTGACCTTCTGAAAAAGACTTCTCCATTATGGAACCTATACCGTTACGCACTTCAGCCTTCTTTTGGAGCAATAGATGACGGTATTTATCGAGATCCAAAGCCACGCTTCCTTTCATACGGCCTGCTATCTGACTTTTAGATATTGCTGGATGATCCAAACCAGTTCGCCCAAAAAGTTACCCACAATAGGCAGATTCAAGACAAAACTTCTGGTTAAAACGTAAATGAGCAAAGCGCCCAATACAGTGAATCCAGCCGCCATCCCCAATCCCCGGAAAAGCCCCGAAATGGCGTTAAGGTACATGAGCCGGCCGGGCCTGTTGAGTAGGCCCACATAGTCAGCGATTTTGGCCCTTTCCAGGGAATCAGACACCTGCAAAAGGGTTTTCGCCAAGCTGCGTACCTTTTCGTCGGTCAGCGCAAAATCGTCCTTTTTGTCCGTTTTGAAGTCCCCAGGCAGCTGCGGACACTCCTTTCGAAGATTATGTTTCCCCATAACAAAGGTCATAGCCACCCAAAGTAGAAATAAACGAACTATAATGCACAGTTGGAGGTAATGGCCGTGAAACAAGCCGATCACCTGGCTAGGCCCGAGGTAGCCACTATTTCGCCATATCTTCCGGGTAAATCCGCCGATGAGGCAAAAAGAGAGCTGGGTTTATCCCGGGTGTTAAAACTTGCGTCGAATGAAAACCCTTTGGGGCCGTCGCCTAAGGCAGTGGAAGCGATTTCCGGGAAATCCATAAGCATCAACATGTACCCGGACGCAACCGGCTACGAACTCAAAGGTAAACTGGCCGCCAAGTACGGTTTGAAACTAGGCCAAATTATCTTGGGAAATGGTTCCGATGAACTGCTTGCACTTTTGGGTCAAGTTTTTGTAAATGCCGGTGACGAGGCCATAATGGGAACCCCCAGTTTTCCCACATATTCGGCATCTGCGCTCCTTATGGGCGGAATTCCCGTTGAAGTACCCGTACAAGACCGAGGCGAACTGGACCTACTCGGCATGACGAAACAAATCACCGCCAAAACCAAAATCATATTCGTCTGTAACCCCAATAACCCCACAGGCGGCATGATGAAGAGCTCCGAAGTTGAAGAGTTCATGAAACACGTTCCCGAAGATGTGATAGTAGTCGCCGACCAAGCTTACGCAGAGTATGTTGACGACCCGGAATACGGAGATTTTTTCCCTTACCTAATGGAAGACAGAAATGTAATCGTCTTGCACACTTTTTCCAAAATATACGGCTTGGCGGGGCTGAGGGTTGGCTACGGTCTTGGGCCGGAACGCTTATTGTCTCTTATAGAAAGGGTTAAACCCGTGTTTAACCAAAATGTTTTCGCCCAGGTAGCGGCCATAGCAGCTTTGGACGATCAAGAGCACGTGGAAAGAAGCGCACATATTAACCGGTTGGGTAAAAGTTATCTGGCGGGAGAATTTGAATCTTTGGGGTTCAAGGTGTACCCGTCTTGGGGCAATTTTCTCATGGCGGATACGGGGCTTGATTGCGGCAAAGTTTTTCAAGGTTTACTGGCTGAAGGCATAATCGTACGACCCGCAACGCCCTGGGGTCTTAGCACCTCAATAAGAGTGACTATAGGAACCCCGGAGGAAAATCGACAATTGGTGGAGGCCCTGCAAAAGATACTGCCGGGTTTAAAATCGGGAAACTAGAAATAATCTGTGGTGCCGGGAAACCAGTGGTTTCCCGGCCTTGTCGTCTAAAGCACGTCTTCCTTAATCTCTTTTGCGTAACCCCAAATTCTTTCGAAAGTTTCTTTTCTCAGCCGGTCTATGCCCGCAAAATCCATATTAGGGGCGTAGTATCTTTCAAGGGTATCGTGGTATTGCTTTGCTTGCCCGATAAAATGAATCGCCGAATCAAATAGCAGTTCAAACTGGGCTTTGGCCCTTTCGATACACGCGTTGTGCTTTTCTACTATATGCGTGTCAAGGCAATCGTTCATATTGATGATGAGGTCTTCGGGACCCGGGATGTATTCGTGGGGCTGTATAGACTTGGTGAAGCTAAGACTCAGTTCCGGTATAAGCACGTGCTCCGCTTTTTCGGGGTGAAGCGGGCAAAAATACACTTCTGTAAAAAAACCTTTCTCCAGGGAAACACGTTTTACTTTTTCGAGCAGATACGACTTGCCTGTTCCGGGTTCACCTTGAATCACGTATCTCTTGGCGCACGGCGCGACTATTGTACTGAGGTGGTTGACCATTCCGTCAGGCGTAATCGCGCTGGCAAACAAACGCCTTTCAAAACCGGGAACAGCCGCCGTCGGAATGTGCCCGAAGTTCTCATCGATTATGTTTTGGGCGACAGTGTTGCATTTTCCAAAATCTAAACCCTCCGTGTAAGCCGATTCCCAGTCCTCGTACACGATTTGTGCCGCCCGAAGATAACGGTAGGCCCTCCTAAACACCGATTCAGTACCTTTTTGACATTGTTGAATTTCTTCCTTTTTGGCCCGTACAGATGCTTCATCCCAAAATTGCCCCAACCATATAATCTCA
>CAZXSP010000158.1:0-2823 GCA_964643285.1 uncultured Eubacteriales bacterium
TCCCATATCCCGACCCGGAACTGGAGCGTGAAAAAACGCTGGTGGTTTACGATCCTTCAAAGCACGAGCGCCCGGAAGAGCAGCATTTCTGGGAAGAAATATATCCGGGGCATTTCGTCCGAGGGACAAAAGACCAAATAGCGGGATACCGAGCCGGGTTTTAGAACGTCGTCAAAAAAACATGATTAGAAGTAAAGCGCCGCCGCACACCATGTTGGCTACCAAATTGCATATGGTTTTGTCGCGTTCTGTCAATTGTTCGTCAGCCACGGTGTGGGGGCTGTCAATGTGGTCCGATAGGTCCCTAAAAGCGTTGGCGGTTTTTTTATGCCTGCTTTGAGGGAGTGCCGGCATTCTTGGTAACCGGATTCCATCCAAACTCAGATAGTTGAACCACGCCAATCCAAGAAAAAGGAACCCTAACGCGCAAAAAATATATCCCATACCTCTTGGAGTGGTTATGCTGCGTGCGGCCACAAACCTTCTCCAGAGTAATAGCCCGGCTATGACCGTTAGAATGCGCGAGAAGATGCGGTAAAAGGTGGGTCGAAGTAGGCGCCGTCTTTTGGGTTCTTGAAATAAGCGGTTCACAGCGGCACCCCCAACCATTAATTCTTACAAGCGGCTGTAGCAAGCATTCAGGTTTTGATCATGGCCTCAGTCGGTGAAATATATACAGAGATGTTTCCGTCTTGGCTTAGTTGAAGATCGTCTAACAGGCTATCGGCTATTCTTGCGCTTATGTCAGCGTCAGTTATCAGCAAAATGATCTCTTTTTCCGGCTGTATTTCCACCTTAAGAACAGGAAGAACCACTTTTCCGCGTTCGTCGGTGCCTCGCCCGTGTATTATTGTAGCCCCGGTTGCGCCCGATTGTCGAGCCAGCTCAACGGCTTTGTTGGCAAATCCGCGATTTACAAGTACAAGCATGCAGTCATGCTGCAGACTTTTTTGTGCGGAACCCGCGAAAGCCGGGGCAATTTCGGTTGAAGTCGCCGGGTACTCCACCTTCTTGTGCCTGAAAGCAGTCCCCAATATCATAAGGGACAATACAGGGGCCATAGCTACCATTGCGATTACACCGAACCCGTCCACCAGTACGTTGGCAGTGTCGATAACCGTGGCGGCGCCCTGGGCAAAAGCCAATACGAAAGTGGCAGTCATGGGGCCGGAGGCAACACCGCCCGCGTCATAGGCAATGCCCACAAAAACTGGATCAGACTTAAACGAAAGCAAAATTGCCACTGCGAAACCCGGAAGAAGGAAATACCAGATTTTCACTGCCGGAACCAATATTCTCACCATGGATAGAGCTATGGCAATGGCCACCCCGGCCGATAGGGTCAGACGGATAAGTTTTAGCGGTATATGTCCGCCGCTTACCTCCTCGATTTGAGCGCTGAGTACGTGGACTGCGGGTTCAGCCAATACCACGATGAGGCCCAAGAAGAAGCCCGTCCCAATCAAAAACCATTTGTTTAGTTGGGCGATCTCCATGCCGATAATTCTTCCCATGTCCATAAACCCCGAGTTTACGGCGGCCAAAAACAGAACAAATCCAACGAGGGTCCAAACGAGGCCCCTTACGATCTCCATAAGCTCATCTCGGGGCACTTTGAACTTCACAAAATTATACGCGAAAAATAAGATTGAAATAGGTAAAAGAGCAGCCAAAGACTCTTTTAGCGCGGCGGGAAACGCTTTCATGATAGGCCCTATTATGCCCTTGGCAATCACAAATTCCGCCGCTTCGCCGTGGATATGTTTTTGTCCTGAAATGATCGACATGAGGGTTACAGCCAGTATGGGGCCTGCGCTCATCACCCCGACAAGGCCGAAAGAGTTCTCTTCAGACTTATCGCCGCCTTTAACTTGGGAAAGTCCCAACGATAACGCCAGGATAAACGGGGTTGTAAACGAGCCTGTAGTGGCGCCGGAGGCATCAAAGGAAATGGCCAGGAATTCTTCTGACACAAAAAGCGCCAAAACAAAAATGACGCTGTAGGTTACTGCCATAAACCTGTTGAACGGTTTGTCGCGAAGAAGCCTGAAAACGCCCAAAGAAATCAATACTCCCACACCTATTGATACCATATAAACGATGACGAAAGCGCCCAAAGTGCCGCCGGAAGCCGAATTCACCTGGGAACCCAAAATCAGCAAATCCGGCTCTGCCACAGTAACCAAGAATCCCATGAGAAAGCTCAAGATTGCTATTTTGAAAGGGGTTTTTGAGGTGGCCACTTCCCTTGACATATGCGCGCCTATAGGATTCATGGCCAAATCGATGCCCCAAAGAAAGATTGAAAGCCCCACTAAAAGCAGAAGGCTGGCCACAAAAAAGCGAAGAATAATATCTTTTCCGATATCGATTGTGGTAAAGCAAATCAGCATGACCAACACTACAACCAAAAGTAACGTTCGGGCGACTTCCTTAGTTTTGTCAAAAAGAAGATCCATAAACCTAGGCCCCCCCGTCACTTACGTCATGGTGGATTCCGCTTGTTTTCATGACAGGGAGAACAAAAATGATTCCGTTTCCTGCCTGTTCAAGGTTTAGTTCGCCGAAGATTCTTTCCTTAATGGGGTTCACTTTGTCTTTTGTAGTGACGATCATAACGATGTCTTTTTGGGGTTCTATAACCAGCGGGAAATAGAAATCTGTAGGCACACCCGCACCTCTGCCATGAAACAACGTAGCGCCCCTGGCCCCGGCGGCTCTGGCGGCCTTTATGCATTCTTTACTTCGGCCTTTGTCAACGATTGTCATTATGCAATATTCGTTAAAATTGCCCATTGAGGGATGTTGAGGCTCGCTGTCTTC
>CAZXSP010000159.1:0-424 GCA_964643285.1 uncultured Eubacteriales bacterium
TTGCATACAGTTTCCATCCCTTCAGATACTAAAGCGAGAACCGCCGAAAGGGTGAAGCTGATTGAGTATAGGTGGTAAACATACTAATCGTCTGGCTAATGAAATGTCCCCTTATTTACTTCAACATGCCCACAATCCGGTCAACTGGTACCCATGGGGCAATGAAGCGTTCGCCAAATCAAAAAGTCAAGATAAGCCCATATTTCTTAGCATCGGCTATTCAACTTGTCATTGGTGTCATGTGATGGAAAGGGAAAGCTTCCAAGATGAAGAGGTTTCGAGCATTCTAAACGAGCATTTTATCTCAATAAAGGTAGACAGGGAAGAAAGACCCGATATAGACCATATTTATATGGAGATATGCCAAATGTTGACCGGAAGCGGCGGTTGGCCTTTGACGATTATCGCTACCCCAGACAGGAAA
>CAZXSP010000159.1:434-2774 GCA_964643285.1 uncultured Eubacteriales bacterium
TTCGCCGGAACCTATTTCCCCAAAACCGGTAAGTTCGGGCTGCCGGGGCTACTCAATATTTTGGAGGTTACCGGCGAAGGCTGGGAAAAAGACCGTGAAACAATATTGGAAAAAGCGGATCAAATATACGAGGCAATTCTTGAGGAAAACCGGGAGGATCACGGACAAGAAACTTCGCAGAAACCGCCATCCGTGCATGAGGAGCTGCTAGAAAAAGCTTTTAACGGGTTCAGCGCTGCTTTTGATGACGATTGGGGAGGATTTGGGACAGCGCCAAAGTTTTTGTCTCCTCACAATCTTATGTTTCTTTTAAGGCACTGGAAAAGGACCGGGCAAAGAAAGGCTTTAGACATGGTGGAAAAAACTTTTGACCGCGCTTATGCCGGTGGGGTGTATGACCATATAGGATATGGGTTTTTCAGGTACTCTACCGATCACAAATGGCAGATTCCGCATTTCGAAAAGATGCTTTACGACAACGCCATGAGTTTGCGTTTGGCTTCAGAACTGTATCAGGCCACAAAAAAAGATGTGTACAAAGAGATAGCCCTTGAGGTTGCAGACTTTATAGGCAGAGACCTTATGTCAACTCAGGGCGGGTTCTTTTCTGCCATAGATGCCGACTCCCAAGGGGAAGAAGGCAAATTCTACGTATGGGATACCCATGAGATTATATCCATCTTGGGGAAAACAGACGGGGAGTCCTTCTGCAAGCATTACGGCATCAATGGAAGTTCCCAATTTGAGGGGAAATCTGTCCCGCACTTATCCACTGTTCTTACAAGGGAAGACAAAGTGGAAAGACTGCGGCTGGCGGTTTTGTCCGAAAGGAATAAAAGAGTGCCGCCCATGGTAGACGACAAAATCCTCACTGCCTGGAATTCATTGGCGGCGTCAGCCCTGGCGGAAGCTTACCGCAGTACCGGGGACGAGCGCTGCTTAAACATGGCTGAAGCGTGTGTTTCTTTTATACAGTCAAATTTGTATCGTGATGGCGTACTTTACGCTCGATACAGGGAGGGTCATGTCGCGCACAAGGGGGGCCTTGACGATTACGCGTTTTTAGCGTGGGCATTGCTGGATTTGTACCAGGCCACCCACAAGACGGACTATTTGCGTTTCGCCATTGATCTTGTGAAAAAAACAGTGGCGCAATTTTGGGATGAGCGTAACGGCGGTTTCTACCTCACCGAAGACGGCAGGGAACATCTTATAATACGGCCAAAGCAGCTTTACGACGGCGCTATCCCTGCGGGAAATTCGGTGGGCCTTATGAACATGCTCAGAGTCTTTCATTTGGGGGGCCCGGACGACTACCAGGACATGGCGTTATCTGCACTGGAACAAATGTCGGGGCTTCTTGGCAGAAATCCTTTGTCTTTGGGGTATCTCCTTTGCGCGGTTAATTACGCCGCGGGTGGCGCAAAGGATATTCAAATCTTAGGCTCAAAAACATCTTCGACTGTTGGAACCATGCTGAATTACGTTAAAAGTGTATACTTGCCCGATACTCAGACTGTTTTTTCAAGCGATATGGCAGAGATAAAAGGGGAGGCAGCGCCTGATTTGCCAACTATGCCGTTGGTAACTGTGTGTCAAGGGTTTACCTGCAAAGAGCCTGTAAAAGATGTGACCGGCCTACAAAAAGCTCTCATGAGCCCAAGATAAACACAAATTTCCGGCTTAAATGTGAAAACCGTATTGCACGGGCTTGCGGTTTCTGTTAATCTTCGTCCAATACCTAAAAACAGCCTTTTAAGGGGGGTGATAGTAGTGGGGATTACCGGAGCGAAGCCGATTTCTTCCGTGGGTCTCTCGCAGTTGGTCGCGGTACAGGCGGCAACCGGGGGCTTACGGGCCAATTTTACCCTGTAAGAAAAGTCTTCTTGCCAAGTTTCGACCTTGTCAGGTTTACTGTCCCCCCAGGCATCGCCTTCACCGCTTCTTCTGTCTAGCTTCTTCAATTCTTTTTAGTGTGTCTTAGTATTTCTATACCATTTGCTGCATTAACTAACGCACTGAAGCGGGGGAACAAACAGTGAGCAACAAAGCCTTAGCCGTGCTGTTTCTTGCATCCTTTCTAATTTCAAGCCTCATAGCTATGCGGAAAACTGCCTCGGGCCGCCATATACAAATACGAAGAGTGCCGGGGCTGGACGCCATCGAGGAGGCCATAGGCCGCGCCACCGAAATGGGCCGAACTTCTTTGTTCGTCATTCCCGGGGGCGCTTTTGACGCGCAAGCGTTTGCCGCTTTCGACATTTTGGGCCACGTAGCCAAGCAAACCGCGAAATACGACACAAAATTGATGGTAATAAACGCTTTGCCCGAGTCTCACGC
>CAZXSP010000160.1:0-1935 GCA_964643285.1 uncultured Eubacteriales bacterium
TCGGCGTTACTCTCTACTTCCTATTTGAACTATCCCTGACGATGACCCGAACGGAACGGTCCCTTGTGAAATTGCGTAAGCTTTCCAGGACCAAATCAAAGCTAAGGTCTTCCAAAAGCCGACCGTAGGAAAACACATCCAGGCCAATGTCACTAAGGCGCGCGTGCATTCCCCCGACGCTGTCCAAAGAATCAAACAAGGTAACGTATCGACCGGTAGCCGCTTTTTTGCTGCGAATAAAATCCTTTTCCAAATCCATTTGACCGCTGTGCTTTTGTGCGAGCTCAATTTCAGCCCAAACCCTGTCAGAAAATTTCTCGGGAGACACGCTTTGTGCCACCACAGTGGCATAAGCGTAATCAGGCCATGCCTCGTGGGACGAACCGAGATCATCCACAAGCCCATCTTCATAAGCATCCATAAAGAACCGAGAACTCTTCCCGAACAATATGTTAAGCAGGATCGAGGTAGCCATCTCTTCTGCAAGCATGGCTAAACCGCCTGTCTTCGTAAGCGGCAGTTTCCACGCAACTTGCACCAAAGGGGTTGGTACGGGAAGGCTGACTTCCCTGTTATCCCCCACTTCCATAGATTCCTTAGGGCGGAGTCGTTCTACCCCATCACCGGTTTGGGAAGAGGGCTTGGCGGCTTCTTTTAGCTGAGCCACATGCTCAAGAGCGTCTGTGACAGCGCGCATGACGTCGTCTTTTGCAAAATCTCCCGCAAGATAAAGGCTCATGTTGCTCGGACGATAGAAGCTGGAATGGCACAAATACAGAAGTTCTGCATCTATCTCCGCTATTGATTCTACAGTGCCCGCAACGTCTAGGCGCACCGGATGTTCAGAGTAGAGAGCCTCCATGGTCTCACGCATGAGCCTGGAACCGGGATCGTCGTCATACATCCTGATCTCTTGCCCTATTATGCCTTGTTCTTTTTTTACAGATTGTTCCGAGAAATATGGAACGAACGCTACCTCCATAAGCAACTTCAAAGATTCCTCGAAGTTCTCAAGGGCCCAAAACAAATAGGATGTGTAGTTATTGGTTGTATAAGCATTGGCGGAGGTTCCAAGTTCAGCAAACCGCGAAAAAGCTTCGCCCCACTCTTTTTCAAACATCTTGTGCTCCATAAAGTGGGCAATGCCTGCCGGAACGCGAATAGGCTCTGCCTTCCCGGGAGGAACAAAAGCATTATCGTTGGAACCATAACGCACAAATATCTCTGCATACTTTCTCCTGAACCCTTTTTTGGGGAGGATAAATACTCTGAGCCCACCTAAAGATTCCACAAAGATTTGCTCGCGCAACGTATCGTTAGTTAACACATGGGCGTCAGTCAAACCCAAACTCCCCCTCAATTTTCCTTTGCCCTAAGCGTAAATACGGCTTTTAGTTGGGCGCGGTTGGCCACTTCCACTACTTCTTCCTTTGTAACTCTCATAACCTGTTCCACCAATTCTTTTTCGGTGGCCGTGCCTCCCAAAATCTCTTGTGTAAGAAAACGTCTGACCAAAGCCGACTGCGAATCGCTTTCAGACCGATACCTTCTGAGCAAGCCTGCTCTTGTGTTTTCCATTTCTTTTTCGGTAATATCACCTTTTTTCATGGCCAAAACCTGTTGTTCGATGAGATCACGAGCCTTATTTCTTTCCGCATCCATAACACCCGCCACTGTCGTAAGCATTCCGCGCCAGGTATTGAGGTTGGAATCAGCGAAATAGGCAAGGTGCTCTTTTTCTCTTACGTTTACAAACAACTTGGAATGGGGAAAGCCGCCCAATATTCCATCGCAGAAAGTAGATGCAGGAAAAAGCCGATGATCTTCAGTGATCCCCGTGTGGTAAGCCATGCAAAGAACTGTCTGTTCTCCGGGTAGATACTCTTCCTTTTCTAACACCCTGTCCGGCAGCTTAGGAGGGGGAAATCCGTCTGC
>CAZXSP010000160.1:1945-2655 GCA_964643285.1 uncultured Eubacteriales bacterium
TGCTGTCGGGCAGTTTGGGCGGGGAGAATTGATCAGCGCTTGCCACCGAGAAAGGAAGCCTTGGTTTTGGAAACTCAAGCTTGCGCCTATCCAAAATATCCCCTAGCTCCGAAACGCCATCTCCCACAGCGTATATACTGATTCCACAACGCGAGAGAGAATCAGACCAAAGGTTCCAAGTACCCTCGGGACTACACTTTTCAAGGTCTTCCAATACTCCCCAAGCCGGCAGACCTGTGGGGTCATCATTTGATAACTCCTGCATTAGACGAACACCCGCATATCGGGGCCTGTTGTTGATAATCCCAAGCACGTCCCTATGGTGCTCTTCGCGCTCGGTGTCAAAACGGTCACTGGGATAGATGCCTTCTTCAAGGTATGGGTTTTGCACCAAATCCCATATGAGCGCCATGGCCTCTCCCAGGCTCGCGCCTTTTTGTCCCTTTGCGCCAAGATTCAGGCCGCTTAGAAACCGGGGAGAAGGAAGGCTCATTCCAAACCTTACGACTTGCATCGGGCCGATTTTGCTGACATCAGCCCCAAGTCCTGCCCCAAACATATTCTCCAAATGCCGCGAAAGCTCCCTAAGGGTTGGCAAGCTTTTTGTGCCCCTTTTTGCAAGCCTGGGAACCAGCGCGATAGGCGTTACAGTTTGTTTGGTTATAGGCACTCTGCAAAAAACATTGATAGATAAAGTCTTCCATTTGTCG
>CAZXSP010000161.1:0-2261 GCA_964643285.1 uncultured Eubacteriales bacterium
AAAAGTACTTTTTCAGACCTGTCTATAGAGGAACTGGAACGTACCGTTAATGGCTTTTGCCTGTGCTTAAACGACGGCCTGGTGGCTGTGACAACCGAAGGCGACATTGCCCATAAGATTAATACTTTGAGTAAGATCCGGCGCCCAATGAAGACAAACCCAACTTTCGGCGTCAGTAGCCGCGGAACGTTGGACAACCTGGGTATGCTCGTTCGTGAGGCTTTCTTTGCTTCCATGGCCCCTTATATGTTTTCGGCGATTTTTGGGCCTGTTGTCTTTTACGATCAACTTCCCCCCGGGGCCATACTCCTTGATTCGCCTTTAGCGGTAATAGACGAGTCTTTCGCCAAAGTCCTAATGCAATTGAATGTCCTGAAAAATGAGGACAAAGAAATGATACGGACTTTGCGCTGTTACCTGCTTGAAGATTGCTCTCTGAAAAAAGCATCCCAAGCGCTGCATCTCCATCCCAACAGCCTTAAATACAGATTGCAGAAAATCAACCGATTCGTTGAACTCTCCACTTTCCAAGATAAAGCCGTAACCTTTTTTGCCTTGAAATGGCTGTACACAAGTTATGAGGGGACAAGGGAAAACGGTTTTCGTTAGTCTTTTGACGACAAACCGACTCCCCGGATTCGGCGTTTAGTGACAAAGGCAAATACAAAACCTTTGGGGAAAAACTTTCGAAAGGTTTAATTGGCCGATACAGGGGGTGAACTGGCTTTCAAGAGTCGGCGAACAGCAAGGAAAAAGGAGGGACACGGACGTGGTACCGAGTAATCCGGCTTTACTGTGGTATGTAGGAATCTATGCTGCACTTATGACAGGTATCGGCATGTGGTATTCGAAGGGACTCAAGACCAGCGACGATTTCATCCTCGCAGGACGCGGTTTAGGCTCTATGGTTTTAATGGGAACCCTCATAGCCACGTGGTGCGGAAGCGGAACAGTAACAGGCGGGGGAAACTCCCGGGCTTACATGTTTGGGCCCTGGAACGCCATGGTGGGAATTCCCATCACTATTGTTTCCGTCTGGATTATGTACGTTATAGCCCCTTCGGTGAGAAAATACGGCAAATACACTGTAGCCGAACTGTTAGAAATCAAGTATGGCCCCTTTGCGCGAATCTTGGGGGCTATCATTGTTCTGTTGGCCTATGTCGGTATAACATCCTACCAGTATAAAGGGCTTGGGTTCGTGCTCAACGTGACTACCGGAATGTCAATCGAACTCGCAACCATACTGTCTGCGGTTGTTATGGTTTTCCTGGCTATGGCGGGAGGGTTAAAGTCAGTAGCCTTTACTGACGCGTTGAGCGCAGTTCTGATGTTAGTAGGGCTATGCCTGGCAGTGCCATACTCCATCAAGGCTGCGGGAGGATGGGCTACCTTGACTTCCAGCGTGCCCCCGGAGATGAACACCTTAACCGGCGGCATATCTTGGCTTCAATTAGCCGGTTTTATTTTACCGGGGATGTTTCTTCAAATCGGCGACCAAAACATGTACCAAAGGCTTGCGGCTTCCAGAAGCGATGGGGACAGCAAAATTTCCATGATCGGGTGGGTTATAGGGCTTCTCATTATTACTCCTACTGTGGCCCTTATCGCATTTGCGGCCAAAGGCATTTTCCCGAATATTGATCCGGGTATGGCCCTTATATCCACCACAGTTGCCATACCGCAATTTGTAGGGGGGCTGTTACTGGCCTCGGCGGCCGCGTTTATCATTACAACCGGAGACTCATACCTTTTGTCGTGCGCCACGAACGTTACTTACGACATTTATGTACAACACATTAACCCCAAAGCAAGCGACAAACAAAAATTTACTTTGACCCGGGTCATGTGCCTGGTTTTGGGCGTGCTGGCCTTTGTCATGCTACAATTCTTCCCCTCAATTTTGGCAGCCCAGATGTATGCTTACACCATCTACGGCGCGGGGCTCACTCCCGCAATCCTGGCCATCTTTTTCTGGCCCAAAGTGACAAAAGCAGGCGGGATTTCTTCCATGTTTGTAGGGGTCATATCTACCATGTGGTGGGAGCTTACAAAACCGATGGATCTCAACAGTGCGCTTATCTCTGTTCCGTTGGCGATTCTGACACTTATTGTGGTAAGCCTCGCCACTCAAAACTCTAACAAAGAGGTGGCAGCATGAATTTCCTGAAAAAAGAAGTGTTTCACAAAAGACACGAATCTATAAAGGCTTTCCTTGAAAAAGAAGGATATGAAGCGTATGTAGTCCTCACGCCGGACAA
>CAZXSP010000161.1:2271-2585 GCA_964643285.1 uncultured Eubacteriales bacterium
CGATCCCTTTCTGGTAATGAACGAATTGTCCACAAACCACATGCGTCTTTCAAAAGAAAGAGGCACTGTGGCTGTAGAAGATGTTTATTTCTGGAATGAGCACATATCCACAACAGTGAGAAATTACACCAAATTGCAGTGGACGGAGCTTCTGGCATATCAATTAAGAAAACGCGGCATAGATAGGGGCACGTTGGCTTTTGACTCGGGGACCGATTCTGTGAAACCGCTTCTAAAGGTGTTACCCAAACTTGATTTAGTCACTGAATCTAACCTCATGGTTGAAATGAGGACAGTCAAGTGTCCGGAAGAGC
>CAZXSP010000162.1:0-1348 GCA_964643285.1 uncultured Eubacteriales bacterium
TGAAAGCAAGCCTGCCCGAAACCCCCGTTTACGTCGGCGGCAATATAGGCTCGGTTCTAATTGAAGACGTGGATTCTATCCCGCCTGAGGCTTTGGTTGTTCTGGAATTGTCTAGCTTCCAGCTTGAACTCATGTCGAAAAGCCCTGACGTGGCAATGTTCCTAAATGTTCAGCCCAACCATCTTGATGTGCACGATTCATACCAAGACTATATTTCCGCCAAAAAGCGGATTTTCCAATTCCAAAATGAAAACGACTGGTGCGTCTTGAACTATGACGATTCCATAACCGGCGAAAGTGCCAGCGAGTGCCCGGGGAATGTAGGTTTCTTCTCCACGGAATGGCCTTTGAAGCCCCAACCGTCCGGGCTATATGGCTGGCTGCAAGAGGACGAGCTCAAGCTGGCTCTGCCTCCGACAGCGGAGCAACAGTCGAGCAATGCGGTGACCATGGCCACTCGCGGTGATTTGCTTGTGCCCGGAAAACACAATATCAAAAACGCTCTGGCGGCGGGCATGGCGACTATTCTTATGGGCGGGAACCTCGACGGAATCAGGCAAGCATTGCGCTGTTTCAAAGGAATTGAACACAGAATAGAATTGGTCCGCGAAGTTAACGGCGTAAAATATTACAACGATTCTATCGCTACCTCGCCCGACAGAACCCAAGCTTTCCTGGAAGCTGTTGAAGGCCCTGTAGCGCTTATTTTGGGAGGGTACGATAAGGGTATACCGTTTCAAAACCTTGCCCGGAAAATCGTGGAACGCGGTGAAGTGTCGGTAGTCACCTTGGGTGCTTGCGCCGCTCTAATAGAAGACGCGCTTCAAGAGGCGCAGGCGGAAAGTAGTGAAAGCCGCAAGACCGCCAAAACGCCGAAACTCCAGATGGTAAGAGCTGAAACTTTGGAGGAAGCAGTCCGAGCCGCCGCGTCCATGGCAAGCCCCGGTTGGTCGGTGGCGTTATCTCCCGCGTGCGCCAGCTACGACATGTTTACCAGTTTCGAAGAGCGAGGAAGGCAGTTCAAACAAATTGTGGGCAGAATTTTCAGCACCCAAGAAGTGAATGACCTTTTGACATCGTGCTATCCCGGAGTGAAGTCAAAACTTCTGGAAACCAGCCGCGGTAATCCTCTGGACACATTGGTTGCCACCATTTTGTCACAGGCTACCAACGACAACCTGAGTACCAAAGCATTTGCCAACCTGAAGCATCAATTTGCCGACTGGGAATCGGTGCTGAACGCCGACCGTAAAAAGGTGGAAAAAGCCTTGAAGCCTGGGGGTTTGTACCGGGAAAAAACCAATTCGGTAAAAGCTGCCCTGGGAAAACTTAAAGAAGATTTCGGCTC
>CAZXSP010000162.1:1448-2576 GCA_964643285.1 uncultured Eubacteriales bacterium
CTGCCCAAAATAGACCCTTTTGAAATACGGATAGAAGAAAAAGTGGCCGAGCTTACCACCGCCGAAGAACTCATGTCCAAAGCCGCGGAAGTGAATCTCACCCACGGGTCTTTGAATTTCTTCAAAGAAGACAAGCACTTCATGTCTTCCGAAGGGTCTGACATACGCCAAACTCTCACCCAGTCCGGCGGGGTCATAGGCGCTATGGCCCGAAATCAAAGCGAAGCCCAAATGCGGTCCTATCCGGCCCAGTTTGGCGGCGATTACGCCTTAAAAGGTTGGGAACACATTAAGGAGCTTGATTTTTCCGGTAACGCTCCCAGGGTTTCGCAGGAGGCCCGCGCTCTCTTGGACGCCAAACAGTGCCCAAGCGGATGCTACGACTTGATTTTGGAGGGCTCACAGCTTGCCTTGCAGATTCATGAATCTTGCGGGCACCCCATAGAGCTTGACAGGGTTTTGGGTACAGAAGCGGGTATGGTGGGAACGTCTTTCCTTACCCCTGATAAGAAGCATTGTTTCAGGTACGGCTCGCCTTCTGTGAACATAGTGGCCGACGCCACAATCCCCGGAGCCAACGGCAGTTTCGGGTACGACGACGACGGAGTGCCCGGCGGCCGATTCAATATCGTAAATGAAGGAATTTTTGAAAACTACCTTACTTCAAGAGAAACCGCCCCCGTGATAGGCGAAAAATCCAACGGGGCCAACAGGGCTGTAAGCTGGAACCGTATTCCCTTGGTCAGGATGACCAACATCAGTCTAACGCCGGGCGATTTCACTTTGGACGAAATAATAAAAGACACCAAGCACGGTATATACATGGATCTCAACCGCAGCTACTCCATTGACGACCGCAGGTACAATTTCCAGTTTGGGACGGAAATAGGTTGGGAAATCGAAGACGGCTCCATAACCAACATGATAAAAAACCCGACATACACAGGCAACACACCTGAATTTTGGAACAGTTGCGATGCTGTATCCAACAAAAGCTTGTGGAAAGTTTGGGGCATACCCAACTGCGGGAAAGGCGAGCCCGGCCAGCCCATCAGGGTGGGCCACGGCGCCAGCCCGGCACGGTTTAGAAAAGTGAGAGTGGGTGTGGGCAAATGGTAGGAAACACAA
>CAZXSP010000163.1:0-2565 GCA_964643285.1 uncultured Eubacteriales bacterium
GGGGCCCGCCGTAATAGCGGGCAACTCGGACACTTCCCGGCACACTTTTTCCAGCGCCTCCGTGGCCTTGTTAACATCGTCTTCGTGGCTTAGAGGAATTTCCACAAGGGCCCGGGAGTCCGCCTTGCTTTTGTTGGTAGTCTTGTCGATAAGCCCGTTGGGGATAATATGGACATCTCCCGACCAATCCCGAAGCCTGGTGGTACGAAGCCCGATATCTTCCACGACACCGGACAAACCCGCGGCGGATATATAATCTCCGATATCGTATTGACGTTCATAAATGATGAAGAAACCTGTAATAATATCTTTTACCAAGCTCTGAGCCCCAAAGCCTACTGCCAAACCCAAAATTGCCACGCCGCCCAGCAATGCTTTGGTATCGATTCCTGCCAATTCGAGCATGGTGAGGGAAACCATCGCCACCACCGTATATCGAAGGGCGCTTGTGAGAATTCCCGCCAATGTTTTGGCCCTGTTGTCTTGCAGCCGTGACCCGGAAAACTCGGTGGTGCGCTTGAAAATCCGCTGTATTAACGTCTCCCCAAGCTTGACTGCGACAATTCCGGCCACTAATACAATCAGCGCTTGAAACAAAGGTTTGCCAACGTTCCAAAAGGATTCCATCTCAATGGGCATAATCCTACCTCCGTGTCGCTAATCTGGATTGGCTTGGTAATGCGCAGCGTCCTTGGTATCGGGAACGGAAGAACGCAAAACACCCGCTTCGGACACGAACATGCCCAAAAGCACGCAAGCCGCTCCCCAAAGCTCTTTGGGGCTCAACGTTTCCCCCAGCATCAACCACGCAAAGAAAGCGCCAAAAACAGGCTCGGCTGAAAAAATGAGGGCTGTGTGTGTCGCGGACGTAAACCTTTGCACAGACGATTGAACCAAGAAAGTAAACGAAGTTCCCGCCAGCGCCATATATATTATGGCCCTCCAAGAATGGGCGGGAATAACCAAAGGGTATTCGTACAACAAAGCCAGGACAAAGCATAATACCGATACCACCAAAAGCTGTATGGCCGTAAACAGCAAAGCGCTGCCCTTGTCACCGTAGACCTCAACCAGAAGAATGTGAGCCGCGAAGCCCAAAGAACACAAAAACACCAAAAAATCACCTGAAGAAATCTGAAAAGGAAATGTCAGCGATAAAAGGCCCAACCCAACTGTGGCCAAAGAAACACCCGCTATAGAACTCGCGTCAGGCATGGTACGAAGAATTACTTTTGAGGCGACGGGGACAAACACCACATATAGACCGGTTATGAACGCGGTCTTGCCGGCTGTGACCGTGACTAATCCAAGTGTCTGTGTGATATACGAAAAACACAAAGCCAACCCTGTGAGGATACTCCCCAAATAAAAAGGCCGCGATGCTCTGTACCACTTGGGCCCGGCGCGGACTGCATGCCATACCAACAAAACAATGCCGGCCAAAAAGAAGCGGACTGCGATAAATGTAAGGGGCCTGACGGTGGCTATAGCATTCTTGACTATTACAAAAGTGCTTCCCCACACCATGGTTACCAATATGAGAAGCCCATCAGCTAAAATCGGCGACATCACGTAACACGTCTCCCTAAGCTCTTGATACTGAAGCAATCATATCAAGCCGGGGACAATACTACTATAAGCTCCCTAAATAAGGATTCAATCTATAAGATTGTACTCTTTCATAATCTCGTAGATTTCATCGGACGTCTTGTATCCCATAACCGCTACCTCGAAGCGGCCGTTCAAGCCGAAGAATACCATGGTAGGTACCACTTCAACTTCGTAGGCCATTACATCCGACCGGTTCTTTTGCAGATTAGCGTTCATTTTCACAACAAATACGTCGTCTTTCAGCGTGGCTTTCACCTGCGCCAGTTCAGGTTCAAGCTTCGCGCACCAGGGACATGAGGTAGTATAAAATTCCACTATTCCGGGTTTTCCTTGGCCAAGAACCATCTCAAACCCGGCTGAATCGACTTCATCAATTTTGTGCGAATTGCCCGGATCGGCGTCAGGCTGCCTGCTTTTGGCGGCGAACATCACTATCAAGACAAGGCCTAACCCGGCGGCCAAACGGATAATCCATTTCATCGTTGTGTTTTGCCTGTTCACGGCGACACCTTCCGTTACTTTGACTATTCTTCCACCTCGTCAAAATGCCATTAGAAGCACATATGCCCCAAAGCCTATGATGAGAATTCCCCCGCCGATTCTTATGGCATTAAGCACAGCCAGGTTCTTCTCATTTTCCAGTGCTTTACGAAACCTTTTGGCTGCCACAGCCGCGACTATCAAAAGGAGCGATTGGCCAAAGGAATATGCCAATAGAAGCAAAGCGCTTTTCAGGACTCCGCCTGCTGCGGCAGCCATGGCAAGAATCGCGATAAGGGCAGGAGTCCCGCAAGGCGACGTCGAGAAACCGTACAGCGCGCCTGTCAGAAAGCTGCTGCCAGTAATCACGCCCGCGCTGCAATGACGACCACCCAAGATTCCTAAATTCAGTAGGCCGACACCGATGATTAAAACCCCGGCCGCCAGTTTAACCCAAGGCATGCTGAAAGATAT
>CAZXSP010000164.1:0-2554 GCA_964643285.1 uncultured Eubacteriales bacterium
GGGCGAAGAAGTTCCTCTTATGGATTTGACTGAAAGGGAGACGTTTTGGGACAAGCTTAAAAAAGCGGTGCGGTTTACGTAAGGGGGGATAGCCGTGTTCAACTGGTTTTCGAAAAAACCTTCGCCTAAAGAAGTGGCAAAAGACCGGTTGCGTCTCGTTTTGATGCAAGACAGGATATCTTTGGCGCCTCAGTCTGTGGAGCAAATGAAAGATGATGTGATTTTGGCTATCTCCAAATATGTGGAGATCGACCGCAAGGGAATAGAGTTTAGCTGGAAAAACATCGACAGAAAAAGGGCTTTGGTCGCGAGCATTCCTGTGATCTCTGTAAAAAGGAGCGGCACATCAAACGATTGAGCTTCCCAGTGTCAGAATCGAACGTCGAATTGTAAGGCGCATCGACTGGTATCTTCTAGCCGCTGTGCTCATCTTAAATGTTCTTTCGTTGCCTTTGGTGGACAGCGCGTCACACGGTGCGTCTGACCACTATTTAATGAAAAAGCAAGCCGTCTTGTTAGTTGTTTCTCTTGCCGTGCTCGCGTTAGGCACTTTTGTGGATTACCGTGATATGGTAAATTTGGCGCCGTGGTTATACGGGGCTACCATTGCACTTCTGATTATCGTACTATTCATGGGAAAGAATGTGGATGGCGCTACCAGGTGGATACCCCTGCGGTTTTTCGACCTACAGCCCTCGGAGCTTGCGAAACTGACTATGATCTTGCTTTCCGCCAGGATTATCGCGCGTTGGGAGACACCTCCTGAATCTCTTTGGGATTTCCTGATTTATTATGGGTGGGCTTTGCCGCCTTTGGCCCTAATCCTAAAGCAACCCGACTTAGGGACCGCTCTGGTTGTTGTTGTGGCTGTAACGGGTATATTGTATTTCGGGGGCACATCGGGGAAAAACATCCTAAAGTTCGGCATTTTGTGCGCTGCCATTTTGGCCCTCACTATCGTCTTACACTTGTACGCCGGGCTACCTTTGCCTTTTGAAGAGTATCAGGTGAAAAGGGTACTGTCCCTCTTCAAAAGCAATCAGGACCCTTTGGGTGTGGATTATCAAGTGAGGCAGTCAAAGATAGCGATTGGCTCCGGATCACTTTGGGGCAAGGGGCTTAGAAAAGGCACCCAAAACCGACTCGATTTTATTCCCCAACAGCACACTGACTTCATCTTTTCAGTGGTGGGGGAAGAATTGGGATTCGTGCGCACCGCCCTAGTTCTGGGTCTGTATCTGCTGATACTATACCGCTGCTTGCTGGCCGCGGTTGGGGCGGCTGACAAGGAAGGCGCCATGGTGGCGGGCGGCGTTCTATCTGTGTTGGTTTTTCACTTAGTAGTTAACGTTGGCATGACAATGGGCATATTACCTGTAACCGGCGTACCCTTGCCTTTTTTGAGTTATGGGGGCTCGGCCCTGCTTGTGAACTCATTTGGTATCGGCTTGGTTCTGAACGTAGGCTGGAAACGGTATAAAATATTGTTTTAGAGTTTTAGGAGGGGGAGATTATGAAAGAGATTGGCACGGTGGTTACCGTCGGGGCTAAAAGAATCACAGTATCCATAAATAAAACTGATCAGTGTGCTAATTGCGGACAGTGTTCACACGCGCATGTGGCTTTTGGCGACAATGACACTCTTATAGTCGAGGCTTTGCCTCTCGCGGAGGTCAAACCGGGTGATTTGGTTGAGCTCGAGATTACAAACAAGGATTATTTGAGGTTGTCGTTTTTCATCTATATGGTTCCCATTTTGTGTTTTTTGGCAGGTTTGGGTTTGGGTAGGGTCCTTGGCGGCTTCCTAGGGAGTGGCGCCGTCTGGGGGACCGTGTTCGGGTTAGGCGGGTTAGCGGGTTCCTTCCTGTGGCTCCACAATTACGACAAATCCGCGCAAAAAGCAGGCAGATATTTGCCAACGGCCCGACCTTTTCTCACCTCATTTGATCGGCTGTCCCGGGATTGAGCTGGCCTATGCCTGAGAGTTTAGGCATGTAACCACCCTCGGACAAAGCCGCCACAAGCTGTTCGTAATAGTCTTTTTTGACCGCCACGTGGCATGGGCCTACCCGTTCTTTGAGGTAAGATCGGATTTTGGGATACAACATGAGTTCATCGGCGAGTTCGGGGGTGTCACATTTCAGCAAAATAGTGTGTTCAAATTCTATTCGACCGTAAGCGCGGCCCCAATGCGCTATTGAATAGGCGACATTTTGAGGCACAGGCACTTTGGAATGTTCGCTCAAAAATTCTAGGATAGTTTCCGGTGAGTATGAATGAACCAAAGCTTGATAAACTGAATCGCGAGTCAGCTTATATACCATCATCTGGTCGGGTTTTACCAATTCGGCAAAGGTGTCTACCGACCATAAAAGTTTCGGCTCCACAGTGCAAGGCACCAAGACCTCGAAATTGGATTGCACGTAAACATGTTGCTCCAGTTGAATATCTGGGAATTTTGGCGATAGCCCGAAAAGCGCTTTGCCTACGGCCGTGGGTCTGGCATAAATACCGTTTATGCCTTTGGTGACTTCCAGCCCTCCCAGGTATTCAA
>CAZXSP010000165.1:0-2536 GCA_964643285.1 uncultured Eubacteriales bacterium
GTTAACCCTATAACAGCCAATCCCCAACTGTTGGTAAATCCATGCACAAAATCCAGAACTGCGATCATAATGTTGGTTACGTATGACATTCACCGAACCTCCTCGGCCTCGTGGGCCTTTCCTCCCGCGAGGACGGGACAGGATCGTACCCTCCATAGGAGAAAGGATTGCATCGTAAAAGACGCCATAAACCCAAAGCAAGGCCTTTTACAGGCCCGTGGATGATGATGGCTTCTTTAGCGTACTGAGAGCATGTGGGATAATACCGACAAGTTCGACCCTTCAAGGGTGATATATAGGTTTGATACAGTTCTATGAGTAAAAGCAGGCACTTTTTAGCCATCCAGAAGCTTCATCCTCTTTAGCAGGCTTCTCATTGATTTGCACAATTCCCAAAACGTGCAACTGACCGAGCCACGCCTTACGATAAATACAACTTGACCGCCTTTTCTTATTTCCGGAAGAATGAGGCGGAAGCCTTCTTTCACTCTTCTTTTCAGCTTATTACGCACATGAGCTTTTCCCAGCCGCTTCGAAACGCTTATTCCGAACTTTGTTTCCTCTTCAGGCAGGTAATATAAAACTAAGTGTCTGTCGCTTACGGAACGACCTTCCTCGTATACTTTACGATAGCTTGGCGCCGGTATCCTTCTAGGTACCAAGAAAAAGCCTCATTTCTGTACACCTTACACCGACAACGCCTTTCTGCCCCTGGATCGGCGTCTGGCGATAACTTTTTTCCCCGAACTGGTAGACATTCTTACTAAGAAACCGTGGGTCTTGTGCCTTTTTCGGCGTTTTGGCTGATATGTTCGTTTCATGGGTGCTTCTCCTCCTAAATGACTGCTGGAACTTTGCCCCAAGAGTCCAAAGAATTATATCTTAGCGAAAAAGCAGTGTCAATAAACCGCCTTTGTACTGGGGTTTATCGCTATACGCCCAAATTATCCCGGGTTATTCGTACACTAGTTCCGTTGTTTCGGTTTCGTACCCCTGATATAGTTTTCAACGGAAGAAAGCCAGGTGGAGTAAAGGTTTATCCACACCTGTTGATAAGTATGTGCATAACCTGTGAATTTTCTATGCGGCCATCGCCAGATTCCGAATCCGAAAACAGAGGAGATTCTTCCAGCAGAACAAAGGCAAAACACATATCAAATCTTTATGCAAAAACGCATAACCTCAGGTTTTTTGATGCAGTTTTTGTGTATTTGTAACCAAAATGAAACGGTGGGTTTGTGAATGACAAGATCTTTAGACAGCTACTGGGCTGACACTTTGAAAATCGCGTCGGCACGGCTTACTGGGCCCAGCTTGAACTGGCTCAAGGAAACTCGTCCCGAAAATCTGAGGGCCGACATTTTGACTGTATCGGTGCCTAGCGAGTTCGCCAAAAACTGGATCGAATCTCACTACAGGAACGAGCTGCAGGAAGCTTGGAATAAGGCATACGGCGTAACTTGCAGTATCGATTTCACAGTCACTACACAAGCCAAAGCTATCCCCGGGGCGCTGTTCCCTTTAGATACGCAGCTTTTACCCGCGCGCAGGCGGAAACCTATTGAAGATATTTCCCAGTATGTAAAAGGGCTTAACCCGCGCTACAGTTTCGAAAATTTCATCGTGGGGGCATCAAACCGTTTCGCGCATGCTGCCGCCTATGCAGTGTCTGAAAACCCTGCCAAGACGTACAACCCATTATTCCTCTACGGTGGGGTAGGACTGGGGAAGACCCATCTCATGCAAGCCATCGCGCATTATGTTTTGGCTCACCACACTAAAATGCGCGTTTGCTATGTATCGTCAGAAACTTTCACAAACGACCTTATCATGGCTATCCAAGAGGGAAGCACCCAAGACTTCCGCAATCGTTACAGGGGTGTCGACCTTCTGCTTGTTGACGACATCCAGTTTGTCGCCGGAAAAGAATCCACCCAGGAAGAATTCTTCCACACCTTTGACGCCTTACACCAGGCTTCCAAACAGATTGTAATTTCTTCGGACAGGCCGCCCAAAGAGATAGCCACTTTGGAAGATCGTCTGCGAACCCGTTTTGAATGGGGACTCATATGCGACATTCAGCCGCCGGACATAGAAACCAGAATGGCAATCTTACGCAAAAAGGCAGAAATTGAAGGGCGCGACGTCCCCATAGAAGTGTGTCAGTATATTGCGGAACGCATTCCGTCCAATATAAGAGAACTTGAGGGCGCGCTTATACGTGTTTTGGCGTATTCGGACTTACACAGAAGGGCAGTCACGGTAGAGGTAACACAAGCTGTGTTAAAAGATCTTCTGCCCGACAGAAGGCAGCTTCCCATAACAATAGACACCATCAAAAAGATCGTGGCAACATTTTACCACATTGAACTTTCCGACTTTACCGCCAAAAGGCGCACTCGTAACATTGCTTTCCCACGGCAAGTTGCAATGTATCTATCCAGGACCCTAACTGACTCCTCGTTGCCCCGCATTGGTGAGGAATTCGGCGGCAGGGATCATACAACGGTTTTGCACGCTTTTGAAAAACTGCAAA
>CAZXSP010000166.1:0-2534 GCA_964643285.1 uncultured Eubacteriales bacterium
AATCTGCCGACACAGTTATTTTCTGCAACGCGTGTTCCACATTGTGTGACATACATGATGAATATTGTTTCAGATGCAAGTGCCCGCTGTTGAAATGAAGCCGACTGTAGGAAACAGAGGGATACCGGTGGTTTGCCGTAAATGCGGAGCTCAAATACCTGAAGACAGCGTTTTTTGCGAAAACTGCGGCGCAAGCGTATCGAATATGGATCAAAGGGTGAAGAAGAGAAGGCCTATTCCCCTTCTGCTTGCCGCGTTTCTTCTTGCAGCAGGGGGCCTGTATCTGCTTTTGGCAGAATCCCTTTTACCGAGTTTAACCGCAGGAAAGCTGGCGCTGGAGATTCCGCGGCCCGGAAGCTATGACCAGCTAAAATACCTTATCGATACTGCCGAGAATCAGAATATCGCCGCCATTGACGATGAAGTACCTCCCGCGGCTTTGGAAGGCAATTGGTACCTGCTTTTGCGGGTCTTCTCAACGCGGGACTTCAAAACACCTGTTACTGAGGTGGAGTATGTTGCCGTTTTGAAACCCGCCAAGGGAAATAAACTGCAGATGCGTATAGAACCTTTTTCCGGCCGGAATACCGATGGGTCTGTTTTTGACCTTGCTTCGTGGCAGCTTGGACCTGCCAAAGCCGAATATGAATCACGTTTTCTTACACTTGGCTTCCGAAAACACCGAATGGAATTCATCTTTTCCACCGAAAAAGTGCTCGACGGCATATACGGACGATTTTTCGATGTTGCTTACCACAGCTATGGACCTACGGATGCAGGGACAGTTTACCAGCTATTTTTGGTAAAGGTTGAGGAGGAACTCGCTTCGTCTGCAGGGCCGCTCATAGGCAGCTTTGTGGGTCCTTGGGGTAGCCTTCGTTTCTTAGAAGGTAAAAAAGTTTTGGTTTCTTTTGGAGAACCCTTCGACGAACTATTGCAAGGCCGACCAAACAAAACCGAATATCAATATGTATTCACTCAAGGGAGCTTCGGCGAAGTGGATTACAACCGAGCAGATATCTTCGTTCTTATCCATGAAGATTTCCGAGAAAATCTTAGTTTCGCATGCCCTAGTTTTCCCAACGCCCAAAGGCTTGTTCTGTACGAACCGGACGTCGAGCCAAGCAGGTCAACATTTGTGAAAGAGTAAGAAAACGCCGCCAGGTGAGGTGAGAATATGTCCGTCGATAACGGCCCGGCTTCGCAACACGGAGCGTTCACACGTTTTCAATATTTGACCACACTGATAGCGATGTTCGTCCCCGGAATAGGGCTGGTGCTGATGTTTAAATGGGGTTTCGGAAAACCGGTGCATCCAACAAGGCGAAAACTGGCCCGAATAGGTCTTGTTGTCAGCAGCTTTGCACTTGTCATCTATTATTACGCCGCCAAATACATGATTACCCTTCAGGGCCATTGAATACCAAAAGGAGGTGTAAGCCCGATGCTTTGCGAGAAGTGCGGTGCTGAACTGCCGCAAGACGCCGCGTTTTGCGAACAATGCGGCACCCCTGTAGCTTCCAAGCTGCCGAGCATCACAAAAGGGCAGGATGGCAAATTTCGATGGCAAAGAGAAATCAATTTGCTGAAAGACCCTACTATAGTTGTTACAGTTCTGAAGATAACTGTTCTGTCGACACTCGTTCCTCTGGCAGTTACGATCATTGCTGCCATGCTCGAAGGTTCACTCGCAAAAGATTTGCCCTGGATTCTTCGCTTATTCTTTATGGTAGTGGGAATTGTCACCGGGCTGACCGCTTTCGGATACTATTTGGTTTTTGTTCCTTTTAGGGGCGCGGCATACCCTGTAGTGTTTGAAATGGATGACAAAGGGATAAATCACCTGGAAATGCCCAAACGCCAAGACAGAGCGGCCTTGTTAGCATGGTTGGGAATACTCGCCGGTATCATGGCAGGCAGCCCTTCGGCTGTGGGGGCAAACCTAATCGCAAGTTCAAGAAAACAGCTTTACACCGATTTTAAGCAAGTCCGCAAAATACATGTCTACCCAAAAAGAAACCTGATAAAACTCACCGCGTCCAACATGACCCGCAATTTGATTTTTGCGCCGCCGGGGGAACTTCAGTTTGTTTTGCAGCACATAGCAAGCAGATCCCCCAAGGCTAGCATCAAGTGATATAAGGAGGAGAAATCATGGGACAAACAACAACGCCTGTTCTGATCGTTTTGGGGGTTCTAATAGTATCTATTCCGGTGGTATTGATATCGGTTTACAACTCGTTAGTACGCTTAAGGCAACGTGTGCAAAACTCTTGGGCTCAGGTAGATGTGCAGCTTAAGCGGCGTTACGATTTGATACCGAACTTGGTGGACACCATCAAAAGTTACATCAAACACGAAGAGTCCACATTTGAAAAGGTTACACAAGCGCGAAACATGGCTGTGACAGCGGGAAGCGTCCCGGAACAGATCAATGCCGACAACATGCTGACTCAGGCCTTAAGATCCATGTTTGCCGTAGCCGAGGCATATCCCGACCTAAAATCCAGCACAAACTATTTGCAGCTGCAGAA
>CAZXSP010000167.1:0-2516 GCA_964643285.1 uncultured Eubacteriales bacterium
GTTTCTTTCGTATATGCCTTTGGGATTTATCACATCTTTCAGCGATTCCACTATTACTTGCTTGAACCTGTCCATACCTAAAGTGAGTGTTTGGAATACCACATAGCCTGCGAACATATCGACTATGAGCCCCGGCAGAAAATCCGCTTCCGAAAAAACCAAGCGAAAACCCCCGGGGTGGGAAGCTAAGTCGGGGCCCGGCTTAAACAGCGTCTTGCGATATTCAACCGCTTCTACAATGCGGTTTCTTATGAAAGCGGAATCGATAGGCACATCTTCTTTAGCCATAAGCCGCACTGTGATGGCGGATTGCGGGTTTATGTACCCCAAACCCACGAAGCTGTCGCGCAAATCACGAACCTCAACGATATCGCCCGGCTCGAAAGACGAGTCAACGGATTTGATTTCGTTGGAAAAAATCCAAGGGTGTCCCAATAGCGCTCTGTGCCTCATGTTGGGTAAAAGCCTTACAATCGGCCTCTTGAATCCCGCTTCCATATCATTCCTCAACTTTTGGCGTGAGTTTCCATAAGATAACGTTCCGCAGACCATGCCGCGTTTGCCCCGTCCCCTACCGCGGTGGTCACTTGCCTGAAACTTTTTTCCCTTATATCCCCCGCTACGAAAAGACCCGGGGTTTTTGTGGACATATCCGGGGGCGTCTTAATGTGCCCGCTTGTGGCGGTAACAACCAGATCCTGTACAGGTTCCGAGTTCGGCGTCCAGCCGATATAAAGAAAGAGGCCGCTAACCTCTAGTTCCTCGACCGTATCTGTATCCAAATGTTTCAACACTAGCGATGTCACACGTTCTCTTCCTTTGACTTCCTGAACAACGCTAGATAATTTCAGTTCAATTTTGGGGTGACCTACGACGCGTTTAACCGCCGCTTGACCTGCCCTAAACTGGTCCCGCCGATGAATGAGGATTACTTTTTTTGCAAACCTGGTCAAGAACTCGGCTTCAGTCAGTGCCGAATCCCCACCACCTACAACGGCTACTATCTTATCCTTGAACAACGCCCCGTCACACGAGGCACAAAAGCTTATGCCCCGGCCTATCAAATCGGCTTCGCCGGTAACCCCAAGTTTTCGGGGAGTTGTTCCCGCGGCATAGATCACAGCTTTAGCAGTATAGGTTTTATCTCCTGATTGGGCGCTGAAAACGCCATTTTTAACATTTATGCCTTTAACTTGCCCATATACAATATTGGTCCCGTAATGCTTTGCCTGTTCCGTCATGGAATCCATCAAATCGAAACCGGAAACGCCTTGAGGGAACCCGGGGTAGTTATGTATCATCTGGGTTGTGCTGGCAAGCCCGCCGCCACCCATTGGGTCTACCAAAATTGTGGCAAATCCTGCTCGCGACGAATATATAGCCGCTGTCATACCTGCCGGGCCTCCGCCCACGATCAACACGTCACAATGCATAAGAACACCTCCCACATTCTCCATAGATGCTACCACGATGAACACCCGCCCTCAACAAAAGGGTGAGTTTTGCACGTTAAGACAGGGGACACTATGTCCTACAAGGACAACAGTATACACAAACATGGAGGCTTAACGTATGTCACAAGGCACAAGAAATTTTCAAGGGCTCAAAAACATCTTCAAAAAGGACAAATGGCTTTTGGCTTTAGGAGCAGTCATGGCGGTTGTCCTGGCAGGATTAATCCGAGGACAGCTTAAAGCGCCGGCTCCCAAAACAACGGAAGAACCGACCATAGCCTTGTACTTTCACGAGACCGGAGATATAAAGTCGATGCCTTTGGAGACATACCTGGAGGGCGTGGTAGCAGCTGAAATGGAGCCTACGTGGCCCTTGCAGGCATTGGAGGCACAAGCCATTGTCGCCAGAACATTTACCTTGAAAAAACTCGAAGCGGGCAACATACCCGGAAGAGATGCTCAGGCAAGCACCGATCCCAAAGAGTTTCAGGCTTATAACGCCTCAAGAGTAAACGACAAAGTGAAGCAGGCAGTAAAAGAAACAAGGGGCAAGGTAGTGACTTACAAAGGTCAGCCCATTAACGCCTGGTTCCATGCAGCTTCCGGAGGCAAAACGGCCTCCGCGGCTGAAGGGCTCAATTTTAACAAAGAGGCCACCCCTTATGTGGCCCCTGTGAACGACGTGCAGACGGAACCAGTGCAAACTTGGAATACCACCTTCACAAAGGACGAAGTTATCGCGGCATGCGCAAAATTAGGAGTTGACATTAGTACCGTAGAATCGGCCAAAATCGGCCGCAAAGGCCCATCAGGTAGAGCCGAAACCCTGAGCATCAACGGCAAACAAGTGTCGGCCCCTTCTTTTAGATTGGCAATAGGCGATCGCAAGATGAAGTCTACCCTCATAGATGAGCTGCGTGTGGATGAGGGGTCTATTTTCTTAAAGGGCCGGGGCGACGGGCACGGGGTGGGCATGTCTCAGTGGGGTGCATGGCTGATGGCGCAGCGCGGCAAATCCGCGCAGGAAATCGTCAACTACTACTACAAAGGGGTTAAGATTCA
>CAZXSP010000168.1:0-2511 GCA_964643285.1 uncultured Eubacteriales bacterium
TGCGTGAGGCAGGCGTAAAATGCGCCGTTGTGTCCGCTTTCCCCAACGACAGAGTATGGCCTGTGGGGGGCGTACGCCAAGGTCTCGAGGCTTTGGAAGAGTTCGCCTCCTTTGAAAGCGTCCCCGGTATCAAAATCGCCACCCGTTCGGCCCATATCGACGAAGCCTTGGAGCAGGGAGATTTGAGCTTGCTCCTTTCGTTCGAAGGCGGGGAATTTCTCGAAGGCGCCCTTAGTAGCCTGAGGGTTTTCTACAATTTGGGGCTTAGGGTTTTAGGGCTCACTTGGAACGAAAGGAATGCCCTGGCTGATGGGGCCGCCGAAGGTATGACAAGGGGCGGGCTCACCCACTTTGGAAAACAGGTGTTGAAAGAAGCCAACAGGCTGGGAATATTGATAGACACAGCGCATATTTCCGAGGCGGGGTTTTGGGATGTGGCGGAAATGTCCGAACAGCCTTTTGCGGTTAGCCACGCGAATTGCCACGCTTTGTACGGGCATCCTCGAAACTTGACCGATGACCAGCTTTGCGCTCTTCGGGATACGGGCGGCCTTATAGGCATCTCACTGAATCCCGCGTATATGGCGTCTTCCGATGAAGAAGTCACGGTTTCTACTGTTTGTGACCACATCGAGCACGTAATAGACGTTGCGGGTGAGGACCATGTGGGTTTGGGCACAGATGCCGGTTGTTTTGTAAGCCCCCTGCCGCAGGGTATGGATGGTATGGGAGGGCTTAAATCCATTACCTTGGAGCTTTTGAAAAGGGGTGTTCCCGGAAGAACTATTTCGGGAATTTTGGGCGGCAACTGGATGAGACTTTTCAGGGCTGTTTTAGGGTAAATCTTTGGCCATGAAGATCATAGTATCCATGAACGCCTTTAAAGGGAGTATGAGTAGCCGGGTCGCGTGCGATTTGGTTGCTCAAGGTTTTCTCCGGGGGTTTCCCGAGGCTACAGTGCACAAAAAACCCATGGCGGACGGGGGCGACGGCACCCTTGAAGTGTTAGCCGGCGCTTTGGCCGGTGTGACCCATATGGTGCCTGTCACGGGCCCTTACGGTGAGGCCTTGGAAGCACCCGCAGTGTTGTTTGATGAAGGTTCTTCGGCTTTGATTGAGAGCGCTAAGGCGTCGGGCCTCGCGTTAACCCGCCCCCAGGAGCGGGACATACGCGTAGCCCAAAGCCGGGGTGTGGGTCAGCTGATGTTGTGGGCGGCCCGAATGGGCGTCAAACACATAGTGGTTGGCATCGGCGGCACTGCCATGAACGATTGCGGAATTGGAGCGGTTCAAGCTGCGGGGGGATTAGTTCTAGACGCCCGAGGGAAACAGGTGCCTCCCGGCACAAGCGGGCTGGGTGCTGTGTCTCGCGTGTCTTTGGGCAGTATGAGAGAGACTTTCCGCGGCATAAGGATAACAGCCGTCACTGATGTGGTGAATCCCCTTTTAGGTCCAAATGGTTCTACAAAAGTTTATGGTCCTCAAAAAGGCCTGAAACCGTCTGAAATTGAAACCGTGGAAGAAGCCATGAGCTTGTATGCGAATATCTTGTTAAGGGATTTAGGACGTGACCCTTCATTCACGCCAATGTCGGGCGCGGGCGGCGGCTTGGCAGCGGGGCTTTGGGCGTTTTTTGGCGCCGATCTCGAAAAAGGTTCGGAATATGTCATGGAGAAAACCGGCTTACCGCTTTTGCTCAAGGACGCTGATTTGATCATTTCAGGGGAAGGCTTCGTAGATTCCCAAACTTTCATGGGAAAAGTGCCATACGCTGTCTGCGAGAAAGCTTTGGAGTATGGCGTGCCCGGGATTGTCTTGGGGGGTGGGCTTTCGCCCAAAGTGTTAGAGGGGTATCCTCCCGCGTTTTCGGCGTTGTTTGATTCAACCATCGGGGCCATGCCCCTTGATACCGCGGTTTCCTTGGGCCCTAAAACCCTCAGCTTCCAAGCCGAACAGATTGGCAAACTGGCGAGAATTTTCTGGCTTAAAAGACCAACCTGCCAAGAGATTTGCGCCGGGGGAGTAGTAATCCGACCGACCCAACCCGGGTTAGATCCTGAAATCTTATTTATACAGGACAGGTATGGAATGATGGCCTTGCCAAAGGGTCATTTGGAACCGGGAGAATCCTCGGAAGATGCCGCTTTAAGGGAAGTGTGCGAGGAAACAGGAATTGTCGCGAGCATAATAGGATCTGCGGGAAAGACACATTACAAGTTTCCGCGGTGTGAAGAAGTGGTTCATAAGACAGTCCAATATTACGCTATGGAACCTAAAGGTGGAAACATCAAACCGCAAAAGGGCGAAAGTACGAAAGTATTATGGGTAAAGTACTCATCGCTGCCTGACATTAAAACCTACCCCGATACGCGTCCCATGGTTGATAAAGCTTTAGCTTCAATAAGATAGGTAACCGTCTTGGCTATTATCTTTCTAAATTGAACCTGGCCCGTTAACATGGTATAATATGGAAGCGAAGTGGATCCGGCTGGCCCAACTGGGGAAGTGCCC
>CAZXSP010000169.1:0-2476 GCA_964643285.1 uncultured Eubacteriales bacterium
TTTCGTACCACTGATAGGTAATGGTTCCAAGCCCCGATTCATCTACCTCAATTGTGAGAGTGACCGGAGCCCCTGCTTGCACAGGCATTTCCGTGGTACTCAAATCAGTGTCAAAAGTGGGGTCGGAGGGCGCCGTAAACGCCGCCGTTCCGTCAGAGGTTACCTCTGTGTTGTACTGCTTCCCGTTATAAAGGAGGCTGGCCTCTCCAAGGGGTAGATAAACGAACACTTTACCGTCTTTCAGCGTTTTTATGCCTTCTGTGTTATAGCCGGCAATCTCAATATCAACCGCTACGCCTTCTTGTGATACATCAGGAACATCGAACGTCACCTTGTATACAGATTGCCCTAAGCCATCCGCAACAACATCAACTGAAGACAAATCCGCTGAGATGTTTCCGCCCGTTATCACAAGATCCGTTGTCCCGCTTGCGCTGTAGCCTTTTCCTATGACCCAATCGTAACCCCCGTTGCGCTGAGAATTTACGGTTCCTCCTGTGATTTTGATGCCTTGCGCGCTGCCGCCGGTCCCCCAACCTGACATTCCCCCGCCAATACCCGCTCCGCCCCAGCTATCGAAAAGAAACGCGGAAACAAAACCGCCCGAAACTTCAATGTTTGCGGCATTTCCCTGATATCCGCCGCCAATTCCGGCCCCTGCTACGTTTGCAACCTCGACGTTGCCGCCTGAAATTTTGATATTTTCAGCGCTTCCGCCGGAACCGCCCCCAATGCCTGCCCCCTCACCGCCATCAAGGCAACTCGCCTCAATATTGCCGCCCCTTACAGTTATGTTACTGGCGTTTTGATTCTTCTTTCCGCCTATGCCTGCCCCTTCCCTACCTCCGTAAGCAGTAAGATGACCACAGGCGTCGGTGCATGCATGGTCAGCGCCCTCATTTTCACAAGTAATGATCAAGAGATCTGAATTCTCTTTTTGTAAACCGGCGTAGCCGGACGAGCTTTTCAGAGTATTGTTATTTTCATCGGCCAAAACGAGGGTGGTTTTTCCCGCGCCTTCGAGAATTCTAAATGCCGGTCCGTCGGCTCTTATGTCCACGCCGTTTAACGTTATGGTTTTGTCGCTTAGTCCCGACACTTCAATACGGTGGGCTGTCCAACTGACCGATGTTGCCATGGCGATCGTACAGTTCCCAGTAGTGGTGAGAACAGAACCCGAAAAAGATGCTATTGTATCCACATCAACATCCGATGTCACCAAAAAATCCCCAAACTGTTTTTCTGTGTTGTCTGCTCCATTTGCAAACCCGTTTACCGGCATTACAGTAAACAACAAACACAAACACAACAGAAAAGGCAAAAATCTTCTTTTCACGAGTCGGTCCCCTCCAAGCATTAGCCATGTCAAAAAAGGTGCTTTTGTGTTTACTTTAGAGAAGAAATGACGAAAAAACATCGGCCTGACGGGTGAAACCCGCTAAACTAAAGTATGAGTCGACCAGTTTGGACCCTAAATACCCTGACATCAAGCCTGGTTTTTCAGAAGCAGGCTTAGAAGGGCCACCCTGCTGGTCACACCGTACTTCGAATAAATGTTCCTGGTGTGGGTTTTTACAGTGCTTTCGGTAATGTGTAGGGATACGGCTATCTGGCGGTTGGATTTTCCCAGGAGTAGGTGCTGGAGCACTTCTTCCTCCCGGGGTGTTAATTCGAAAGGCGCGTTAACTCCGTGGATTATCTCAGTTCTCCGCATGGGACCCATCTGTTCGTAGACAGTAAGGTAGGTGTGACTTTCAGTGCACATTGTGAGACGCCGGTTTAGGGGAGGCAGCACTACCAATGTGAAACAAACGACTGTTAACGCGATGACGGTTACCTGCTCGCCCGAAAACCTCGCGGCGGTTATCGCTATTCCGACGGCATCCCCTGCCAAAACCCCAGCGACGTTTGCCGAAAGCCCAATACCAAATACCAGTGCCGGGTTTTTGGTATGCTCGAGCATTTCGGCGATTGCGCTCCACCAAAATAGGTCAAATATGCCGCAAGCGCCCAGCATGAACGTATCTACGATCAAATAGTCAGAAACACTTCTACCCAGCGTCATGAAGCAGATGAAAGCGGCAACCATCATGCCCATTCCAAGGTGCAAAAAGGGGAACTTTTTCGTGTTTTGGGCGACTTGGCGCATTACCAAAATCACTGCTATGTACGGTACAGCCCAAAACCAGCTTGTGAAGGCGCCTAAATGCGAAAAAGCAGGGTTAACGACCTGATACATGAGCCCGGAATTTATGGTAAGGACCGAGACAAACAAATACAAAAGCGCCAAAGGTTCACTGAGCTTACCCAAAGCCTCAGTGTAGCTCTGTGTAGCCTCAGGTTCGTGGGCAGTGTCGGGCAAAAACTGCACCAAATAACCGCCCGCGGCCAGACACAAAAGGGATAAAGCAAGACCGCAAACTGGGCAGACGTTCAACGCCACCGTATTTATGGCGATCATGACGATATTAGAGAT
>CAZXSP010000170.1:0-2470 GCA_964643285.1 uncultured Eubacteriales bacterium
CTTTGTATATTCCTCAGCTTGGCGGTACTGTTCTCTTTCACGGCTTCGCAAAACCCGGTGTTTAGTTTTGAAATGACCAAAACTCCAATAGCTGTTGTCAACAGGGATGGCGAGGAGACAATAGCCCGCAACCTAGTCGATTACCTTTCTTCCCAAGCCACCCTGAGACTGTTTCCCGACGATGAGGAGGTTCTTCAGGACGCGTTATTCTATCGAGAGGTAGAGTATATCGCCATAATCCCCCAAGGGTTTTCAGAAGAGTTTCTAGCGGGCGGAAACCCCACCTTGAAAAAAGCAGTCGTTCCCGGTTCCACCAGTAGCTTCTATGTAGATATCGGGGTCGACAAATTCCTCAATACGCTGCGCCTTTACCGGGAGTACGGGGGAGGCGACTCGCATTTTTCCCAAGATGAGCTGGTAGCGGCCACGATGGAAACCCTTCTGTTTGATACTCCTGTGGCCTTGGATACACCCAAGGACATAAGCGGCGGGCCCGCCAACTATTCCTATTACTACGCGTATTGCGCGTATGCACTGCTTTCCTTGGTCATTGGTGGAATAAGTTCTATAATGATCGCTTTCAACCAGAGAGACCTGCGGTTGCGCAATTTGTGCGCGCCGATTTCAAGAAGAACCATGAATCTTCAGTTGGCTATGGGCCATAGTGTGTTCGCGCTGGCGTGTTGGGCTGCCCTTATCGTGTTGAGCCTCATGCTGTACGGCAAACAAGTTATCTCGTCAAACCTCATAGGCCTGTATTCCCTCAATACGCTTGCTTTCACGGCTGTCTGCCTGTCAATAGGTTTCCTGGCGGGCTCCACACTGAAAAGCTACGGGGCCCAAGCGGGTGCGGTCAATGGAGTCTCTCTTGCCATATGCTTTTTGGGAGGAGTTTTCGTACCCCAATCTGTTATGAGCGAATCTGTACTGGCTGTTGCACGGTTTCTGCCGGGCTACTGGTTCATACGCGCTAACGATGCCATCAGTTGGCTGCAAGGTTATTTGGGCGTTCGCAGCAGTACAGTTATGGCGCCTATTTACCACAGCGTTTTGATTCAGGCAGGTTTTGCCACCGTGATATTCGCGGTTGGGCTTCTTTTTAGCAGAGATCGAAGCCAATCCCAGGTGTAACGGGAAACAGTTGGTCTTTATAATACCTTTTTATCTGTCTTCCGGTGTCACAACACTGTAATCTCCCTGCATAAGCCATTTCTTAAGTTGATGAATACCGAAGCCGAATAGACCTATGCAATCTGCAGCTGCCAGGGCAGTGGCAGCGCACGTCATGGCTGGTGCAACTCCTTCCGTATAGACGACTTGCATAATCTCGCCATGTTTGTCTATCACCATTTCTTTATCTTCAGTCGCGTCTATTGCAAGGTAGATCAGGGTTAGAGCTTCTTTTGTGAAATACCTTTCTAAGGGTTCGTACTCCTCGAATTTTGGGTCAGACATGCTAGATTCGATGATGGCAACTATGAGATCTGAGCCTTTTACTAGAGTCCCGTTTCGATCCACTACTTTCGAACCGGATAGGCTCAGATTCCGAAGGGCTTCTGACAACCGGCTAAAATCGTTTCGAGGTATCGTGAAAATAGAGTCTTGAGACACGCGAATCTTCCTTTCTTTTTGAGGATGCCAACCTGTATTTGTTGTTGGCTCACTAAACAGTACGATTCAGAAACGGAAAAGCGGACATCGGCCTGGTCAGAGGGTAAGAATCAAAGACATAGCTTCAACTGAATTCGTGGGTTTGTTTTTCTTTGCTCTGAGCCAACTTCGCTGAAATGTCCAGTTAGCCTTTCTGAAGTGAAATGAAAAACAGGGCACTAGCTATCGACGGCTAGTCCCCTGTTCTCTGATCCTTCAGCTTTTCAGGTCAACTACATTATTCCACAATGCTGGCCACGAAGCGGTGGAATATGGCCGCCACTTCACATCTTGTTGCTATGCCTTTTGGGTCGAGTCTGTTATTCTCTTTTCCGTTTATTATTCCGTTTTTGCAGGCCCACCGCATGGACTCCAAAGCATAATCGCTTATGTCGGTCGAGTCGGCATATTGGCTTAATACGGTGTTGCCTATGTCGTCGACATCAAGACCCATTTTTGTTGTATAACGGAAAAGGATGGTTACAATTTGCTCTCTCGTAACGTCGGTATTTGGTTCAAAGCGGTTGTCACCGTAGCCAAGAACGATTTCTTGCTCAGCGGCCCACAGGATTGCGTCAGTTGACCAGTCGTCTGCCAGATCGATGAAACTACTGGCCGTTAGCGACCCGGGTTGGCCCGAAAGCCGCCATAATACGGTAACAAGCATCGCTCTGGTCATGGTGCTGTGTGGGCTAAACTCATCGTCTTGTGTTCCCAGAAACAACCCTTCGAGGGCGACAAAAGCGATGTCATCGTAGAACCAATCGTCTGAAGCTACATCCCGGAACGGGTTATCGAATTCGGTTTCTGTTGTGGGAAT
>CAZXSP010000171.1:0-2441 GCA_964643285.1 uncultured Eubacteriales bacterium
TTCGGTTCAGGCGGTTACTCCCAAAACCCCGAATTTATGCTGCACTTCCAGCCTGGACCTCATTACGGGGGATGTTCGGTGCCCACAAATACCGGCGATTTCATAAAACTTGCAGGCGCCATAGGGGCTCGCATCGGAAATACCAAAGGGGCGTTCCGCTCCCAAAGCCTTATTGAGTCTCACGTGAGGCGTCCCGGCGGTATCTCAAGCGTTTTCTTCTTGCCCGGCGACTCAATGATTCTAGTCAACAAGCATGGCAGAAGAATCGTAAACGAAAAGCGGAATTACACGGACAGAACAATGGCCCACTTTCATTGGGACCCTGTGGCGGCCGAGTGGGTCAACATGCTTGCTTTCATGGTTTTCGACCAAAGGACGGCTACTCTGTGGCAAGGCTACCCTCCGCTGCGCACACTCGACAAACCGTCGCCCTACTTGGCGAAAGGGGAGACTTTGGAGGAGCTCGAACAGGCTGTGGCTAAACGTCTGGAGAAGATTGCCCATCGCACAGGCGGTTTCGAGCTTAGCCCGCAGTTCGTTGCGAACTTGAAGGATACCGTTGAAAAGTTTAACGGCTTCGCCGAACGGGGCAAAGACGAGGATTTTGGAAGAGGCGACACCGATTACGACAAGGAATGGTCCATGATTCCCCCGACTGTTCCCGGCGAAGCATGGCCGCCGGAAGGCGCAGAGAATTACACCATGCACCCCATAAGCGAAAACGGGCCCTATTACGCCTATATTTTGGCCGCGGGTACGCTTGATACCAACGGCGGGCCTGTGGTAAATGAACACGCCCAGGTCCTGGATTGGGACAATCAAGTTATTCCGGGATTGTACGGCGCCGGCAACTGCATCGCAAGCCCAACAGCCAACGCTTACTGGGGCGGTGGGTGCACCATAGGTCCCGCCTTGACCTTCGGTTATATCGCGGGAAATCATTTGGTGAAGAACGGGAGTTAGTGTTTACGGGAAACAGGGGTCACTTTTGGACTCCTGTTTCCCATAAGGAGAAAGACGATATCTGCGGCTAGGTGAAATCATGATCACATATCGCACAGTAACACCAGAAGAAGTACCCCTCGCCCTTGGATTGGCACAAAGAGTTTTTGCCGAATCTGAAGCTCCCGGTTACCAGCCGGAAGCAGTGGTGAATTTCAAACGTGATGTTGTTGAAAACGAAGGGTACATAAAGGCCGTAAGTGAAGGTAAACGCTTGATGATTGTAGCGCTCAGCGGCAGCGAAATCGTGGGCGTTATCGGTGAGCGCGGAAATGGACATATAAACATACTTTTCGTTGACGGTTCATTCCACAGGCGCAAAATTGCCACAGAACTCATGAATCTTATGGTGTGTGAATTGAAGCTACGTGGATTTGACCGGCTTACCGTCAATTCTTCACCATACGGATTGCCATTCTACAAATCCTTTGGTTTTGCCCCAACAGACACGGAGCAAGAACTAAACGGTTTCGTTTTTACTCCAATGGAGTATATACCCAACGAGATATGGGACATTCTCGATGAAAATGGCAACAAAACGGGGCGGCATACAGAGCGAGGACGAAAAATGAAAACCGGGGATTACTTTCTTATAGTCCATGTGTGGAAGCGTAACAAAAAGGGCGAATGGCTAATCGATCGACGAGCGCCGCTACACGGAAATGGTGACTTGGATGGAAAATGGGAGACCACCGGCGGATGCGCTGTCGCGGGTGATGACAGCCTCAGCGCCGCTTTGCGTGAGACAAAAGAAGAACTGGGAATAGAGCTTGATCCCTGTAAAGGGAAGTTCTCCGGACGGACACCCCGGCTCGGTGATAACGGATACACATGGTTTGAGGATGTGTGGGTTTTTGATTATAACGAACCCATTGAATCGGTTGCCTATGATGAGAGTGAGGTATGCGCTGTAATGTGGGCGACCACAGACAAAATCCGCGAAATGATGGCGACAGGCGAGTTTGTAAGCCCGTCGCTTTACTCCTACTTCGATGAAATGGTTGAGGAGTACATGGGTACCCGACACACTGCTGCACACTAACTCACGAAAACAGCATCTATCGCTTCTCTATTTTGAACCACAAAACTCATCATTCGGCGATTTGTTTGGGCGAGATCTTTGTGCTGGTCGCTGCCTCCAAAAAACGCGACGCAAATCATCTGTATCGCGCAGATTACATAGAACACCGCCTGCTTCTCCTCCGCAGACAATTTGTTCTCCGCGTCGTAGCCACGCAAAATTCCACCCAGTAGGTCAAACCATTCTCCCCATGTTTCTTCGTTGGCTTCCGACAAAATACTTGTAGCGCAATAGCAGACATCCCATAGCCTTATGTCTACTCCGGTCAAGTCAAAATCGATAAAACCACTCACCTTAGCGTTGAGAAAAAGAATGTTGCCCGGATTCGGGTCACGGTGAATGAGTTGTTTAGGAAGCT
>CAZXSP010000172.1:0-2436 GCA_964643285.1 uncultured Eubacteriales bacterium
CAGGTGCCCGGCGAGTGGATCTTGTGTTGGCCGCCATACCTATGGGGCTGGAACCCGCTGAAATTACCCCGACGCTGCAAAAAGCCGTAAGTGGCTAATAGACTGGCAGTAACCCGATGCTTTAGTGACGCTGTCACTAACAATAGTGGACTCTAATTCCGATTTGTCAATATATTTGTGAATGTGTGTCCACATTGCCTTGTATAGATAGTCACCGTGTGTATAATTGGCGTGTAACATCCCCTAAGAGCACTGTTCTGGATCCGGAAGTTTCGGGGGGTGGTAGTCTTAGCACCTATCCAACGGAGTGAAAAGGCCGACAAGGAAAAGAGCTCCAGGCAAAACACCTTCAACGAACAGAAGCGGAAGCAACTACAACACCAACTGAAGATCTTTATGGAACAGTATTTCAAGAGAACATTAGGCAAAAGCGTTGAAAGCACCAAGATTACGATTGTAGAAGACATGCTTATCATTAGGGGAGAAGGATTTCTGACTGAGCCCGAAAAGTTTATAGTAACCAAAGGGCGAGGGAAAGCGGTAAGGGCGTCGCGCTTGGAAATTGTTCATCAACACATCGCTGATAACGTGGCTTTTTTTGAGGATACGCTTGGGGCTAAGGCCATACATCACGCGTATGAGGTTGATGCGGAGCAGGATTTCTGGATGCACGCCATAGTTTTCGACCGTGTGTTGATAACTTAATGTAGAACCTGGGTAGTTTAAGGAGAAACCTTTTGGTGGCTCCAAAGAAGACCAACGTTTGGTTGCGTAAGTTTCGCGTTTAGCGAGCTTAGCACAAAATGTTGGTCTTTATTTCTTCATGCCTGTTTTTGCACTTAGGGGTTTAGGGGATCTGTAAAAAAGAACCCTTGCCAATAAAACACATTCAAAAGGAGGCAGCAAAATGACCATGAAAGCGCTGGTGTACCACGGTCCAGAGAAGATTAGCTTAGACAATGTGCCCATCCCCAAGATCATCGAGCCAGATGATGCCATAGTCAAAGTGACTACTTCCACCATCTGTGGTACCGACATTCACATCTGGCACGGAGGAATGCCGGAGGTCGAAGCGCCGAGAGTGATCGGTCACGAGTTTTGCGGAGAAATTGTAGAGGTAGGGCCGGCGGTTAGAAATGTTAAAGTTGGCGACAAATGTGCCGTTTCATGCGTTACACAGTGTGGGGAATGTTTTTACTGTGTGCGGCAGACATATTCTCACTGCACCACAGGCAGCTGGATTTTCGGATACATGATCGACGGCTGTCAGGCTGAGTACGTGCGAGTTCCCCATGCCAACTTAGGTTGTTTCCCAATTCCCCAAGGCTTAACCGATGACGACGTGCTTCTCGTGGGCGACATTCTGTCGACAGGGTATTTCGGCGCCGAGAACGCCCAAATTGAGCCGGGTGACACGGTAGCTGTGATGGGCTCCGGGCCCGTTGGCATGTGCGCAATGATTGCCGCCAAGCTTTGGGGGCCCGCAAGGATTATCGCTGTGGACCTTAATCAGTCCAGGCTCGATGTTGCTGTTGAGCAGGGAATTGCCGATGTGGCTTTGAATCCGGCCGATGGAGACGTAGCGGAGCAGATACGGGATCTTACCGATGGCCGAGGCGCCGACAGAACAATTGAGGCCGTGGGCGCCAGAGGTACCTATGAGATGGCGCTGGACGCAGTACGTCCGGGCGGGAACGTTTCAATAATCGGCGTTTTCGAAAAACCACAAGAACTGAAAATGAACGAGCTTTGGATAAAGAACATAAAGATATCTATGGGTTTGGTTAACGCTAATCGCATCCCGGAGCTGATTAACCTCATAGCTCAAGGCAAAATCGACACCAAATTCCTGTATACCCACAGAAAACCCCTGAACGATATACTTGAAGGGTACGATGTGTTTGGTAACAAAAAAGACAATTGCCTGAAGTGGATCGTGACTCCCTACGAGAAGTAACAATAGCCTTAAGTGCCGTATAGAACCGGGGCGAGGAAAGCCCCGGTTTTTTGTGGGGCGCCAAATGGCTTATACAGATGAAAAGGTAGAAAAACTTCAAAGGTTGAACTGGTAAAGTGCAAATTATAGGAAGTTTCGACAATATAGAAGTGACTGCTATTTGTTTGACGCATTGTGGGAGGAAATGTTAGCCTACAGTCGAATGTGTCACTAAAAGCGTTGTTTGATTCTCTCGCGATTGTAGCCTTCTCGCCCATTTCTCAAATCTCCCGGTGTAATCCGTCATTTGCTCTGATGGGCCCGGACAGGGGGTGTCTACAACGGTTCATATTTGGAATCGAGGATTCCAGCAGGTTGTGCAGGTGATTCATGGTTCGTGAGGTCGTTTTCTGTCGCTGAGCTACTTAGGACGTGTCGAATCTTCAAAAACGATGGGGGCAGTTGCATGTTGAAAAAAAGCAGTTATTGCGTATTAGCGC
>CAZXSP010000173.1:0-2382 GCA_964643285.1 uncultured Eubacteriales bacterium
TTCACCATGAAAGGCCGCAACAATTGAGCCACTGCCCCAAGACACTGACACAACGAATTCATGCAAGTGCCAAGACGGCTTTGATCACTTTTGGCCAAATCCCAAGGAGACGCGTCGTCAATATATTTGTTGGCAAACCCCACCACATCCATGATGGCTTCCAAAGCGGAACTTAAATGCATGGAGTCCATTTCTTTTTCGACGCGGCCTTTTAAAGCCATTACATGTTCTTTGAACCGCCTGTCAACTTCAGTTTCCCGGCCCTGCTCGGGCACAAGCCCACCGCAGAATTTCTCCACCATGGTCAGCGTGCGGTGAACCAGATTGCCAAGATCGTTTGCCAAGTCGGAATTGAACCTTGCCGCCAGCGACTCTTCACTATAGTCGCCATCTGCGCCGAACGGCACTTCACGAAGCACGAAATACCTTATGGCATCCAAGCCATATTTCTGGCAAAGCACAAAAGGGTCCACGACGTTGCCCATAGTTTTTGACATTTTTTTGCCGCCCAGGTTTAACCAACCGTGAGCAAAAACTTGTTTAGGCAAAGGCAGGTCCAAAGCCATCAGAAGGATGGGCCAAATCACGGCGTGAAATCTGAGGATTTCTTTCCCTATAAGGTGCAAATCAGCCGGCCACCAGTAGTTAAACCTGGCTGTATCTTTGGGGTAACCCACCGCAGTTATGTAGTTGGTAAGAGCATCAATCCATACGTATGCGACGCTATCCCGGTCGAAAGGTAGTTTAATGCCCCAATCAAAACTGGTTCTGGAGACACACAAATCCTCGAGCCCGCTTTTTACAAACTGAATTACTTCGTTTCTTCTTGATACGGGCTGGATAAACTCGGGATGCTCGGTTATGTGCTGCAAAAGCCTGTCTTGATATTTGGAAAGCCTAAAGAAATAACTTTCTTCTTTAATACGTTCAAGCGGTTTGCCGTGATCCGGGCAGATGAGATCGGGGAACGCCCTTGCTTGGGTTTCCGTGTAAAAAGATTCACAACCCACACAATACCAGCTCTCATACGCTTTTTTATAAATGTCATTATTTTCGTACAACTTTTGAAAAACCCATTGAACGGTTTCTTTGTGCTGCTGATCGGTGGTTCGAATGAATTGATCGTACGAAATATCCAAGGTTTGCCACAGTTCCTTGATTCTCTGCACAATACCATCGACGAATTCCTGGGGCTCTAGTCCCGCCGATTGAGCTTGTCTTTGTATTTTGAGGCCGTGTTCGTCGGTGCCTGTCAAAAAGAACACATCGTATCCACGAAGCCTTTTGTAACGAGATATGGCGTCAGCTGCCAAGGTGGTGTACGAATGTCCAATGTGCAGATTGCCCGAAGCATAATATATAGGGGTTGATATGTAATAGGTCCCCTTCTTCGCCATGGTCAAAACCTCCCGCGAATATCTTGCGTCATTTTAACACTAGCCGCTTTAATAAGAAAGTTTGCCGTTGTGATCGCAAACATAATCTCTTGACGATTTCTGGTATTGTTGGTATATATTTTAGAGATACTTGTGTCGAATTATGGGAGAGGGCAGGAGGTAACCGAGGGTGATGAAATCAACCGGAGTTGTGCGGAAGGTCGATGAACTTGGGAGAGTCGTTATCCCCATAGAATTGCGACGTACTTTGGATATCGGAGAAAAAGATTCGCTAGAGATTTATGTAGATGGTGAGAGCATAATTTTGAAAAAATACGAGCCTGCTTGCATATTTTGCGGAAACGCAGCAGACGTAGAAGTTTTCAAAGGGAAACGCATCTGCAGGCATTGCCTTAATGAACTAAAACTCTCTAAGTAATCGGCATTCACCATAACCCGTGACCTTTAAAGGGAAGACGGCCTTAGTTGACGTCTTCCCCTATATTTTCGCGGTTCACTACCATCACCCATTCACCTTTTAGCTTGGCATCTCCCAGCAGATCGATGACGTCTTCTACCTCACCCTCAATGACGCTTTCGTGGATTTTTGTCAGTTCGTGGCATAATGACACCTGTACACCGGGGTATACTTTGGCCAAATCGTTAAGACTTTTTTTAACCCTGAAAGGCGATTCAAAGAACACGGCTGTGACATTGGGCCGCACCCACTCAAGAAAATAATCTTTACGATCCTTTGATTTTCTCGGAGGAAACCCGCCAAATACAAATTTGTCACCGGGAAACCCTGATAAGGCCAGGGCGCCGCTCACTGACGAGGGGCCGGGTATCAGTTCCACTTTGTAACCATGGCTTCTAACCGTTTTAACTAAGTAAGCCCCGGGATCCGAAATGACAGGCATACCCGCATCTGTAACGAAAGCTACCGTTTTACCGTTCGCCAACAAGTCAACTACCGTTTGAGACCTGTCCCTTTCCACATGTTGGT
>CAZXSP010000174.1:0-2377 GCA_964643285.1 uncultured Eubacteriales bacterium
CGGGCAGAGTTCAAACGGCGGCGCTCCGATTGATCGTTGGACGGCAGATAGAGATTGACTCTTTTGTGCCCGACGAGTATTGGACTATAGACGCCCACCTTAAGGGCCAAGCGGGGGAAGTTCAAGCCAGGTATTTCGGCAAAAACGGAAAGAAGGCAGAGCTTTCTAACAAAGAAGCTGTTGACATTGTGTTGAAAGATATAAAAGGCGTGCCATTTGTGGTTGCGTCCATTGTCCCAAAAGAAAGGCGAAAGAACGCACCGTTACCGTTTACAACATCAACATTACAGCAAGAAGCGGCCAGAAAATTCGGCTTCTCGGTAAAGAAAACCATGGCTTTGGCCCAGACGCTTTACGAAGGTGTGGAACTGGGGAAAGGTGGGTATACGGGACTTATCACCTACATGAGAACAGACTCCACCAGAATCTCAGAATCAGCGCGGGATGAGGTATGTTCTTTTATAGCTGACACTTTCGGCAGCGACTACGTTGGGGCTCCGCGTAAGATCAAAGAGAAACCCGGAGAACAAGGTGCACACGAAGCCATTAGGCCCGCAAGCGTTTTCAGGAACCCACAGGACTTAAAGCCTTACCTAAAGCCCGACCAGTTAAAACTGTACACCTTGATATGGGGCAGACATGTGGCAAGCCAGATGTCGCCTGCTGTGTACGACACTGTAACCTGCAATATAGATGCGGCCGGGCACACATTCAGGGTTACAGGGTCTAGGATGAAATTCCCCGGGTTCACCAAGGTTTACCAAGAAGGCAGCGATAACCCCGTCCAACAGGAAAAAGATATAATTCCGCTTTCCAAAGGAGAGTTATTGAGTCTTATAAAGATTGAACCGGCGCAACACTACACCGAGCCCCCTCCTTTGTACACAGAGGCATCGTTAGTAAAAGCTCTCGAGGAGAACGGTATCGGCAGACCTTCCACGTACGCTCCTATAATCGCCACATTATTCGACCGCGATTATATTCGAAGAGAATCAAAAAGGCTGTCGCCTACCGACCTTGGCAAAACTGTGGATTCATTGTTGCGCGAGAATTTCCCCTCAATCGTTGACTTGCGCTTCACGGCTGAAATGGAGCAAAAGCTCGATGCGGTTGAAGAGGGAAAACACGGCTGGAAGCAGATCTTGGAAGATTTCTGGGGTCCCTTCAAGGAACAGCTTGATACCGTTGAATCGGAAGTGGACAGGGTCGTAATACAAGACGAACCCACAGGCGAGGTCTGCGAAAAATGCGGGCGTCCAATGGTCATCAAAAGGGGCCGGTTCGGTCGTTTTATAGCCTGCTCCGGATATCCTGAATGCAAGAACACCAAACCCCTTTTGGAAAAGACCGGCGTAGCGTGTCCCAAGTGCCAAAGGGATATTGTGGTTCGCCGATCGAAACGGGGAAGAATATTTTATGGCTGTTCAGGCTACCCGGATTGCGATTTTGTGGTATGGAATAAGCCTCTGCCCGACCATAAATGTCCTTTGTGCGGCAGCTTTCTTGTGGAAGTTGGAGGAAAGAAGAAAGAGTACAAGTGTTCCAACAGCGAGTGCTCTTTTCGCGCGGAGAACCTGTAGAAAATTGAGAAAATAGGTTGCTTGACATAGTGCCCAGTGTTAATATACAGCCGTATGCTTGGCGTTTGTTGATAATTATGCGGGTAATCAGAGAAGGTGTTTCATTGGGTAGGTCTTTGGATGAGTGGCGGGAAGATTTTTTGGTATCGGTCGGGGTTTCCGGAACTCAAAGCCCTCACACGCAAGATGCATATGCAAATGATTTATCACAGTTTTTCGATTTTCTGGAGAACACAATAAGACCTGCAAAACCACTGACGCCAGACGCCATTACAAACAGGCGAGTAAGGGACTTTATAATCTATCTTTCCAAAACCTTGAACTGCAAACATTCTTCGATTGCGAGAAAACTCTCGTGCGTACGCAGTTTCATAAAATTCCTGGAACGCCGGGGGGCTATAGAAACCGGTCCGGTTAAAGAAATTGCGCCGCGGAAAACTGAGTTTTCTTTACCCAAAGTTTTGTCAAAATCTGAAGTCCAAAACCTTATACTTGCGCCTGACACTTCCACTGCGTTGGGCCAAAGAGACCGCGCAATATTGGAATTGTTGTATGGGGCGGGCCTTAGAGTGAGCGAACTTGTGGGACTCAATGTAGATGACATAGATTACTCCTTAGGCTTCGCCCGTGTCTTAGGGAAAGGAAGCAAACAACGTCTGGTACCTGTCGGGTCTATGGCTTTGGAGTCTTTGGGGAATTATTTGGGATATGGGCTTAACGAACTTATAAAGGGCAAACCTGGTTCTAAGTCAAAAATGCCTTTGTTTCTAAATGCGCGGGGGCAGCGGCTTTCGGTT
>CAZXSP010000175.1:0-2370 GCA_964643285.1 uncultured Eubacteriales bacterium
CCTTTTGCCAGGCATGCTCCCATCATGATGTTTTCTGTGGCTCCCACCGAAGGGATATCCAGATGAATGTCTATTCCCCTCAGGTTTTCACCCGATCCAATAATCTGCCCGTGTTCCTCCTCAAAAGACGCCCCCAACGCCTTGAGGCCCTTTACGTGCAGGTCTATGGGCCTTGGGCCTATATCGCAGCCACCGGGATAGGAAACTTGCGCTTTCCCCATTTTCCCCAAAAGCGGCCCCATCAAAATTATTGACGACCTGACCTGACGCATCAGCATTTCGTCTACAACGTGAGTTTTGATAGATGTGGGGTCAATTGTAAGCACAGACGAATCGGGCCCCGACCTGCGTATCTTTACCCCTAATTCCTCTAAGATTCTAATCATGGTTGAAACATCTGTAAGATCAGGTGCATTCCAGAGAACACATGGAGCTTCAGACATTACAGCTGCCGCCATTATGGGAAGCACTGCGTTTTTTGCCCCGCTGACGGTAAGAGAGCCCGATAAGGGCTTACCGCCCTCAATGACAAACTTAGACATCCTGTTACCACTCCTCTGGCCACGGTTCAAAGTTCGCCCGCTGACTATGACGGCCTTTCCATAGTACGAAACCCCGCCAAGTCCTGTTACTCGCCCCTGGCCAATAGGATCTGTTTTGCCAGCGGATGTGTCTTCCAAACATCACCCGCACCCATAGTGACGATAACGTCCCCGTCTCGCGCGTCTTCCGCGGCACAGGCCATGGCTTTTTCTTTATCCAAAACAAGACGAATCTTAGGATGCCCCAAGGTACGGGCTTCTTCCGCTACAATCCCGGCGTCTCCAATATTCTCTATTTTCTCGCCGGGACCGGCGTAGATACTGGTAACAAAAACCGAATCGGCGCCTAATAAAGCCCGCCCCAGGTCCTTCTTGAGTAGTCTTGTTCTGGAAAAGCGGTGTGGTTGAAACACAGCGATGATTTTGCTTCCGGGCATGGCCTCCCGTATCGCGCTTAAAGAAGCTGTCATTTCGGTGGGGTGATGCGCAAAGTCATCGAGCAGCAAAACATTATTGTATTCGCCGATTCTCTCCAACCTTCTTTTGATTCCGGGGTAGCTTTGAAGCGCAGAAACAATAGTATCCCACGCTATTCCGCAGGAAAAAGAGGCGGCGGCGGCTCCAATGGCATTTGCCATGTTGTGCCTTCCCGGAAGAGCGATTTTCAGACTTCCCTTAAGATTCCCCGAGACACGGATATCGGCCTGAGCACCCCACCCTTTAGGAGCGTAGTCCGTTCCGCGCCAAAAAGCGCCGTCCTCAAAACCGTAAGTCAGCACGCGGGGCTTACCATGGGCCCATTGTCCCAACACCCTATCATCGGAGCAAACTACCCTTAAGCCTTGTGGTTTCACAGAATCGAGAAACTCAAAAAAACCTTCCCTTAAAGACTCCACTGAGCCCCAGTGATCCAGGTGATCGTTATCAATGTTGGTAGCTAACCCGATATCGGCATTGACCTTAAGGAATGAGCCATCGCTTTCATCTGTTTCGAAAATAGCCCAATCGCCTTGCCCCTCGTAAGAAGTACCCAGCTCCCAAAACTGGCCGCCCACAAGAAAAGTAGGGTCAAGCTTCGCCTTCCTGAAGATCCACGCAAGCATAGATGTTATCGTTGTCTTACCGTGAGACCCTGCTACGGCCAAGAGTTTCAGACCTGACACCGCCTGCAATAGCATGTCCATTCGGTGAACAATAGGAATTCCCATTGCCTTTGCTTGTATGAGCTCGGGATTGTCAGGGCCGATAGCAGACGATACCACAACCACGTCAGGGTCTTGGAGATTTTCCGGTCTGTGCCCGATAGAAACCTCTGCCCCCATTGATTGAAGCCCCGTAGTCAGCTCGCTTTGTTTAATGTCGGAACCGCTTACCTCATACCCTTTTTTCAAAAGTATGCTTGCTATGCCGGACATGCCTTGTCCGCCTATGGCTATAAAGTGAATCTTCCGCACATCGCACCTTCTTCGCCTGATTATTGACCTGTACGGGCCAATTTTATTAGCCCTTTGCAGATATCTTGGGCAGCCGCGGGTTTCCCCATCCCAAGCGCCGCTCGTTTCATCTCGGTTATTTTGGCATCGTCATACACTATTGAAAAAGCGGCTTCAGCCGCGTTCTTGGACGTGTCGGGCCCTTCTTTTACTATTACCGCAGCCCCGGCCTCTAAAAGAGCTTTTGCGTTATGCTCCTGTTCGTTGTTGGCCACATTTGGCGACGGAATAAGCACGGAAGGAAGCCCCAGGGCTGTGACTTCTGACAAGGTCATCCCTCCGGCGCGGCCTACAAGCACATCTGCCGCGCTATAAGCCTCAGCCATATTGTGAAT
>CAZXSP010000176.1:0-2337 GCA_964643285.1 uncultured Eubacteriales bacterium
CAAATTGAAATATACTGTTGAATCTCCCATTAGCGATCACCTGTTTGTATAAAACACTTGTTTGTATTCTATTCGGAGAACACGAAAGTGTCAATAACAAATCATGGAGGCAGCCAATTGGAGTGTCAAAAATTCTCAGGCGCCCATTACGGCGGCATTCGAAGGTTTAAAGCGGCTTCTCAAAATTCCGTGCGCCCGGGACAGTCTTGATTTTACGGTTCCCACGGGGCAGTCTATTTCGTTTGCGATTTCTTCGCCGCTGCGATCCATCAAATCTCGAAGAACCACAACTTTTCGATAATATTCCGGCAAATCCTGTATGGCTTCGAGCACAAACGTTTCATTCTCCCGATCCAAAAGTGTCTCCAAAGGCGATGGCGCCTCGTCGCCGAATTCCACAGTTCTTTCTTCGCCTTCCCGGGATGTTATTGTGGGCCACGACACTGTTTGAATCGAACGTTTTCTTATTCTGTCGATGCAAAGGTTAGTGGCTATTTTTCGTAACCACCGCCCGATGGCGGCTTTCCCGGAATATGTACCCATGAACTGATACGCTTTCAAAAACACTTCTTGAGTAACATCTTGGGCCTCGTGACGATCGTTTACAAATCGCAAAATGTGATAGTAAATCTGTTTTTCGTAAGTTTTATATATGACGTCAAATGCTTCATCGTCACCCAGGGCAATTTTTCTCGCTAGCGTCAAATCTTCGCAAACCATTTCAATCGCTCCTTCACCGTGTGTCCAACCACATAATAGTCGGGGAAGGCTTTTTTTACTTCGGCAGCAGTGCCTATAGAAAGGTAAGCATTTTTGCCTAGTACTATCAGGCAGGTGTGGTTTTATGGGACACAGAAGGAATATTTACAGTAAGGACAGTGCCCAATCCCTTTTGCGATTTGATATCTATTGTAGCCTTTAAAAGCTCTGCCCTCTCAAACATACCTACAAGACCCATCTGCCCCGCGCGCACAAGCGAACCGGGTAAAGGCGGCGGATTGAACCCGCGGCCGTTATCTTTGATACTTAATTGGAGATCTTTGTCGGTAAATTCCAAGGTAAGCTGTATCTCTCCGGCGCCGGAATGTTTGACAGAGTTCGATAAAGCTTCTTGGGCAATTCTGAAGACAGATATTTCGACGTCTTGAGGCAAGCGCCTTATGCCTCCGATAACTTCGAATATGACGCGGATGCCTTCTTTTTCGGCTTGCTGCCCTAACCATTCACAGGCCGTAACCAAGCCGAAATCATCCAAAACAGGAGGACGTAAATTGCGGGCAAATTCGCGTAAATCGTCGATTGTCGTGTCCACCAACATATCGATGCTGTTCAGATTGTCCCCAACGTTGCAAAGCCCGCCATGGGCTTCAGTCAAAACTCCGTGACCGTAAAAATCATTTCTCAGCAAATCTAATCTCCGTCTTAAAGCTATCAGATACTGTACAGCCCCATCGTGTAACTCCCGAGCTATTCTCGCACGCTCTTCTTCCTGGGCGGCATTGGCTACAGAGAGGTACTCTCTCATTCGCACCTCCCGGGATTTAGACCGCCCAAGCTCCTGGTCGCGTTTAATGAGCTCGTCCTTGAGCTGTCGTTCCGCTGTTTCGTCTCTGGCAATTCCCTGATGCATGATCAAATCCGGCCCATTATAGATAAGGGAAGCCCTAACGCTTAAAGACAGCGGAATCTCGTTGTGGCCGTTTATGACCCAAGAGTATTCTATATACTGCTCCATTTTCGCAGAAGCTTCCTTGACCGCGGCTACGGTGTGGGCCCAACTGTCTGCTTGGACAAATTCCCCAAAATATCTTCCTACTATGTCTTCAGGCGAGCATCCGAAAACTTGCCTGGAACGAGGGTTAATGTACAAAAAACGCCCGCCCCTATCCAAAACAAATACTAAGTCGTTGGCGTTTTCCATCAGGCTCTGATATAGCTCCTCCGATTGCCTCAAGCTTTGTATGAGGCCGGCCTTTGCGGACACGTTGGCAGTTTGGCTGCCTACGGCCATGAGAAGTTCGGGGATTAATCCCAAAGCGCCGGGCTCGCCCTTCCCTGCCAGAACCATAAAGCCGCTGATATCGTCGCCTGTGGTCATGGGCACCACTACAGAGAAGTCCCCCGTAAGCTTGCCTAGAGAAGGGTCAGTCGTCCCGCCGGGAACATAGGTTGGCTCTTTCGGATTCTTTAGCGCCTGGGATAGGCATGACCCCGATTGTATTCGAAGTGTAATGTCAGCCGGAATCATATACATCTCGGGTGTTTTGCACACAGAAGCCGATACATACACGGAACTTGAAACAGAGTCGTATATGAGAATCGCGGCCGCTTCTACAG
>CAZXSP010000177.1:0-2333 GCA_964643285.1 uncultured Eubacteriales bacterium
CTTTCTTCTTGCGTCGCAGCAGTCTGGAGGAAACAGATGGCCACCTTTACCGCCACAGCCGAAAGTGCCTCTACCATCGGCTACGCACAGTATGGAAGTACCACATGGAATACCGGCACTTCAAACGGTGCGGGCCAGGGTGCATACCAAAACACATCTCCGTCCGGTTCCCGTGTCGGAGTCATGGTATTTTCCGGCGCGGGTGCGTTGCTCCAAGGCAAGACCATCACGCAAATCACCCTCCGGATTACCTGCTCTGCCGCAGGCTCTGCCGCCAGCAATAAGGTGCTCTCATTCCGAAGAGCCAACTATCAAACCTTGCAAACGGGTATTACAGGTTCTGCGCAGGTGGGCGCGACGCTTGGCACGTTGACGGGCACATTCTATGGCAATACCGCCACTCATACCCTCAACGTTTCCACGAATGCAGCGCTGTTCGCGGCGATGAAAACCTACCTCGCGGCGGGCAACTCATGTGGGATACACCGTGGGCGGCGGCTATGCCGTGGAATGGAAGGGTTTTGCCTACGGATGCGTCAAAGCGAAGATCGTCGGGCGCGGCTGGACGCATTGGTACAAGCTGCCCTTTATCCAATATGAAGGGAGCAATCTCGAAGCAACTCCGCCGAACATTGATTTGACGCTGGGAAATCGCCTTCTCAAGCGCGGTATGTCCGGCGTGGATGTGAAAGCACTGCAGGAGCTTCTTCTTCAGCTTGGGTATGTGCTGCCGAAATACGGCGCGGACGGCGAATATGGCGAGGAAGCCGAGGCGGCGGTCAAGGCGTTCCAAACGAGCGAGGGCTTGGAGGTCGACGGCAAATACGGCGACAAAACCCATGCTGCCCTGATGGCCGCTGTGGCCGACGACGACGAGGGAAAAAGAGATGAACCGGTTGAAGAGGAAACGCCGATCCCTGCGCCGGAGCCCGGCACGGGTGTTCGCCACGTAGTTTTTCTGAAACGCCGAGAAATACTGATTTTTCTCATTCTCAAGTTTCTCTTGCTTGGTAATATCCTTACAAAACGCCATGAGCTTGCCGTCTTTCAGGTTTACCACGCTTATGTCAACGGTTACTTTCTTCCCGTCCTTTCGTATAAGATGCGAAATCCTGCTCGTTTTATTTTTGACCTGCAACTCAGACAGGTTCCGCTTATAACCCGGCACTTCCTCGGTTGCCAATAAGTCCATTATTCTCATCTTCAACAATTCGTCCCTGCTATACCCCACCATCTCGCAGGCGGCCGAGTTGGCGAATATATAGTTTCGCAAACTGTCGGCAATGAAAACACCGTCCGGAGCGTTTTCGATATATTCCCGAAGCTCTTCCTTGCTCTTCAGCAATTCCTCTTCGGTTCTCTTTTGGTTTGTGATATCAAATGAAATAACGACAAAGAACTCTTTCTGCGGAGAGAATACGGACAGGTGAAACCACTTTTTCAGGGCGACAGAATAGGCTTCAAGTTCGGTGCTATGGCCTGTGAGCGCTACTTCCCCGAAGCATTCTACCCAGTTAAAGGAATCTTCGAGAACCTGCGGGACCACTTCGGAACACCGCTTACCGGCTACTTTTCCAGGCTCAAAGCCCAACATCTCCTCAAACACAGGATTCGTATCAATGAATACATAATCTATGGGTCTTCCGTCAGCGTCGAGAATAATTTGGTCATAGGAATATCCGAAGGTTGATTTTTTTAAGATAATGTCTTGTATATCTGCATTCATTCTTTACCCTGTTTTCAGTCAAATTCTACTCAATAATACCCCATTGTATAATCTCATAGATGAAATCACGTAAAGTAATTCTGATTTAACATTAGAACAGAGTTTCTAATTCGTCAAGTTTTGATATATATCTGACGTTTTAAGATAAAATGTCAATAAAAAGGCTCAGTATCATTTGTTTAACCTGCGAGGTGTAATGGCGCGATTCTTGCCAAGAAGCGTAGCGATGACCAGCAAGAATCGTGACACAAGCGTTATCCGGTTGAAGCGATTGTTAGATTTCGCTATACTATATATCCCAATCTCTTTACCATACTTATATCTTCGTCTATTGATATTCCTGTCGTTGTAAGCATATCGCCTGTTATAGCCGCATTTGAACCAGCAATGAAACATCCTTTGCCGCTATCAAGTAATTGTTTTCTTCCACCCGCCATCCTTACAGGAATTTTTGGATTAATAATTTTTATTAAGGATACTGCTTTTTCAATTTCATCCTTTTCCAAAACGGGTAACTTACCGAAAGGTGTCCCCTTTATTGGATAATGTATATTTATAGGTATTGAAACTACACCTAACTCCTTTGCTTCGAAAGCAAGATCTATAC
>CAZXSP010000178.1:0-2328 GCA_964643285.1 uncultured Eubacteriales bacterium
ATAAATAAGGTTGCTAACAGGTTCGCCCAGTAATAAAAGGCAGATCCTAAGGACGCTTATGGGCGTCCTTGCTGCTCTTGCGGCGGCCTTTTTTTTGTTTCGCGTTCGTCGGATGCTTCCCCCTTTTGTCATGGCAGCGTTCATCAGTTTTGTGCTTGAGCCCTTGGTGTCATGGCTTGAAAGCAAAAAGCTGCCCCGCGCAAAAGCTATACTGCTCATATATGCGGTAGCTGTCCTGGCTTTTTCGGCCGTCACTTTCTATTTTGTTCCGCGGTTTGCAAGGCACCTCAAGGTTTTGTCCGGCGAGATTCCAAAGCTAACTGTTCTTGTTAACGATTACACTGCCAGCATCCGTCAACAGGCAGAACAGCACAATCTCCCTAAAGGCTTGGGTCGCGGGTTGGTAGGCCTTCTTGAAACATCAGAAACATTCTTAGACAGCATGGGCGATAATCTCGTTTCGTATTTCACGTCGTCCGCAACTTTTCTGTCTTATGTCGTGGTTGCTCCGGTTATAGCCTATTACATTTTGCGAGACGTAAATCGCTGGCGCCAGCGGGCGTTGGTGCGTTTGGCGCACTATCCGCTCCCCTTCGTGGAGCTTGTGCAAGATGTCGACAAAGTGATAGGCGGATTTGTCCGGGGTCAATCTATAGTCGCTTTGGCGGTGGGTGTCATGGTGTGGGTTGTTACAGTAGCGCTTGGCCTGAAGTATGGGGCTGTTTTGGGGCTATTGAGCGGCTTGGGTGAATTCGTCCCGTTTTTTGGCCCGTTGTTGGGGGCGGTGCCGGTACTTTTGGCCGCGCTTGCAAAATCCCTCGCGACCTTTTTCTGGGCGCTGGCTTTTGTGGTGTTCATACAATGGCTTGACGCCAACCTTATAGTACCCAGGGTTACGGCGGCCAGAGTGGGTTTGCACCCACTCTGGGTCATTTTTTCTCTTTTGGCGGGAGCCCAATTGGCAGGGGTATGGGGTGTCTTTTTGGCAGTCCCCGCCGCCGGTGTGATGGGTGCAATGGTAAAGTTCGTATGTGCTATGGCACGGCAAAATTCATAGCTTGTAGCCGATGTTCCGCAAAAACGAATACCGCCAATCTTTGTCTTCTTGCTTTTCTACGCCTTTGGGCGGTTCCCCGTCAATCACACCCATAATGCCTCGTCCTTGGGAAGTGGCAGCTATCACGACTTCCAAAGGGTTCGCGGTGGCGCAGAAAATAGAACACACTTCCGGAACGGCTTTTATGGCATTCAGCACGTTTATGGGGAATCCGTTTTCCATAAGGATAATGAACGAATGGCCCGCGCCAAGGTTTTGCGCGTTGAACTTGGCCAGTTCCACAAGCCTGTCATCGTTTCCTGAAAGCCTAATGAGGCATGCCCCGCTTGCCTCGGAAAAAGCTATGCCAAACCTTAGGCCGCCACCCATATTTACCATAGCCTCGTGTAGGTCTTCGACCGTTTTTATGAAATGACTCTGCCCTATGATTATGTTGGTTTCTTCGGGTTTTTCTATGGGGACAGATTCCAGCCTGATTTGCACGTTTCATCCCTCGCTTTGCTTGCGCCCCCATTATCGGGGGCATCCAAGGTATTGGCTGCGCCGGCATGTGTTTCCTGCTGATCTCCTACAAAAAGGCAGTGCTGTTCTAAATCGCGCATGTTTTGGTCAGCAGTCAGCAAGGTGGCTCCCAATGATTGGGAAAGATACAGAGAAGAAGACCCGCCTAATCCCAATCGGGGATGTTTTGCGTAGATCTGTGCTGCTTGGGCCGCCATCCTGTTTGAAAAATCAACTGTTTCTATCGGCAGCTCTGCAAAAAGGGCGGCTACCTCCTCAAGCAGATATGTGTTTTGGTCCGCTATTTGTGTGTATGCACAAAGCAGATCTACAGAGGCCATTTTTACTTTGCATCGGCACTGGGCGCAATGCCGTAACACTTTTTCTACCAAGGGCCCGCCGGGGTCGTTATGGAGGTAGGCCAAAAAAGATGTGGCATCCATGACAAATTGTTCGGCGCCGTCTATTTCAGGCATCATTTGTTTGGCTCCTTTTCAGTAGCCCGAGCCCGTGGCTCACAGGGTCCGGGGCCTCGGGTACCATGACTATTTGCCGTCCCCGCGAGTATACGTATAGGACAGTGCCGCGGTTTATGGACAAATTCTTTCTGAGTTCAGCGGGTATCACTATTTGGCCCTTGGTCGAGACTGTCACTTTGTGCAACTGATTCACCTCTAAAATTATGGGGTCTTCTATGGCTAGTATGTGTAAAAACCGTGAACAACCGTGTAAAAAGGCTGTAAATCGGCTAAGCTTCCACTTGTAAGCAT
>CAZXSP010000179.1:0-2302 GCA_964643285.1 uncultured Eubacteriales bacterium
CTAGAAGAAATGGATAGCATGACCAAGACCAACGCGGAAAACGCCGCTCAAGCCCAGTCTTTGGCTCAAGCTGCCAACCAGAACGCCTTTGAAGGCCGAGACTCTATGGATAAAATGAACAATGCTATCGCCGAGATCAAATCCTCATCCGACGAGACGGCGCGTATCATAAAAACCATCGATGACATCGCCTTCCAGACCAACCTTTTGGCCCTAAACGCCGCAGTGGAAGCAGCCAGGGCAGGCGAAGCAGGAAGAGGGTTTGCGGTGGTAGCCGAGGAAGTGCGTAACTTGGCTCTCCGCAGTGCCGAGGCTGCAAAAGAAACCGCAAGGATGATAGAAGAATCTGTAAACCGTTCGGACAATGGAGTGAAAATCGCTGAAGAAGTTCACAAATCATTGCTCCATATCACCGAGGGCACTAAAAAGGTAAACGACCTGATAGCCGAGATTGCGGCAGCCAGCCAAGAGCAGTCCAAAGGCATCGACCAGCTTACCATCGCTACCACTCAGATAAACAAAGCCACACAGGAAAGCGCCGCCTCAGCGGAAGAATCGGCCAGCGGTTCCGAGGAACTGGCTTCTCAAGTTGAGCAGCTACGGCAAACCATCGACTGGTTCAAAATCGGGCAGCAAAAGGCTCTTCAAGTCAAGCATCAACAGAAGGTTAATAACGGTTCGAAAGCTCTATGGCAATCGGAAAAGGTTGCCTCCAAAAAGCAACACAGCATACCTCTAGATGACGATGAAGATTTTAGAGGCTTTTAGAACCTAATACCGCGAAATCCGGGCGCCCGTTATTGTATCGGCGCCCGGATACCCGTTTGCAGAAGGAGGTTTGACGTTGCTCCGAGATACAGATTTCACAACAATACGGGGTCTTATGTACAAAACTTCTTGGGTTGATCTTAATGAAAGCAAAAGAGAGCTCGTTAAAGCCAGGTTAGCCAAAAGGTTGCGGGCCCTGAATTTGGAAAGCTATGGCGACTACGTTGACTTGGTCTCAAAAGACACTTCCGGCGCTGAACTGTCGACCATGGTAGACACCTTGACTACTAATCTTACTTCTTTTTTTAGGGAATCTGACCATTTTGCCTATCTTCGGGATTCCGTATTAAAAAAAGCTTGCGAAAGCAAAAAAAGACGACTGCGAATATGGAGCGCGGGATGCTCAACAGGCGAAGAAGCTTTATCTATAGCGATAATCCTCAAAGAAACTGTTCCCCGTCTGGATTCCTTGGACGTATCTATTTTGGCCACAGATATTTCTTCGAAAGTACTGGATACAGCCCGTAAAGGTATTTATTCTGAAAACCGTTTCGTTTCCGTTCCAAATCATATAAGGGACAAATACTTCCTAAAAGTAACAAAAGGGCGCGAAATCGCATATCAGGCGTCACAAAGCCTACTGAGCCTCGTTCATTACCGAAGGCACAGCCTGGCGGGCTCTTGGCCAATGAAAGGCCCCTTTGATGCCGTATTTTGCAGAAACGTCATGATCTATTTTGATCGCAACGCCAAAGAGTCGCTCTTGAGAAAGTTTTCCCAAGCGTTGGGTCCTGAAGGAGTGCTATTTGTTGGTCATTCAGAAAGCCTCACCAATATCAGCGAAAACTACCGTTATGTCGCCCCGGGGATTTACAGAAAGTCCTGACGATTTATCCGCGTTGCTGTTGGTCGTGGGGATTTCTGACATGAAGGTTACCAAAGTACCGGGCGCCACATTGATTACCCACTCCCTCGGGTCATGTATTGGTGTAACAGTTTATGATCCTGTGGCACTGATCGGCGGCATGCTTCACTTTCAGCTACCAGACTCTTCGTACGACAAAACAAAGGCGGTAATACATCCTTCCATGTTTGCAGACACGGGAATTTCGCTTCTTTTTGATAAGGTGTTGTCGTTAGGGGCCACGCAATCAAGGCTCGTGGTCAAACTCTGCGGGGGCTCCAATATTATGGATAAACAGGGTATTTTCAATATCGGTAAGCGTAATCACGCCGCTGCCCGCAAAATATTGTGGCGTTTGGGATGTTTTGTTACAGCAGAAGACGTTGGCGGCGAGTCTTGGCGCACCATGACGTTACATACCACAACAGGCGCCGTGGCTGTGAAAAGCAGCACCGGTCAAAAAAACATCTGAGGAGGTGTCTCTGTGAGTCTCAACGTGTTAATAGCGGACGATTCCGGAATAATGCGAACCATGATATCCCGGACCCTTAAAATGTCAGGCATCCCTTTGGGAACCGTTTACACAGCCAAAGACGGAAGCGAGTGTTTGGAACTTCTGAGCCGGGAATG
>CAZXSP010000180.1:0-2274 GCA_964643285.1 uncultured Eubacteriales bacterium
ACTTCTGACTCCATTTCCGCCATCAATAGCCTGGCCAGCCCTGACGTTATTGACGTTGGCGTTACCCTCTCGCTTCTTAGAAACGGTTCCGGAACCGTCCGCCGGGTGGCCCAAGGCGATACCTTATGGAACATTTCCCGGTCATATGGCGTATCAGTGGAATCGATATTAGGGACCAACCAGCTTGAAAGCCAAGACGAGTTAGTTGTGGGCGAACTGCTCATATTGCCCGGCGCAAAAGTTCAACCCCAAGCCCAGGTGGCCAGCGGTTCTTGGCGTGACGCCCTCTCTTGGCCCGTTATAGGGTCCATTACCAGTGGATACGGTTGGCGGATTCACCCTATTTCCGGCAAAAGGGATTTTCACGAGGGGATTGACATCGCGGCTCCCTTGGGCACGCCGGTGAAGGCCGCATTGCCCGGAAAAGTAACACACGTGGGATGGACCGGCGGATACGGAAGGCTAGTAATCGTAGGTCACGATGGCGGGATAGAGACAAGATACGGGCATTTATCGGAGTATGCGGTTGAACTTGGGCGTCATGTCAGCATTGGAGAAACCTTGGGGTACGCCGGACAATCCGGAAACGCCACCGGGCCCCACTGTCATTTCGAAATAAGAATATGGGGTATTCCCAAAAACCCCATAGACTATCTTCCGCAATATAAATCGGCTGATTAAGCTTTGATAAGATATTTCACCGCTAGCAGCAGGGCCGCTCCCGGGACGCCGAGAAAACCTACGGTGAGGACAGAAACCAAATTCAAGCCGATATGAAAGCCCACCAGGCCCCCTAATACGTTTATTGCCCACATAAAGAAAAAGGCAACACCTGAACGGGCAGCGGCCTTGCCTAAACCTTGCAATGGTTTCGATAAAGCCCTCAAAACGTAAAACGCGACCATAAGAGCAATTGCTATACCAAAGAAGACGTTTAGATCCATAACCATCCCCCCGGCAAAAATTATGTGCGCGCCAGGCAGGTTATTACGATAAAGCCGCAGATTGTTTTAGTGAGGCGTCAACAACCCCGTTTTTCAGAGCGGTACATGCGGAGGAAGTAAGAGTATTTCTTCCGGGCTGCTTTCATCCGAAAGATAGCTTCGTCGATTATTTCAGGTTCGGTGGCTTCGTCAAAATGGCACATGGCCAAGTCGTATTCCCTCTGCGCTTGTGTCAGCGCCTGTAGGTAAACATCTTCTTCCGAAGTTTTAATCTTGGACGCAAACAGGTGCATCAATACAAGTCGCCTCCAGCACAACCCCAAGTGTAGTAAATTATATGCTTTGAGCAGAAGTATAGCCTTCCGGAGGCAAACCTATACAAAAAAGCCAAACTTATGAAAGAACTTACGTAACTTCTCGGCGGCTTTCCAGTGACCTGGCCAGCGTAACTTCGTCGGCATAGTCCAGATCTGCTCCGAAAGGCAGTCCTCTGGCAAGTCTGGTCACCCGAAGCCCCAAAGGCTTCAATTGCCTCGACAAATACAAAGCAGTGGTTTCCCCGTCTACATCAGGGTTGGTGGCTAAAATGACTTCTTTGACGCTTTTTTCGGGACCAATCCTAGCCATAAGATCTTTTATCCTTAAATCTTCGGGGCCTATACCTTTCAAGGGTTCTATGTACCCGTGAAGCACGTGATATAAACCTGAATATCCGCCGGCTCGCTCAATAGCCAAAACGTCCTTGGGGTAGCCTACGACACAAATCACGCTGCTGTCGCGTTTTGGGTCACGGCATATAGGGCAAGGATCAGTGTCGGTGATATGCCCGCAAACCGAACAATAACCCACCTGGTCTCTGGCATCTTCCAGCCTGTGGATCAAACGGCTCATGCGGGCTTTACCGGACACTATCAGGTAAAACGCCAGTCTTTGCGCCGATTTTGGGCCAATACCGGGCAGCTTTCGAAGCTCATCTACCAGCTCCTCCAGAGCCTCGGGAAGATAAGCCACAGCTAAAACTTAAGGGGCATATTGGCCATTCCGGTCACTTTGGCCATCTGTTGTTTGCGCAGTTCATCTGCTTGACCCACAGCAGAATTGATTGCGGCAAGAATGAGGTCTTGCAGCATTTCCACATCATCAGGATCCACAGCATCTTTTTGGATCTCTACATCCTTAAACTCCATACCGCACGTCATGGTTACTTTTACCATGCCGCCGCCTGAAGTACCGGTCACGATTTTTTGGTTGAGCTCTTCTTCCGTTTTGGCCATTTCAGCCTGTAACTTCTGAGCTTCTTTCATAAGCTTTCCAATATCCATACCGCCGG
>CAZXSP010000181.1:0-2262 GCA_964643285.1 uncultured Eubacteriales bacterium
GGCGCCGCTATGAAAACCCTTCCATCTTGCTCGATATCGATTTTCACGCCGGTTTCGGAGGTGATTTTGTTGATGGTCTTACCACCCGGGCCGATAATGTCTCTTATCTTGTCGGGGTCTATATTGACCACTATTATTCTGGGAGCATACTCGGACAAAGTGTCGCGCGGCCCCGATATGGTCGCATGAATCTTGTCCAGAATAAAGAGCCTGGCGGCCTTGGCTTTTTCCAGAGCCTGCCGCAGGATATCCCTTGTTACCCCCGCGATTTTTATGTCCATTTGCAGTGCAGTCACGCCGTGCGCGGTTCCCGCAACTTTGAAGTCCATATCACCCAAGGCATCTTCCATGCCCTGAATGTCTGTGAGCACTACCGCTTTGTCCGCTCCTTTGATGAGGCCCATAGCTATCCCCGCCACAGGCGCTTTTATGGGAACTCCCGCGTCCATCAAAGTTAAAGTGCTTCCGCACACAGACGCCATGGAAGAAGAGCCGTTGGATTCCAGCACTTCAGAGACGACCCTCACGGTGTAGGGGAAATCGTCTTCACAAGGAATCACAGGCAACAAAGCTCTTTCGGCAAGTGCGCCGTGGCCAATTTCTCGCCTTCCCGGACCTCTGAAGGGCCTGGTCTCACCCACAGAATAAGCCGGGAAATTGTAGTGGTGGATATAGCGTTTGAACTCCTCTAACCCTGTGGTGTCAAGCGCCTGTATATCGCCTTTTGCTCCCAAGGTGGCGATGCTCATAACCTGGGTCTGCCCGCGTGTAAATATTGCCGAACCGTGGACCCTGGGCAAAACCTCGACTTCGCAAGTAATAGGCCTGATTTCATCGAGCTCCCGGCCATCGGGACGCTTCCCGGTCTCCAAAATCATGCCCCTGACTTCTTCTTTTAGTACATCTTGAAAAGCGGTTTTTACCTCTGAATCCCTGTCCGGGAATAACGCTGACGCCTCTTGGTACACATCTTGAAATACCTGGTCTATCGCTTGTTCTCTGGATAGCTTTTCTTCTACCCTTATAGCTTCCCGAATTTTAGGGGCGGCTATCTCGCGCACCTTTTCAACGACATCTTCCTGAGGCAAAAACAACGCGGCATCAAGCTTCGGTTTTCCGATTTCGTTACGGATCTGCTCCTGGAAAAGGCAAAGCTCTTTTATGGCTTCGTGACCGAACATGATGGCGTCAACCATGACATCTTCTGATACCTGGTCAGCGCCTGCTTCCACCATCAAAACCGCGTCTTTTGTGCCAGCAACCGTCAGCCTGAGCTCGCTTTGGGCCAACTGGGTAACGCTTGGGTTTATTACGAATTCACCGTCGATAAGACCCACTTCGACGCCTGCCGTAGGCCCGTTGAAAGGCACATCGCTTACTGTCAATGCGGCGGAAGCGCCAATCATGCCCGCGATTTCCGGCGAACAATCGTGGTCTATAGATAAAGGCATCAAAACCACTTGCACTTCGTTCCTTAGACCTTTGGGAAACAAGGGTCTAATGGGCCGGTCGGTAACCCTGGCTTGAAGAATAGCCTTTTCGGGGGGCCTGCCCTCTCGCCTGCCCCAACTGCCAGGAATTCTGCCCACGGCATAAAGCCTTTCTTCTACGTCAACCGTCAAAGGGAAGAAATCGATTCCCTCTCTTGGTTGTTTGGATATAGTGGCGGCCACCAAAACCGTGGTCTCTCCGTATCTCACCAGAACCGAACCGCCCGCTTGTTTCGCGACCCTGCCAAACTCGAGCGTCAACTCATGAGCGCCCAGCTTAAATTGATACGACTTAATTCCCTCCAATAGATACACTCCCTTCGGCCACAGCTAACCTCTAAGCCCCAGTCTTTCCACTATGGCCCTGTAACGTTCAGGTTCTTCGCGTGTTAGATAGTTGAGGAGGGCACGACGCTGACCGACCATTTTCAAAAGACCCCTTCGGCTGTGGTGGTCTTTTTTGTGGATCTTCAAGTGCTCGGTCAAGTAGTTGATCCTTTCTGTCAGAAGCGCTATTTGCACTTCGGGGGAACCTGTGTCTTTGTCGTGGACTTTGTACTGATCGATTATTTCTTTCTTTCTTTCGTTACCTAAAACCAAAATTGACACCTCCATTGTGCTAATGGGCCCTGAACCCAGTACGGCGCCGGAGGAACGCAAGACCGAGTGTCAAGGTACTTTAAGCGAAAGCATTCTATCATACACCCCGGGCACTGTAAACGAATCCCAAGGCTCTTGGGCCGCCCTCACAATGTCTTTTTGGACCTGTTCT
>CAZXSP010000182.1:0-2244 GCA_964643285.1 uncultured Eubacteriales bacterium
GCCTGGTCACAAGCCCTTTGCCGAAACCCTTTTCCGCGTGCTGCGGGCTCATGAGATGTTTTTCTACCAAAACCAGTCTGTCAAGGGATGGAATGAGTGCCAAATCGACACATAACAACTCCCCCAATGTGCCCTTGGCGTTGATGTCGGACACGGCAGAAAACACGCGTTTCTCGACGTCTTCCGCCACGCTTTGCTCCAATAGATGGGGAAAAGCCGTATCCCTTAGATTTCTTGCCAGACGCACTCGGGACGAAATGACCACATCTGCCATATCACCGCTGCCGTTCATCCAAGGAGAAGACGAGTTTCCAATTATGACGTTTAGGACGTCTTTGTCTTTGCCCATCATGCTTTATCACCCCGAAGCTTCTTCTCCATAGCCCTAATTCTGTCTCGCAATTCCGCCGCTTTCTCGTATGCTTCGGCTTCTATAGCCGCTGATTGTTCACGTTTCAATTGTTCAAGCTCGCGCCTATTTTGCGCCGCCCCTCCGGCTTTGATTGGGGCCTTACCCACATGACGCTCTGAGCCGTGTATCCTTCTTAATAGCGGCTCCAGCTTGTTCTCGAAAGTAGAATAGCAGTGAGAACAACCCAGCCGCCCAACCCTGGCGAAATCACGATAACTCATGCCGCACACAGGACACCTCAACTCTTCGCCGCCCGATTCCGCCACCGGTGCGCTTTTAACTTGTGAGCCCAAAAGAGCCGACAAAAGGTTGTTGATAGAGAACGTGGGCTGGAAAAACACGTTGAGCACTCCCCGCCGTTCTGCGCACTGACGGCACAAGTTCATTACGACCTTTTTTCCGTTAACCATCTGTTCAAAATGCACTACGGCCGGAGCTTTGCCGCAATCTTCACACATCATGATTCGTCACCCCTTTGGCCCGTCACAGAAAAATAAGCGTTTAGCATCGCTTTGAACACGTTAGCTCGGATAAAGTCCCGCTCAGGCAAGGAGGGTGTGAGAACATTCCTGGCCATAGCCGCCTTCATCACTTCAAAAACTTGATCGTCGATGAATTCTTCTCGCAAAAGGCGGTGTAGATAGTCGTATGCTTCGTTTTGGCTCAAATAGGAACCTATTTCCGACACAATTTGCCTTACGTCTTCGTGATCCAAATCCACTTTAGTCAAGCGAATGTATCCGCCGCCTCCCCTTCGGGATTCTATGATGTACCCGCGCTCGGGAGAGAAGCGTGAAGATATGACATAGGAAATTTGAGACGGGACACACCTAAAATGCTGTGCCAGATAAGTTCTTTGAATCTCGGCTACGCCTTCTCCTGCTTCCACCAAGCTGGAAATATAGGCCTCTATAATGTCAGCAAGACTCGCCATGGGTTTCACCTGCCTTTTGTTGGCTTCATAGGAATTCTGACTTTGACTTTTCTTGACCTTCTTGTTTATATTATATCATCGGCTGCAAAATTCAATACCTTTACTTGAGGATATTGGAAGCTTACCCTACCGGAAAACCTGGCATATCCTAAACTTCAAGTATTCGGTTTCGGGTACGCCCGCAAGCATGGGATGGTCAGAGCGTTGGCCGCGCCGTTCAACGATTCTTACCGAAAAACGCAGGTCTTTTGCGCAGTCGGTCAGCATGTTGTCAAATTCTTCACCTGTAATATGTTGGGAACAAGAAGAGCTACACACGTAACCGCCGTGTTTTACCAACTTCATTGCCCTCAAATTGATTTCTTTGTAACCTTTTAACGCCTTTTGGGCCATTTTGCGAGACCTCGCGAAAGCCGGCGGGTCCAGCATTATCACGTCAAAATCGCGTTGTTCCCCGTGAAACTTTCTCAAGACATCGAAGACATTGCCCGCGCTAAAACGCATGGCGCCCAAAAACCCGTTGTTCTCGGCGCTGGCACGGGCCAGGTCTAACGCTCCTTGGGAAACATCGACACACTCAACTTGGGATGCCCCGGCCCATGCGGCTGACAACCCAAATCCGCCGGAATACGAAAAAGCATCGAGCACTTTTGCGCCGCTAGCGAATTTTCTTATAGCCATCCGATTATCACTTTGATCCAAAAAATACCCGGTCTTTTGACCTTTCTGAATATCGACCAAAACCCGAACCCCGTTTTCGTCCATTTCCACTAAAGGGTCGAACGGGTCTCCCATAAACCCCGAGCGCTGGTTAAGCCCTTCGAGCACTCGTACGGAAGCATCGTTTCTTTCGTATATGCCTTTGGGATTTATCACATCTTTCAGCGATTCCACTATT
>CAZXSP010000183.1:0-1950 GCA_964643285.1 uncultured Eubacteriales bacterium
CGCCCTCACAAAAGATTTAATGGGCGCAAGCGACGGCGCGCTGGGCAACATAAATCCAGAGCGGGCAAGCGGGCGCTCAATCCTTGCGATAATCGAGCAATCGGCAATACCGCTTGAGAGCATACGGCGCAGGTTTTTTAATTATATCGAGGATGTGGCGCTTATTTGGGCGGATATGTGGCGGATACACGCCGAGCAATGGCTTGATACGGAGTTTGCGCCGCTGCCCCTTGCGATAAAAACCTTTGACCGCCTAATGCTGAAAACAAAAATAGATATCGGTCCGGTAACCAGATGGACAGAGCTTTCGCTTATAAAAACCCTTGACAATCTTTTAAACGGCAAATACATACCGTTTGAATGGTATGTAGAGCTTATGCCGGAGGGCAGCGGGCTGCCAAAAGCAAAGCTGAAGGAGCTGATGGCAAGCGTTGCCCCGGCGCAAGGCGGGGAGCAAATCGGCGATGCGGAAATTGACGCAATGCTGGACAGCCTGCCCGAGGAGATCAAGCTGCAAGCGGTTGAAAATCCACAGCTTTTAGAGCAGATTATTGCCGAAAACCTTTTCGGCGCAAAGCAATAACCGTTAAAAATAAAAATGCGGCAAAGCAAAAGCACTCCAAACGGGGTGCTTTTGCTTTTTAAAAAAAAGCACATATAAAACAAAAGAAGGAGTGATAAAGGCATGCCAATGGGAAACTATGGTTGGTACGGGAGATATGATTTAAAAGAACAGCTTGGTTTGCTCAAAAAAAACATCGGATTTGGAAACGGTCAATATCCAAGCTACAGTTGGCAATCTTATTTAAAAGATATGATTGACAACAATGCAAAAAATGGTATAATTGATAGTGAAAGAACCGCTTCGCTGTTAAATCTGCCCCTTGGCAACAGGCAAATAAACAAGGTGGAAAACGAGGGGCTGAGGGAAGTCATAAGCAGCCTGTCCGAGCGGTACAATGACAACAATTATTCACACGAGCGTGAAAAATTAGGCGAATATATTCAAGGGTTTTGGACTAAAATGGACGAGATAAATTCGCTGCCCTATCAGTCTCAAAGAGACAGGCTTATAAAAAACACACTTGATTGGTACGCGGCGGATAACTACGCGTACAGCGGCAATTTAATACCGCCTGATGAAGGTGCAAAGCAGCGTGCGCATGATGACGCAAACGCGCTGCGGGGGGAAATAAACGAACAAAAGAACTATGTAAGCACCCTGCCCGATTGGGCAAAGACGATTGCGAAAAGGTTTTCAAAGGAGTATGACGAGGCATATATCCTGCGCGAGCAAGACCCGCCAAGCAGAGCGTTTTATGACGACAAAATGAGAATCGCCCGGGACGCGGCACAGCGTCTTAGAGATGAAGTTAAAGAAATTCAAAAAACAAAAGGCGAAAACCTAAAAACAGGTAATCAGCTTGAAAAATATTTTGACGCCTATTATAACAGCGAGGGCGAACAACGCGACCAATACGAGGTAGATATCTTTAACCTTCAAAGACAGCATGCGAAATATTTGCAAAGCAGTGAGTATTTAAACGGTGAGTTTGCAGAAAACACAGCACATCACCCTATGCCATCACCCCCAACTTATTTATCTGACGGATCGCTTATTACGAAAAAGAACGCCGAGAATGAGGAAACATATAAATTCTTTGTGGATAACATCTACAAAAGGGGCTTCGGGTATGACAGCGAGGTGCCATACACAGCCTACTATGCGTGGGTTAGGGATGAGTATGGCAGATTGGATAAAGAACGAGCTGCTGTTGAAAAGGAACGAAAAAACAGCAGATTAGAGGCAGATATCCGAAAAATGGCAGAAAAGGATCAGGAAATAGCTTGGCGATTAAAAGATATAGTTACTAAAGCCGAGGCACAAGGCGAATATATGTTCATCCTATATTTGGATATGGCAATTCGGGCTATGAATGAATCAGGCGA
>CAZXSP010000183.1:1960-2227 GCA_964643285.1 uncultured Eubacteriales bacterium
AACAGGTTAGGGCAAGTTTTTACGGAGCAGATGGCGGTGGAGCAAAAGAAAAATGCAGCCCAAACGGCAATAAAGGCATTTACATGGGGAAAAGCCACCAATTGGGGACATGGATATTCAAAAAGCCTTCCTGAGCCTGAGTTTAAAGGTTTTAATTTTGAGGGCGCGGGGAAGGCAGGAACCACCAGGGTTGGAAGGTGGATGTCACAAGCTGAATATGACAAAATGGTGAAAACAGGATATGTTCAAGAAAGCACCAGCTCTACA
>CAZXSP010000184.1:0-2217 GCA_964643285.1 uncultured Eubacteriales bacterium
CCCCCAAAAAAGAAAACCGGCTTGTGGTGGGTACCGTCAGGGAACGTTATGAGACAGCGACACTTCTTGTAGATATTCAATATCCGAAAATTTGGGGACTTCCGGATAACGTTCAAGATCCCATGAATATGTATTTTTCCGTTCACTTTGATGAAGCCTGGGCGCAAGCTTTGGAAAACGAACAAGCTTTAGCAGACGAGGCAGGCCCCGATGGTTCGGCCAGACAAACACAACTAATAGCCAATTACAGTATCACTCACAACGAAAACCACATCATGGGTATGCTTTTGCACACCTATATGTACACGGGAGGCGCCCACGGTTCCACCCTTAGGACCGGGTACACAGCCGATATTTTAACGGGCAAAGTTTTTTCGTTGAAGGATGTATTTAAGCCAGGCACAGACTATGTTTCCAGGCTAAACGCCGAGATTAAACGGCAAATAGATGAAAAAGAGCTTTATACTATAGCACCCTTTACCTCTATAAAGCCGAATCAAGATTTTTACGTTAAGGACGGTTCGCTCGTGGTGTTTTTCCAACAGTATGAACTAACGGCATATGCTTATGGGTTCCCGGAGTTTGCCATACCCCTTTCATCTCTGTCCAAATGTCTGTCCGCGGAATTTTTGGGTCTTATAAATTCAGGTCCTAGGGAATACCGAAGCGACTCTTACGGATTTTCCGTAACGCTGCCCGAAACTTGGGAGGGATACGCGGTCGTACAAGATGAATGGCATAGTTCACCTTCAGGGGAAACCGGGCCGCTTCTAAATATTCGGCACCCTTTGTGGTCCGAGGAATCACCCCGGCAAGATATACCCATAATGGTGTTTACATTGGATCAGTGGTCAAGGCTTGAAAAAGGGGAATTCCACATAGGCGCGGCTCCTATGGACCCGAGCCTTCTGGGGTCTAACGACAAATACGTGCTTGCATTACCCGCCAGATATAACTATGCGTTTCCTGAAGGATATCTTGAAGTCCAGGAGATTCTGGAAACCCAACCGCTTCACACATTTGACTTGCCTTAGATTGTAAAAAGCCCCGGCAGGTTTTGTATCTGCCGGGGCTCTTTTCGCTTGATTCAAAAACTAACGTTCTTCGTCTTCGTCTTCTTCATCGTCATCTTCTTCGTCTAGATCGTCATCGTCATAATCCCAATCCACATCGTCGCCTGTGAACTCTTCCCCGCACTCGGGACAGATGATATCCACATCCGGGTCGTCAAGGAGCGATGACTCGACCTCAATAATCTCGCCGCAATGAGGGCACTGCACTGAAACGAAATCCTCCGCGTATACTTCTTCCTCCAGATCCGCGAGGTCCTCGTCCACCGCGTCCACATAATCTTGGAGATCATCCTGAGCCTCCATGACCTCCTCTATGGCCTGGGCCATCTCCCTTAGAACTTCGCAGATGACTTTAATCGCTTTGCCTTCTTTGGTACTGTCGGAAATCTCAAGCCCCTCCACAAGCCCTTGAAGATACGAAACTCTCTCCTTAAGGTCAGACATCTCTTTGCTCCTCCTTTAACTTGGATTCTAATTTTGCCTCGTGCTTCAATACTATACCCTTTCGATATAGGTATTGGTCCTGGTATCCACTTTAAGGACATCGCCGACATTCACGAACAGAGGCACCTTTATAACCGCCCCCGTTTCTAGAGTTGCGGGTTTGGTGCCGCCGGACGCAGTGTCACCCTTAAAGCCGGGGTCGGCTTGGACCACAGCCAATTCCACAAAATTGGGAATCTCAACGCCGATGACCCTGTTATCATAACTCAGAATGGCCACGTTCATGTTCTCTTTGAGGTATTGAACGCCGTTACCCACATCGTCTCTTAGAATCACTGTTTGTTCATAGGTTTCTGTGTCCATAAAAGTGCATTCCTGGCCAACGCCATAAAGATACATGGCTTCCCTTTTTTCAATATGTGCCCTGGGAAGTTTTTCCCCCGCGTTGAAAGTACGCTCCAACACGCTTCCGGTTATTACGTTTTTTATTTTGGCCCTAACAAAAGCGGCGCCTTTGCCGGGCTTCACGTGCTGAAAGTCTACAACTACCCACGGCTGGCCATCGATTTGCACTGTAACTCCGGTGCGAAACTCGTTCGTCGATATCATACGTTCAACCCCTCTTAAGCACACGGCCATTAACAGGCCACCTTGGTAACCCGGGCTACCTGGCTTTTATTACCGTCAAATCTTTAGGAAA
>CAZXSP010000185.1:0-2216 GCA_964643285.1 uncultured Eubacteriales bacterium
TTTCCAGGGAGTATCTGGAGAAAAGGGGCCTGGTGGTGGAAGACGCCGAATTTCGCAGGGAAGTTCTGCGAGAGAAAGGCCTGTCAGTTGCCAGGCTGGACGCCCGAATTACCCGAAAGCTATATAGCCCTCTCATAAACGAACATAGGTGGGGCCTGGGGGACGACGCGGCTCAAGGCAAGTACAGCCCCTTCTATCAGGCGATACTTTGCGGACAAGTGTTCCCCATGCTTGGAATCAAGTGGGACAGAAACTTTGTTGTTTCGGCAGGCATAAACCCGCGTCACATTTGGGATCGAAGCGTCAAAGGCCAAAACACCGCCGAAAGTCTGGGAACCGCCATGCGGCGTGTCCCCAACATGAGGGTTCTTTTCATCAACGGTTGGTACGACATCGCCACTCAAGTAGGGGTGTTGTACTACACACTGGATCATGCCGGTTTTCCCAAAGACAGAATTTCAGTAAGCTGCCATAAGGCGGGCCACATGACTTATCTGGGCGAGGACAACATTCGCGCGGTTGCAGATGACATGAGGGCCTTTATCGCAGGCGGGAAATCAGACCGGGGGTCACAAATTTGAAAACCAAATATATGGAACTCGATCAAAAGTGCTCAGCGGAATTTTACAAAGCCGGCAGCCAACGGCAGTTCGAGACAACAGTGTTCGTGCCCACTGCCCGCCGAATGGAAGACCGTAAGGCTTCTCTTGAGGCCTTGGCAGAAGAAGTTTCGCGCTTGCCGGAGCCCTCAGCGGGTTATTCTGTGATAAAACAGCGTTTGCAAGAGGTCGCGGAGACACTCAGCCTGGACAGGCCCGCTTTGGCCAGCCCCATAGCCCTGCTGGGCGGGTTCATAAGCACCCTGTTCTCAAAAGATTCCCGCAGTTCCCAAGAACGCGCCGAAGTTCTGTTTAAGCGTTTCCAAGCAGCGGAGCCAATGTGGGCTGAGATTTTCCGCGAGCTTTCGGGTGACGGGGTTTCAAACGCCGCTCAGATTGCTTTGGCATGCGAGGGTCTTTCCAAGAGCGCCTTGGGCGCAATATCCAAGGTTCCCGGCGATTTGGCCGGCCTTTCAGCAGCGGGAACAAAACAAGTTGAAGTTTCCTTAAAAGAACTCTCCGAAACAGCTTCCATTTGGGCGGAAAAAGCTAGGGCTTTGATGGCGTCCGCGAACCTAAAGGAATCATCTGTGGTACCCGAGGTTCCGCAAGACAGCGATTATGCACAAGTGCTGGAAAAACGCATCGGGGTTAATCTGGATGAGCTTTTGAGCTGGTATGAGGACGAAATAGAAAAAACCCGAAGCGCTGTGTTTGACTACTGCGGTACTTTGGATCTTGGGAAAACACCGCAGCCCAAAACCATGGACGAAGTCGTGGCGATTCTGGAAAAGCGGGCGGGCCCGTGTGACACGGTTGAAGAAATGGTCACACGCTTGGAGCACTACATGGCCAGGGCGAAAAGCGCCGCAAAACAGTATGTCAATCTTCCTGAGGAAACCTGCAGGGTTATTCCGGTTCCCGAGAGCTGCCGATACACGCACCCCTGGGGCGGGTATGCCGGAGGATGTTTTCGGCGCCGACCCCTCATAGGCGAAGTGTTCTTGAACAACTATAACTTCAAAGCAATAACAGACGGGTGGATAAAAGTTAACGCGGTGCACGAGTGCTATCCGGGGCACCATGTTCAGTTCGTCCGCTCGACTTTGGACCCTATTCCGGAAACATTCAAGATTCAGGTTCGCTCAGTGCCCGTAATAGAAGGGACAGCGCACAGGTCCGAACGGCTTTTTGAGTTTATCTTCGAGGAAGACCCATTCTATCCGCTTTTCGTGGCGTACAGGCGACACCACACCTCAGTCCGCATCAAAGCCGATTTGTGGCTGCGGCATTTCAAAAAGTCGGTGGATGACGTTGTTGACTTGTACGTTAAGGAGATGGGTTTCGACAGAAACACGGCGAGAATACAGGTCAGGGCCCAAGAACGCAGGATGGGTTATCACACAGCATATTACTACGGTCTAAAGCAGATTCTCGATCTGGAAGCCGAATCCGGGTACGGTGATAAGGAGTTCACAGAGTTCATCTTTTCCTTTTCCCGCGTAAGTCTGCCCATTATGAAGCGGCTGATTAGGCTCGAGGAGAAGGAGAAGCATCTGGTGAGCCGGTTCTACGCCTAGGCTTTCCTTGACTGGATATGGCTTAACACTTATCCTA
>CAZXSP010000186.1:0-2127 GCA_964643285.1 uncultured Eubacteriales bacterium
TCGCTCCGGGGGAGGAACTGTTAGTTGAAGTGCACCGGGAAGGCAAGCAACCGGGCCAGGGAATCGGTTATTTGGATGATGGCACCATGGTTGTGATAGAGCAGGCGAAAAGGCACCTTAACGAGGCTATCCCCGTTATTGTTACCAACGTTCACAGTACTGCCCAAGGCAGAATGGTTTTTGCCAAATCTAAGCACGCCGAGCGGGGCCATGCCGGTGAATGAGGCGCTTTGGGCAATAGTCCCCGCGGCCGGCGCGGGAATCAGGGCAGGCCAGGCTTTGCCCAAGCAGTTCCACGAAATTCACGGTAAGACCGTTTTGGGGCTTACTGTTGAAAGGCTCTTAGATATTCCTGAGGTAAAGGGTGTAGTTGTCTCTTTGGCCCCAAGCGCTATGGTGTTCGCGCCTTCTTTGGAGCGATTGGGCACGCTTGACAAAGGCGTTTTCGTGGTGCCGGGAGGCTCCAATAGGCAGGAGTCGGTTGAAAACGCGTTGTCCACGGTCCCTTTGGGTGTGAAATGGATTGCTGTGCATGACGGGGTTCGCCCATGTTTTACAAAAGAGCTATTTTACCGGGTGTGGGAAGCGGCGAAACATTCCGGAGCCGCAATATGCGGGATAAAACCCAGCGATACCATAAAAAGCTTAAAGCGTGTCTCCGGGATCCTTGTGGATGCCACTTTGGATAGAAATACCTTGGTTTGCGCGCAAACGCCCCAGATATTCCTGGCGGATGTTCTGAAAGCGGCTCACGAAAAAGCGGTATCTGTGGGCAGAGCATCTACCGATGACAGTCAACTTGTGGAAGCTTTGGGGCATGAGGTCTCGGTTGTCGAAGGCGAGTACGGTAATTTGAAAATTACCTACCCCCAAGATTTTGACACAGCCCGAGCAATATTGGCCGGTCAATGCCGGGAAACAGGCGAAAGGCGATACCCTGTCACCGGTTTTGGGTTTGACGTGCACCCTTTGCGAAAAGGCAGAAAATGTATAATCGGCGGTGTAGATATCCCAAGCCCGGTGGGTCTTTTGGGACACTCGGATGCCGATGTGTTGCTCCACGCGATAATCGACGGGATATTGGGGGCTTTATCCAAGGGCGATATAGGTATTTGGTATCCCCCGGAAAATCCCCAGTATCGCGATGCTTCAAGTCTTGAACTCTTGCGGAATCTTTGGGATTCTTTGCGCGGTGAGGCGCGGCTACTCCATGTGGACGCCACTGTGGTGGCCGAGACACCCAAGATCGCCCCTTACGCGGGGGAAATGCGCCGCCTGATCGCTAACGCGCTGGAAATTGACGTGACCAATGTATCAGTAAAAGCAACTACTTCCGAACGCTTGGGCGCCCTAGGCAGACAGGAAGGAATCGCTGCCATGGCCGTAGTCACCGCTATTAATCTCCGGGGGGACCTATCATGAACGGAAAAACTTCTCTGAGGGTTAAAGTCCTGTACTATCCGTTTATGGGTACGAATATTGACACAGAAAGGCTTCTTTTGCTTGCCCGGCTATGCTATTCCCCTATGGGGATAGACAATCTTAACGATATACTAACCGGGGACAAACCGTCTAAGGCGGAAACAGGACGTTTTGTCAGAAATCTGCTCGCCTCGGGACACTTGGGAGCCCTTGAGCATTGGTATACTACTTTTGCTGTGGAAGGCTATTCCAGAATTTCCAGCCAGCAAAACGATAGGCACAGGTTAATGAAAGTTTTCAAGGAGCATGGCGTCGTCTATTTCAACGAGCCGGTTCAGTCTTCGCCTGACCAATCGCAGCTTCAGCAGTCGCAACGTTACGTTAAGGAAGAAAATTTCCGATATGTGACTCCCCCCAGTTTTGAGTCGCAACCGAGCTTTTTGGAGCGCTTCGAAAAGCTGCAAGAAGAGGTAATGGACATGCAAAAAGAAGGGCTTGCCCTCGGGTTGCCCGCAGAGGACGTCCGTTTTGCCCTTACAAACGCCACGGAGACGCGCTTTGTGATTACCACCAATGCCAGGCAACTCAGGCACATGTTTAATCTCAGGTGTTGTCAAAGGGCCCAATGGGAAATCCGCCATTTGTTTACGGAATTACTTGATGAATACAAAAGTATTGCACCAAATATCTTCTATCGTGCGGGCG
>CAZXSP010000187.1:0-2121 GCA_964643285.1 uncultured Eubacteriales bacterium
TGGCTGACCATAGCGTGCAAGGCAAAATCACCTTGGGCGGAAACCTTGCGGGAACCATTATCTACAGAGAGGCAGCACTTCCTTTGCTCTTGTGCGATGCCGCGGCATCTGTGGCGGGCCCCGACGGTAGGCGGGATGTTCCCTTTGAAGACGTGTTTTCAGAAGGGCGCTTGAGCTTCGCAAAAGGCGAACTTTTGGTTGGCGTGACAATCCCCAGGCAGAACACTGAAGCTCCATGGTTCCACAGCAAACGCACCAAAATGGAGGAGATCGGATACCCGCTTTTGACGCTGGTGTCTTTAAAGCTTCATGGCCAAGTCAGATTGGCCGTGAGTGGGATGTACCAAAACCCAATGCGGCTCCCGGAAGTCGAAAAAGCCATACAAGAACAAGGAATCTCTGTTCCGGAAAAGGTGTCAGGCGCTTTAGAACAATTGCCTTCAAGTATCCTTGACGACCTGAGCGGCTCAGCCGAGTACCGCAGATTTATTATGGGCAGGGTTCTTTCAGATTGTCTTACACAAATGGAGGCTAGCTAAAATGGAGTTCCAGATGCAGTCTAAAGGCCCCATTCGCTTAAAGGTGAACGGTGAACTGCGGGAAGCCGTAGTTAGGCCTTCTGATACCTTGCTTGATGTTCTTAGAAATCAGCTGGGCCTTACAGGCGCAAAGCCGGGCTGCGAGAATGGGGACTGCGGCGCGTGCACAGTGCTTGTGGACGGATGGCCGAAAAAATCTTGCATCATGCTTGCGGTTGAGGCTATTGGTCATGAGATAACGACTGTGGAAGGGTTGAAGGACGCACCCATTCAAAAGGCGTTCGTGGAAAACTGGGCGTTCCAGTGCGGCTACTGCACCTCGGGGTTTCTGATGGTTTGCCACGCGCTGTCACAAATCCGCCCGGATGCCGATGAGGCCACAAAGAAGGCCTGGCTGCAATCGAATATATGCAGGTGCACAAGTTATCAGGAAATAAACGACGCAGTTTCAGCCGTGCTGGCGCAAACTAAGGCTATGGCCGAAAACGCGTAGATTTCATCACTATTAGGTTGGATTTGGCAAACTGGAATCCGTTTTCTGTTAGACTTTCCTTTGTGCAGTTTGCATTTGGGGGAAATAAACATACCACCTTTTCAGCTTGCTTTTTGGCAGCAACGGTTTTTGCGAAATCAAGGCACAACGCGGTATCGCCACAAAACGCCGCAACGTGTACTGCTTTTTCCGGCATAAAGCGGGCGCCCAAAGCTATCACGCTTTTTGAAAGCCGATGATAAAATACTTTGCCTTCTTGGGCCCATGCTTCACACAAGCTTGGGGTGGCTTCATAGAAAGTGCGATTCATGACAAAATAACCGCCCCACCTGTCGCCAAGGGGCATAAGTAGATCTGCGGCAAAAGAAGGATCCCGAATTGTCTCAAAATCCGCCGGATTGTCAACGCTGCAAGGGCTTGTCCAGGATTCCAAATAGGTTCCGTCCAAGAAAAACCCGAATCGCTCCGAAAGACCCTTGCTGGCCGCGTTTTTTTCACCTGTGTACATACGCATAACACCGATGTGCCGTTCTTGGGCCAGCTCGAAAAAACGTTTGTAGAAAAGCTTGCCTATTCCTTTGTTTTGATGACTGGGTATCACGCGTAGCGTTTCGAGCCAGGCCGAACCATCGGGTACCACGGTAAATTTCCCGCAGGCGACAATGATGCCGTCGGCCTCGGCCAAGGAGAAATCGCCGCGCGTGTCCTCTAGAAACTCATCGAACACAAAAGGTAAGTACCCGCTGTTGGGAATGGCCAAATCTTCGACAACGATTACGCGTTCTTTGTCACTTTCTTGTACTTTGCGGATTATTATGTGCAACTTCAGCCCTCCGAGTCAGTAAGCCAGAATCCTTACCGGGTTTCTTTCAGTCATCATGCGGATATCATACTCTGACACGCCAAGTTCTTTCAATGTGGGGATGACATAGCGGGTAAGCAGGCAGTATCCTTCGCCCCCGCCCCGCCTGGTGAGAATTTTTGCGCATGTGTCCGTTCCCAAAACTATTTGTTTTGAGTAACCTTGTTTAACCAGGGCGATGATAGCGCCGAACATGAGCCAATCGGGTTTCGACGTTATGTTTTCGA
>CAZXSP010000188.1:0-2093 GCA_964643285.1 uncultured Eubacteriales bacterium
CAAAAGCCGTTTTTTGGAACTGGCCCAAGATATATCGCTTCTGCCGGATTACGTCGCAGAGGAAGACATCCGGGACACAAAATATCCCCTTGAGGGATATATGTTTCCGGACACGTATTTTGTAAGGAAAGGCGCAGCCCTGGAAGAAATCGTAGACATGATGCTTGCCCGCACATCGCAAGTGTTCACCGAAGAACTGCAGGAGAAAGCCCAGGAAGCGGGGCTTACGCCTCACCAAGCGTTTACCATAGCGTCTATAGTGGAAAAAGAGGCTCGCGCGTCTCATGAGAGGCCCATCATAGCCGCCGTTTATCTGAACCGGGTGCAAATTGGCATGAGATTGGATGCCGACCCTACCGTAATGTACGCACTGGGTAAGTACCAAGGCGGTTTGCTTTGGAGAGAATTAGAGGTAGAGTCACCTTATAACACTTACCGTAACACTGGCTTCCCGCCGGGCCCCATTTGCAGCTTTGGCGCCGCTTCTTTGGAGGCGGTTCTTAAGCCCGATTCAGTGGACTACTTTTATTTCGTTGCCAAAAACGACGGCACCCACGCATTTGCCAAAACACTATCCGAACACAACGCCAACGTCGCCCGTTATCAAGGGCACTAACCTCTTCTGAATAAGTCGCTCCCCTTTTTAGGCATTCTAAGGATTGTGAGATAAGCCTTAGAAAGAGGGGAAACAGTTGAAGAAGCTCACTCTGATGTCGTGCGCCGCCCTAGTTCTATTGATCCTGTTTTCTATGGGGTTGGCTACAGACTGTATGCCTTTTACAGCCCCGTCCGTTACGGCATACGCGTCTCCGCAAAGCTGGTGGGATGAGTTGGACCTTTTATCCAGACTTATTATGGGCGAAGCAGTGGGTGAACCGTTTACAGGCCAAGTAGCCGTGGGAGCGGTGGTGATAAACAGAACCAGGAGCCCCCAATTCCCCAACACCATTGCGGGGGTTATGTACGAGCCTGACGCATTTGAGTCGGTTACCAATGGTTTTGTGTGGGCCCAATCCCCTTCTGAAACCGAAGTAAGGGCAGCTGAATTGGCTCTCAACGGATGGGATCCTACCGGTGGAGCCCTTTTCTTTTGGAACCCATCAAAGGCCGTAAGCGCGTGGATATGGAGCCGCCCCATTATTCTGCAGATTGGCGGCCACGTATTCGCTTATTAAGAACGCCTTCCAAAAAGGAGTGCAACTGATGAAGGCTAGTGTAAAAGCAGGTATCCTGGCACTGGGGCTGGTAACTGTTTTGGCAGTAGTATTTGGCGTCAACCAGTATCACAAAGCACAAGCAGCGTCATTACAAATGGAAGCGGTAAGGCAGCGCGCCTTGTTCAGCCTTATATCCCACGTTGAAAACGTTGAAGCTTCTTTAGCAAAAGCGAGGGCTGCCTCGACTCCGGGCCAGCAAACAACTTTTCTCTTAAATTGTTGGTCCCACTCACAAGCCGCGTCTGAAAGCTTGTCTCAGCTTAGTATGGCCGACACCGATTTGACTGCCGTCCGCCAGTTCATCGCCAGGGTGGGAGATTATTGCCAGGTGCTTTCTCAGAAAGCGTCAAAGGGGTCTCTAATCCAAGAAGCCGAATGGCAGCAAGTATTGGTCCTTGAAGACTCCGTAAAAGATCTCGCCCGAGGCCTTTTGGACGTTGGAATAAGAGCGTCGGTTACAGGAAAAGCATCTGACAGGGGTTTTGGCTTATCTCGGCTACTATCGGCTATGCGCTCTTTGGGTTCGTCGACACAAATGGCTACTTGGCTCAATGACGGTTTCTCCGAAATAAACACAATGACTCAAAGCGTACCTTCACCAATTTACGACGGCCCGTTTTCGGACACCAATATGGCTCACGCTGTGCTGGCTAACCCCGGTGCGGTTGTCGATCGGGCAAAAGCAATGTCAGTAGCGGAAGATTTTCTAATGCGGGAAGACAGTTTTCAATCTACACGAGTGGAAGAAAATGAAGGCTCTGTACCATGTTTTCTCGTCACTCAAAAAAGAGAAGATAATTCGGAGGTAACGACAGCAGTCACAAAACACGGTGGCCTGGTTTTATGGGCTACCGATTCGCGCCGCCCCGGCCCCAC
>CAZXSP010000189.1:0-2014 GCA_964643285.1 uncultured Eubacteriales bacterium
TGAATTTTCTGAAGCGAGATGTGTTTGTCAAACGGCATCAGCGCATCAAGGAGTTCTTAGAAAAAGAAGGTTACGAAGCTTATCTTGTTCTGACGCCTGATAACTTCTACTATGCGACAGGTTTCTTTCTTGATGTGGCGCCATGGGAGCGGCCCGTGGCGGCCGTAATACCCAAAAACGGCGATCCTTTCTTGGTAATGAACGAGCTTTCCACTCACCACGTGCAAATGGCCAAGGAAAGAAACACCCTTGCGGTGGACGATGTGTATTTCTGGCACGAGCATGTCTCTTCAACCATAAGGGGATACACCAAACTGCAGTGGACCGGGCTTTTGGCTCAGGAGCTCAAAAACCGCGGAATTGACAGAGGTATTTTGGCGTGCGACTCTTCACCGGGTTCTGTAAAACCCCTCAACGGCTATTTGCCCAAAATAGGCTTTACCTCGGAAGCAGAGTTTATAAAAGATATGCGTACCTATAAGAGCCCCGAGGAATTGGAGCTTTTCAGAGAAGGCGCCAAGTTAAGCGACTTTGGCCAATCGGTGTTCAAAGATTTGGTGAAACCAGGAAAGTTAATGGTCGATGTGGACCTTGCCACAACACGTGAAATGGCCATAAAAGGCGCTGAAATGTTCCCCGGCGATAAAGTTGAGCCGCGCTGCTTCAGCCTTAGCGGGCCCGCTTCGGCCTCCCCACACGGCACCGGCGGAGATGCTGATATGCGTATTGAAAGAGGGCACGGGATAGTCAACATCATCATTGTGCGCTACAACGGCTATACCGTTGAAAACGAGAGGACATATATCGTAGGCGAGCCATCGTCGGATGTTCAGGAAAGGGCATTTAGAGCGTCTACCGCTGCTTCTTTAGCTGCGTCAAGCCAAATGGTCGCGGGGAACCTTACCTCTTCCATAGATGCCGCGGCACAGGCTGAGATCGAGAAAGCCGGGTTTGGCGCCCATATCAGACATAGAACGGGGCATGGCCTTGGAATCGCCGGCCACGAATTCCCCGAAGATGTGGCGTTTAACCATAGGCCCCTGCGAGCAGGCGAAGTATGGTCGGCCGAGCCCGGAATATACGTGTACGGGGTAGGCGGCTTCAGACACGATGACACAGTAATAGTAGGCGAAAAAGAGCCCGAGATCTTGACCACTTGGCCGAAGGATTTGGAGAGCCAAACTATCAAAGTCTAAGGAAGATAGAAAAACCGGGGAATGCCATCCCCGGTTTTTTATTGCCTTTTTTCTGTGCTGAAAGACTACACTTTAATCGTCTGGCTTTTTAGATCCTTGGGCCACTTGGTAAGTATTTCAGGCTCGGTTTTGCCCACGATAACGGTATCGTCATGCCTGAATCCTCCGACACCGTAAATATAGATCCCGGGTTCGGACGACCACACTTCGCCTTCAATAAGCGGCCGGTTGTTGAAAGCTACATCCTCGGGGAACTCATGGCCCGCAATGCCTAAGCCGTGACCCGTTCTGTGGCGGATGTATTCAGCGAACCCAGCCTTTTCGATTTCGGCCTGAGCCGCTGCGTCAATGGAAGCCACCCGATTACCGGCTATCATTTGTGAAGCCGCGGCAACACAGGCCTTCTCTGCCGCTTCAAAAGCCCTTGCCTGAAGGTCCGTAGCCTCACCCACGATCCAAGTTCTCTCGTTTTCAATGGAATAGCCGCAGAAACTGCAGCAAAGCATGTCTACTATGACGTGGCCTCTTTCTATAACCATATCGATATCCCCGCCGGTGCCGTGGGGCGAGCACGAAAAAGGCCCTGTAAGGCTGAGACAAAAGGGTTCAAGCGAATCGCCGGGGAACAATTTGGCAGCTTTTAGGACCATTTGTTTGGCGACTTCCTTGTCTATGACCGCTATAAGCTCACCGGGTTTCACCAAATCCCTGAACACCTCTTGGGCATAGTCGGTGATAACAGTTCCGGTTCTGTAAATTTCAAGCTCTTCCGGACACTTGACTGTCCTCATTTCAACCATGAGGTTAGATTCAGTGAC
>CAZXSP010000190.1:0-2013 GCA_964643285.1 uncultured Eubacteriales bacterium
GTGACCAATAGCCAAGGGAAGACTTTTGCGGCGCCGCTTCACAATATACAGGTGGAAGACTGAAATAAGTAGCCGGTGGCCGGTATGGATCTTTTTCATCTTGGGCTGAGGGACGCAAGAACAAACCGCTTCGAAAGTCGTGTGGCCATTTCAGCTATGGCGCTGGCAGCCATGATTTTTGTGCTGTCCCACGTGATACCTTCAGGGTATGCAAAAAGTCTGGCGAAACCTGAAAGGGCGTTTATGGGCGGCGACATACTTGTCCTGCCTTTGGGAAATCCCTTAAAGGCAGGTCAGGGCAGGGAGCTCACTTGGAAACCCTGGAACGGGTCCGGCTGGCAATCTGTAGTCTTAGACTTTTTGCCCGGACTTGAAACAAAAGGTTATGTTTTAGAGCCGGATGTTTCTTGGCGGGCTTTTGATCCTTTTGACGTTATGCGGGTTTTGGACGAAATACCCGGCGTTTTTCACGCCTTGCCTTACAATTCGCTGCCGTGCGTAGTGGAGGTTATGGGCCTCGAATTCCCCGCAATCATCCGTGGGTTTGACGTCGATGACAGTTTTTTCGAAGAACTTGTAATCTCTCACAAAACTACTGAGCATTTTTCCGAAGATTCTTCCGAACACTATGATTGCTTATTTCCGCAGCGGGGCCTTACGGCCAACACAGCGCAACTCGGAGATTTTGTGGAAATCACAATTCCTCGGCCGGTGGTACATGAAAACGGTGTCGACATTGGTCTTTCTTGGGATGCCCCATCAAACGCCAAACTGAGCGTGTCCGGAATTTACCGTATTCAAGTGGATTTGGAGCCTGACCAGTCTCAAAACCCCACGGGTCAAGCGGCCGCTTTGTCGCCGGTGTATTGGGAACGGCCTGAGATCATAGTATCGAAAGACACATTTTGGGAGCTGGTTCAGCCTGAAGATTACCGGGTGCAGCTTGGGCCTGCCGCCGCGGATAATGCCGCACACTTTCCTACTTATCAGGTTTCCGTCAAGGTTGACCGCATGTCCCAGACAAAAAACGTGGCCAAGGATATAGAGGACATGTTGGGACCGGGTTTTGCCGCAATACCGGTTCCCGAGTTAAAACAAATGAAAAGCACCGGCTCGCACATTCGCATCGCAGACCAGAAGGGAAAAGTTGCCGCGGGCCTACTCATGTTCTTTCTTTCGTCGGTGATAGTAGCGGGAAGCATGTATGTGACATTGGCTCAGAAAAGGCGAAAAATTGGCCTTTTCAAAGTGGTGGGGGCTACCGGCCGGGACATTATGGGGTATGTCATGGCCGGTCTGGGATATGTGGCCTTGACCGGTTCCCTTTTTGGATTTCTGGCGGGGAAAGCTTTATCAATTCTGGCTCTGTGGGCTGCCGATGTGACTTTTTTGGAATGGATTAAGCAACTGGCAGTTGATTTTATCCTTGTATTTGGAATGTCATTTATAATGCCTTTGTTTTTAGGCTTTATGGTGGGTATTTGGGCTGTAAGGATCCCCGCCGCGGAGGTGCTCAAACGTGAATGATAGGTTCGGTCCCATACTCAGTTGCGAAAAGCTGACAAAGCTGTTCCCTGTGGGAGATGGATTGTTCGCCCTGTCCAACGTGAATTTGGAGATCGCCAAGGGTCAGTTTGTGGTGATCATGGGGCCCTCAGGATCGGGAAAAAGCACCTTGCTCAACATTTTCGGGGGGATAGACCGCCCGTCTTACGGCGATGTCAGTCTTTGCGGGCAAAAATACTCTCGGTTGTCAGAAGACGAATTGGCAATACTCAGAAGAACAGAACTCAGCATCGTGTTCCAGTTTTTCAACTTATTCCCCGATCTCACTGTGTTCGAAAACGTTAGCATTCCTTTGTGGCTGGCCGGTAAAAGCGACGGTGAAATAGTTCCGCGGGTAAATTATCTTCTCACAGAGGTCAATCTTTTGGACAGATCCCAAAGCTACCCATCGGAGCTGTCCGGCGGCGAACAGCAAAGGGTGGCCATTGCCAGGGCGCTGGCTCCCAA
>CAZXSP010000191.1:0-1994 GCA_964643285.1 uncultured Eubacteriales bacterium
AGCTGGCGTGACCGCAGTGTAACATATTTCAGTATAATTCGCTAGAAATACTCTAATTTCGACACATAATATAGGATTAGGGTTGCTTTTCGCCCATAGAAACCAGTGCTTCGGCGATTCGTCGGTACACTGAGTAGGCCTTGTCGTTGTCGGCAAAACATCCGTGAACTATACGTAAATGTCCCGGACCGCCTAAGCTGCCGTAAAAACTGCCCTCATTGACCACGACTTTGGCATGGGTTTGGAGGTAAAGGGCCACCTCTGCGTCGGTCCCCAAGCCGGATATATTTAACCACGAAAGAAAGCCGCTTTCAGGAAGTTGCATCTTTACGCCGGGCACATTGCTCCAGAGTTCGTAGGCAACGCGCCTTCTTTCGTCGAATATACGGCGGTAAGCCGGCAAGATGGCGGAATCTTTAAGAGCGGCTATGGCAGCCATTTGGGAAGCCGTGTTAGTGGCTCCCAGAACGTTTACTGCCCCGCCGTACAGAACGTCCATAATATGATCGTCGGCAACGATGTACCCAACACGCAGCCCGCTAAGCCCATAGCCTTTTGACAAGGAACAAACTGTTAAAGTGCGTTCCCACATACCGGGAAGCGCCGCGGGTGTCACAAATTCAATACCATCAAATATGTGATCCTCAAAAGCCTGATCACTTACCAGCATGAGATCGTTCTTTACTATAAATTTGCACAGATCCTCCAGAGACTCACGGCGAAAAACTGTGCCTGTGGGGTTATTGGGATGCGATATCAACACCATTTTGGTGTTGGGCGTGAGCCTTTTTTCAAACTCGGCCACATCTATTTGATACCCGTTTTCTTCTTCGAGAGGAACATTTACGGTACGGGCTCCGCATAGTTTAGGGTTTAGGAAATTGGATGGATAACTGGGGTCTAAAACCATCACTTCGTCGCCCTCGGTCAAAAAAGGCAACATGGCATAAAGAAGCCCCGAATCAGAACCGGGCGTGACCAAAATGTTCCTGTTTGGATCGGCTTTAATCCCGTTGTACCGGTTAACCTTTTTTGAAAGCTCCCTGCGCAATTCGGGGTTACCAATGGGCATGGTGTAATGGGATGGGAAACCTGTGTTAATAGAGTCGATCAAGGCTTTAGCCACAGAATCAGGTATGGATGGGTCCGGAAAAAAGGGATCTGCCCAAGCCATGAGGTCGTAACCCTGCTCCATTAGACGGCCCACGCCCTCACCCACGTCAGCTTTGGTTACATCAGAAAACAGACCGCCTTCCAGATCGCGGAACCTATGATTCATTTTCTCTTTGATGTTCATGTTTTGTCTCCTTCCACCACACTCGTGTTAAGCAACATTACGATAGACCATAACATTTTACCTGTATAAAGGCCAAAAGCGCCAGTTGAAAACCCAAAATTATTCGCTTACAAAATCAACCGCCGCATGTTGTGAACCAAGATGATTAAAAGACGTCTACAGGATAAAAGGGGTTGATATGACAATTGAAAAAGGTGCCCAAATATTTAATTGTAGGAGCGCTCTTGGCAGGCACGCTTGCTGTGTGGTTCGGAATCGGCATGACAGCCCCCAAGCCCCCGGCCATAGAAACAGTTCTGCTCACTTTGGAAGGCGAGCCCCTTTCTTGTAAAGGGCAGCTCATTGCCGGAACCACCTATGTTCCGATAACAGATTTAGCCACTAACCTTGGGTTGACTATGGCCAAATCTTTGGCCGGCGACTACGTTTCTGTCCGGGCCGGCGACAAAAAGATTGAACTGATCCCCGGCCGAAGCATCGCTGTGGTAAACGGCCATGAATTGGCTATCCCTTTCACACAAGAAACACCTTCAGCAGCTGACGGCCAAATGATCGCGCCTCTTAGGTTCGTGTTAGAAAACCTTGGGTACAAAATCGACTGGAAAGACAAAAACGCCATCAGTCCCCCACGTGTCAACATAACCCCCAAAAAAGAAAACCGGCTTGTGGTGGGTACCGTCAGGGAACGTTATGAGAC
>CAZXSP010000192.1:0-1992 GCA_964643285.1 uncultured Eubacteriales bacterium
TTTCTGTTTTGGGTTGTTCAGGCAGCCATAGCTTTCGCGCTTAGCAGGCTTTACATAACGCGGATGGACCCTACCCTTGTGAGCGGCCAAACAATGCTCCTGGCCTTCTACCGCAACAGCTTTCTGCACAGCTTGCTGCCTTTAGCGGAAGTCAGCCGGTATGTCCGCAACATCGTCTTTGCCATCTCCCTTGGCTTCTGCGCCGCGTCTTTTTCTTGGCGTCAAAGGCGCGATCAAATGGGTATAGCCGTTTTCGGTTTAGCGATGCTCACTGTGGTCAGTTTTTCCAAACCCATGGGTAGTCTTGGAACCGATATATTCCTGTCTCTTGTCGCGTTAGCCATAACCGTAAGCGCGTTTTCGGGCATAAGGGGGGATCATGGCAGTGAACATGAACATCATTAAAAAGCTTGAAAGACACGCACCCCCAGGTGTCAATTTGTCTTCCGAACTCACATGGTTTGCCTTCGGGTGCATCATCAGCACCGTTTATAGCCTCGGATATTTGGTTAACTACACAAGATGCCGCGACAGGCTTTTCTTGTGGGATGGTCTTAAAAAGGTGCTGGATACAAGAGCGGTGATGCCCGATTTTGTGGCCATTTTGGGTGGCAGCCTGAACGGGTTTTTGGTTCTGGCTATGTGCATGGCGGTTTTGGCCGTGTATCACTACGCGTACCACTTTCAGGGCGCCAAGAGCATATATCTCATGAAACGTCTGCCAAACAGGTGGGAAATGCCAAGGCGTCTGGTTACCCTCCCTGTATTAGGCGTGGCAGCTTGCATGGGTATTTCCTTTCTTTTGCTTCTCGGCTATTTCGTAATTTACATGGCGTTTACACCTTCTGCTTGCCTTACGCCCTATCAGTGGCAGAAGATATGGAGCGCTTTTATGGGGGTGGCATTATGATAGAGATAAAGAACGTAACGAAGCGTTTTGGGACAAAACGTGCTCTGGACGACGTGAGTATAACCCTGCCTCAAGGGCAAATTGTGGGTTTGTTTGGGGAAAACGGAGCCGGGAAGACGACTTTGATGAAATGCGTTTTGGGATTCCTGAACTATTCCGGCCGCATTACCCTGGGTGGTGAACCCATCTCCCGCCAAAATATCGAAAGGCTTTCATTTGCCACAAACGAGCACTCCTTCTTTCCCAATCTTGATGCTCAATCCCACAAGGAATTTTATGGCCTTCAGTTCCCGAAGTTTAGCGAAAGGCGTTTTAACGGGCTAATGGACTTCTTTGGTTTGCCGGGTAAAAAGCCCATACGGCAGTTTTCCACAGGGCAAAAGAACCAGTTCGAAGTCATTCTTTCTTTGTGCCAAGGCGCCGACTACATCATGATGGATGAACCCTTCGCCGGTAACGACGTTTTCAACCGGGAGGATTTTTACAAGGTACTGTTGGGAATCTTGGAACCCAACGAGACCATACTTTTGGCGACCCACCTAATTGAAGAGGTGCAAAACTTCATAGGAAGGGCCATCCTCATAAATCACGGCAAAATAGTGGGCGATGTGAAGACCCTCGACCTTGAAGAATCGGGAGAGAGCCTCATGGATCACATCAAAAAGACGTATCGTTACAAGGCCGATCGCGTTGGAAAAGCACTTTCAGAACTGACGGGCACAAAGGAGTAGGAGGGATAAACCGTGGGGAAGAGTCTTACTGTCGTAATACTTTCGTTTGTTCTGGCCGTCGGTTCTTTAGGATACATGCACGGTTCTTTGGACCGGGACAAAGACCAGGTAGTAATAAACGAGACCGTTTTGTACGGCGACAAACGTGCAGCAGACGGTTTATCGTTGGACCTCACTGTGCAATGCAACTATCGCTTGTTCTGGAATACCGTTTACACAGTGGGTGAAGAGCCCACAGTGATAACAGATTTCGAGTTCCATCAAGCGCAAAAATACGACGACCCAGGGGTTATCTCCTCTCGTTTTTATCTTGACAGCCGTTTCGGCGGCTACGGAAGTTCTACGGGATAC
>CAZXSP010000193.1:0-1984 GCA_964643285.1 uncultured Eubacteriales bacterium
GAAAGTTTCGTGAGAAAGTTGAGAGCAATCAAGTACCGCTTGAGGAATCTGTGAAGACTCTGTCATACGCCTCGGAATTAGTGGTATTTAAGCTACAACGCTTGCTGCCTTCCGCGGCGCCCCAGTTTGGCCAAGATGAAGAACCGGATGAAGGGTTCTATTCTGATGAAGTCGCTTCCACTTATGTTCCTGTAATGGACAGTAAGGAGTTGGCGCGCGCCGCGCTCTTCGTAAGCGGGGTTTTCAAAATTTCCGCCGAAAAATACAAAAGCGGCGTGATTGTTTCAACAGATACTCCCGTTCTAACCGCTGCCATCGATCCACATAAGCTGGCTTATGCCATGCGTCTAATGAAAGCGAAATCGGAACCTACCCACCGAATCTTGACCATACCAAAGTTTTCTTTTGTAACTCACCTCAGGAGTTTTTGGTCCGAAGTGAGGCGCTTGGCTAAGCGCGGAGCTGTTTTGCAGTTTTCGCGGTTTATGGGCAAAACCAAAGCAGAGGCTGTGATGAGTTTCTTGGTTTTTTTGGAGCTCATAAAAAGGAGAAGGGTGTTCGCGCGGCAAAAAGAAGCTTTCGGCGAGATCATGTTCTCGACTACAGCCGATAAACTTACACAAGCTGACGAGGTGCAAAATACGTGAACATTCCTATCCCGGCGCTCATCGAAGCACTATTGTTTGCCTCCGATGAGCCTTTGACTTTGGAGACATTAGCCAGGGTTCTTGATTTAGGCGAGCTTGAAGTGCTATCGGGCATTACCGCGTTAACAAGACAGTATAAAGAACGGGGTATAATGCTTGAACGGGTTGCCGGAGGATTTCTTATAAGAACCAGACCTGAGTGTTCGGCGATTGTGCAAGATGCTTTGTCGAAAAGAGGACCGTCCGAGTTATCCAAAGGAGCCACGGAGACGTTAGCGGTCATCGCGTACAATCAGCCGGTAACCAGACAAGATATTGAGGCAGTAAGGGGAGTAAACCCCGAATCAAGCATTGAAACGCTTTTGGAAAAGGGTCTTATCAAAGAAGCAGGCAGAAAGAAAAGCCTCGGGCGGCCAAAGCTTTACGCCACAACCCGGGAATTTCTGAAGAAAGCATCTTTGAACTCGCTTGAGGATTTGCCCCCATTGACCTCTAACGGAAAAAGTTCAAAGGAACAGCCCGGGAAACAAGAGCTGCCCCTCAAATAGCCCGTTATGGGTGGTTAACTTGGCAGTATGATGTCCTCATTGGATTAAAAATACAGCTAGATGGCATTCTACACCTATGAGGAATCTTGCGTTTGTTATAGCTGTGTTCCTTCCCATGCTGGTGGCCTTTTTTCTGTTTCTCCCTCTCAAATTCAGGGTAAAGCTTCTCGTCGCTCCAAATGAGCTGGGCGAAGAAGTTTACATAAAGCCTCCTTTATCGCCTTGGTTTATCCCGCTCCCGATGCCAAAACGAAAGGTTGGGCATCGGGCGGGTGCACCCAAGCCAAAACGCCCCAATGTAACAGGGTTCAAAGTTAAATCTACTGTGAAAACCGCACAAAGGCTGCTGGCCACGCTAAAAGAAATTTCGTCCGCAGCCATAAAAGTATTCTCCGTAGAACGGTTATGGGTTTTTGGAAAAATCGGAACGGGCGATGCCTTTGGCACGGCAATAGCCGCGGGCAGCCTCAGTTCGGCGTCCGGTGTGGCTTTGTCAGTACTGCGTCGCAAAGGGGTGAGTTTTTCGGCGAATCCCAAAGTCCGATTCGTTCCCGATTATTCGGAACCGATTTTTCGCGTAAAAGTGGACGCCATCATATCAGCTTCTGTTTGGAGTATGGCAAAAGTAGGGTTTTCCCTCAGGCGAATCGTAGGGCCGCAAATCCGGGCAGTAAGAAATGTAGCGCGAAATCAAGTCTCTAAAGAAACGGTGGAATACTAAAACGAGATTGCAACGTTGAACCGAAAATGGAGGAGAACATGTCATGTCAGGACATCCCATCGAAAGTC
>CAZXSP010000194.1:0-1982 GCA_964643285.1 uncultured Eubacteriales bacterium
GCGCAAGCATGAGTTTGTCTTCTGACAAACTGGAAAACAATTTGGATATTATGGGAACTGTGCCCGTCTCGTTTATAATTTGAAACATGAAAGCCGAAGCCCATATGATTAACACCACAAAAAGCGTAAGGCTAAACCCTTTGGCGCATGCCACCGCCAAAAGATATGGGTAAGCGCCAAAAGCAATCAAGCTAACGGCTAAAGCCACAACCCACGCCACCGTCCCTGCCCGCTTTGCTTTCCATTTCATCCCTAACATTGTCACCAGAAGTACAGCAAGAGGAGAAGCAGAAAGCAGCCAACGAGTCATGTGTAGGCCCCACCAATCTGATAGTCATTGTTTGAATTCTGACAACTATCATAACAGAACCGGGCTGAAACCACAGATACTGTCGGCTGCTTTATGATTTTTCGCTTGTGATTTTGTGTGGTTCGTCCAAAGCTGTCAATTCGCCGACTTCGACGACATCGAGCTCGGCCGAACCAAAAAGTTGTACCAGTTTGAAGCGGCTTGGAACCGAGCTTTTGTCCTTCACCAAAACGGTCAAGGTGCGCTCCCCGCCAGCCTTTTTCTTTTGTCCGTACCCAACCCCTACGACTTCCGGTTCCTCAAAAAGACAAGCAGGTTTCAATTTTTGTTTGGCCACGAACTCACCCCTCCCCGCGAAAACATCCCTCCTGCATCATACTTATGCCCGCCTTTGGGGCCCGGTTACCTAAAGCCAAGAAAACCCCGGTATTGACGGAATTCACACTTGATTATAGGATGTTGACAAAATAAATAAAGCGATGCCTCATCCTGACAACTGGGTGAGGTAGAGGCGCGGAGCGTGGTGGTACTTGGCTGAGGCCGGAAGCCTTTGATGCCAAGGAATGACACATATCCGCCGAAGCCCCTGTTTACCGAAGGCAGGGACTGGGCCCACACCCCAATAGGTGCGGGACTGTCATCGATGAAGACCCCCATCTCACCGATGAAGCGCTATCTCACGCGGGGGGAAGGAGTTGAAATTGGATCTTTTGTTTCCAAAAGTTATCCAACAAACGACCGGAGGTTAGCCAGGATGAGCTTTTTGAGAAGATGTATACTCGTATTTGCCGCACTAATCGTTATTCCACTTGTTTTTGCCGCTTGCGGCAACAATGAAGAACGCCCCGATACCAGCCTTTCCAAAGTTGTTGAAAGCGGGGTTCTTCGCGTGGCTACAGACGACACCTATCCCCCGCTTGAATGGAACGATAACGGCGTCATCAGAGGCTACGATATCGACATTGCGGCTGAAGTAGCCGAGCGCTTGGGGGTAAAAGCCGAATTCGTATCATCAAAATGGGATGGCCTTCTTACTGGGCTGCAAGGCGGCCAGTTCGACGCCGTCATATCTTGCATGAATATCACCCCGGGACGCCAAGAGGAAGCAGCTTTCGTGGAATATCAACAGTGGGAACAGGTTATAGTCATGTCGCCTGAGGACGAGCCCATAACCAATTTGGAAGGGCTTGAGGGTAAAACTATAGCTGTTCAAGTAGCCACCACCAGCGAAGAAATGGCTGCCAGTGTTACGGATGCCCAGGTGTCAAGCTTCGAAAGCTTTGACACCACTTTCATGGAGCTCCAAAACAAAAGGTGCGATGCCATAGTAATTGACGAACCCGTGGGCATGTACTATCAGAAAAGAGAACCCGAAAGTTTTGTTATTACGGGTTCAGCCGGGGAAAGAGCCCCTGTGGGAATCGCCTTAAAAAAGGACGCCATAGAACTTCAAGAAGCCGTAGCAGCTGCCGTGGCTGCTATGCAGGAAGACGGAGCGGCTCAAGCAATATTCGACAAGTGGTTTAGCAATGAAAGCCGGTAGCGGAAGGACGCCCGCGTTTGAGTTTGTCTTTGGCATACTTCCAAGGCTTTTGAGCGCCGCGTCTGTGACAGTTCGGCTTACTTGCGTAGCCATGTTACTGGGACTATTCATAGGGGCGGCGCTCGCCCT
>CAZXSP010000195.1:0-1964 GCA_964643285.1 uncultured Eubacteriales bacterium
ATTGCTTCTTTTACGTCCTACAGGAAGATACCTGTTTCCATCATTTAAAAAGAGCTGTATTTCTCCATCATGAAAAGGTTCTTTGTTTCCTGTTACTGCACTTATGTCAATCCAGGCAGCCTCACCAAAGACGGTCAGTTCAGTCCGGAGTTTTGCCGAACCGACAATAGCAATTCCGCCTTCTTTGCTCGGAACTCCATCTGCCGAAACAATTATAGAATACTCTCCGGGCACAACCGTTGAATCTACACTAACCGCTACCGGAAATGAAACACTTTTGCCCGCCGGAATAACAGCTTCTTTGCCCTCCACATCAATTTTTACTCCATCGGGTACCTCCACAGAAAACTTCATATTCATGGGCTTGTCATAGTTATTAAATACAATTATGTTAACGTTAGGATCAGAAATTGTTTCTCCCGGAACCATCATATAATGATAATCGTTAAAAGAACCCGATATTGCAATACCCCCTTTAGCTTCTGATGGTATAATCGTCAGAAAAAAAGAGAGGATAAAACAGATAACAGTTGCAAACATCCTAATAATTGCTTTTTTCTGATTGGTGTGCCAAAGCTGTAGCATGGTACGCCTCCCTCTTATATATTGTAATAAAATATTATACCCATTGGGGGCACTCAACTTTGCCTTTTTCATTTTCCTTTACAAGAGGCTTTATAATAAGCTGGCAGCACAGCAAATGCTATGCTGCCAGCTATTGTGAATATATCTGTATTATAACGTTATTGTATAATGCTATAAGTTATTGTGCCGCTAAACTCAATACCTTTTTCATCGAAGGTTTCATTCAATGCTATAAACAGGTAATTCTCAGTAGCTGTTAAGCTGTAGCTTGTGTTTGCACTTTCATTGGCGGCAAGCTCCAATGCTGTGTCTGTTATTGCATCAGCAGTAGCATGCCCATCTTCTTCGCTGGCTTTTAGTGAAAATTGATTTTTAGCAGGAGTATCAGTTATTGCCCTGGTTACTGTTTTACCATCCGTACCATCCCACGTGGTTTCTGTACTAACCTGCCTATCATACTCTCCATTTGACAAATATGATATGCCTTCAACTTGCACCCTTGCAGACGTATCAGCAAAGTCAGTACCTGCGTCTATATTTCCCCAGTCTGCAGTTGTACCTTCCGGTACATCTATTCTGCCATACCAAGACATGGTTATTCCCTGACCTTCGGCTTCGGGCGCTGTTTCGAACTTGGCATAGCCTTCTTCTTCATCTGTCTGCTCATCCGCATCAATAATCCTTGCCCCAACCTGCCATTTTGCTGTAGCAGTTGTTTGCCCGGCTATTTCTCCTACCTTTACTCTAAATACGAAATCAAACGTCGTACCTGTGCTTTCATCAGGAAGCTGTGACGATACCAGTTGCCAGACACCTTCACGACCATTATCAAGTTCGGTGTCATTTTCGGCGCCTGCGTCCAGAATGGCTCCGTTATCCTTATTCCAATGTATTCTTACATAATTTGTAGCACTGGGGTTTGTCTGTTGATTGAAATAGAATTCGTTATTATTTACTCCGGCGGCATTATACCACAGCTTTAATTCCAGATCCTTTATCCCACCAGCATCATCAGCTACTCCATCTGCATCTGAAACAGTTACAGTAAAATTAAATTCACTGTTTGGATTAAGAGTGGTGGCATCCTTAACTTCTGCAGCAGCTGTTAAAACACCATTAGTTATACCAATATCAGCAAGGGTCTTACTGCTTCCACTGTCAACTAAAGCGATTGTTATGTTACTTCCTGAGGTTATAGTAAGCTCATCATCTTCTGTTGTACTCACCTGTATGCCTGTAACACCAGCGCTGTTGAGCTGCGATTGAATAGCCGACGCTACTGAACCTATGGTTGCATAGCTTTGCGATAGAATTATTTGTGTTGCGTTAATTCTGAATACAAGGTTATCGGCACCAGTAAAATCAAGGGTGTCTGCAAT
>CAZXSP010000196.1:0-1937 GCA_964643285.1 uncultured Eubacteriales bacterium
CGTTTCGTTGGGATTTTCAGACCACAGCTATACGCCTTTCGACCTTAGATACTGCATGCGCCCTGTGGTGTTTCCGGCTTATTTGCGGGAAGTTCGGCGCGCAGCCGAAAAGTACAAGGATCGCATTCAGGTTTATACGGGTTTGGAGTGGGACGGTTACAGTGAACTCGAAAATAGGGAAGCATACGATTACCTTATTGGGAGCACGCACTACATCAAGGCCGGCGGTCGTTTTCATTCTGTGGATCACGCAAAAGACGAGCAATGGGAGACAATAGAGAATTACTTTAACGGGGATACCATGGCCTATGCCAGGACTTACTATGAGACATATGTGGCCTGCCAAAAGAAGAACCGGCCCGATATAATGGGCCATTTTGATGTTCTGATACAACACGGCCAAATCGATGAAGAGAATCCCGAGTATAGGAGTATGGCAACCGAGGCGCTCATCGCGTCTTTGGAGGTGACGCCGGTCATCGAGGTGAATAACGCTGCCATCGCAAAGAAGAGAAGAACCCAACCGTTTCCCCACAGTTTTCTACTGAAAGAAGCTTTGGCTCACGGCGCAAAAGTGATGCTTTCCAGTGATGCTCACCGAGCTGAAAACCTGGATTTCCATTTTGATGAGTCGGTACAGCTTCTGAAAAGTATAGGCTATAAAGAAGTCGTGATGTTTAAAGATCACAAATTTCAGGAGGTAGGCATTTAGGAGGAAGCTGATTTGAGCACCATAGTGTTTGCCCGTGATTCTGACGTTGTCCAATATATCTGCAAGCAAGATCCCGAGTTTGTTCGCCTGGCTGATGCTGTGGGCGATGTCACTTTGAGTTATCGGGGAGACCCCTTTAGCTCCCTTGTTCGTTCTATAATCGGGCAACAAGTTTCGGGCCGGTCTGCCGTTGCAACTTGGGAACGGCTAATAGGATGCTGCGTTCAGAAGACACCCAAAGCAAATCCGGTTTGTGCTTGTTCTCCGGGCGTGATAGATGCCATGGAACCCGAAGAACTGAAGGCGTGCGGATTGTCCAGGCAAAAGATAGCGTATGTGAAGGACCTAAGCCAAAAAGCTATTTCAGGTGAAGTTGATTTTGAAAAACTTCAGGACATGTCCGACGAGGAAATAGTAGAAACCCTTACCAAGGTTCGCGGGATAGGCGTATGGACAGCCAAAATGTATATGATATTTACGCTTGGCCGGTTTGACGTTTTCGCGGGTGCTGATTTAGGCCTCAGAAAGGGCGCCAAGTGGCTGTACCGTCTCGATGAAGTGCCAAAGCCGAAAGATGTTGAGGCCATGGCCGAGTTGTGGAAACCTTGCAGAACGGTTGCGTCTCTCTACCTCTGGCAAGTAACCACCCAAAAACTTTAATGATTCTCGACCCGATAAGTTCGAGTATCGCGTCTTGTGTGGTAATAGCATGAAACTATTTGCCATTTGGTAACAAAAATGTCCGCAGCCCTTGCGCCGAAGCGTTTCGGCCCCTATAATATCGAAAACCAATATACGGCAATGAAAAGGCAAGTACCTGGGAGATCCGCAAAAGTGAGGGTGCGCCACGGGCTGAAAGCCACCTGCGGTAACCCTAAGGGAAAAACCACCTTGGAGCCACCGGCGGTGTACCGAACGCCGGCGCGGAGCGCGATACAGCCGTAAGAGGGCCAGGCTATAAAAACACGTCGGATTGTAAAAACTGTAAGTCGGTAACCGAATCAGGGTGGAACAGTGGGATAGGATCCCGCCCCTAAAGGGGCGGGTTTTTTGTTTCCGGCCGTGTTCAGTCAGCTTGGATGCCAAGAATCCTCAGGTGGACTCGCATTTCCTCACATCTTGGCGATTACGGCAACCAAAATACACATTGGTCAGCCGAAAATCTAGTCAAGGCATGAGGAGGTGCCGTTATGTCCACATTGTTTGTTTCAGGCCGTTTCATCCA
>CAZXSP010000197.1:0-1937 GCA_964643285.1 uncultured Eubacteriales bacterium
TGTCGGGTATGGCGCCTGACGATTTTCACCGAAAAGTTGACCGGAACTTGGAACGACTGGCGCGTTTGGCTGAAAGCTTCTCGGCGAGCAAAGAAGGCGCCGACCATATTTAAAAAATATAAGGGGGTAAGACAATGACCGCGGCGGATGTGCTTAGAAAGGCAGTAGAAATGGAAGAGTATGGGCGACTCACTTACCTCGCCCAAGCGGAAAAAGCCTCAAACCCTTTGATTAAAGCCCTTTTTTTGGAACTCTCTAAAGACGAAGAAAGACACCGCGATTGGTTCCAAGCATTGTTGAACGACTCGCCGGTGAACCCGGATTTTGCCGACTACGTCACGGAATCTTTGGAAAATAGGATGATGGCACACTTCCATAGAAACCCGGGTGAAGAGACGACGGCTGACACAGACGAATATGAAGCAGCGCTGAAAATCGCCAGGGATTTGGAGGAAGCCAGTTACCAATTCTATTCGGAGCTTTGGGAAAAAGAAGAATCGGAATCCGATAAAGCTCTCTTTGACCTTATGCGCCGAGAAGAATATTCCCATCTGGTAGGGATAGAGAACATGTTGTTTTACCTCACACACACCAGTCAATGGCTGGACAAAGAAGAGAGCAAAAGGTGGAATTGGATCTTTTAGAAAGGATAGTTTTGGGGCATTTTATGATATTGCCACAAAGGTAAAATGGTCACCCCCACAAAACTATTAAGTTAGGCGAAATACTTTGATGGCCCTGTTGCGTGGGGGTGGCTGAAGATGGCTGTACGCAATACCGCCTGTTACAATCCCAAGGGTCTTTTCACCGTCAAAGAGTTATTAGACTCCGGGATTCTTGGGGGTAGCCGGGTGATGGCAGGTTTTGACGGGCTTGACCGAGTGATAAAATCCGTAACCGTATTAACCGCTCCGAACCCGGAAAAATGGCTTTCTGAAGGATTGCTTCTGCTTACCAATGGTTACCCGTTCAAAGACAAACTGCAAGACTGTGCAAGCCTTATTGAGGCTTTAGCGACACAAGAATGCGCTGCTTTGTGCATACATTTGGAGAGATTCGTTCCCGAATTCCCCAATGAAGCACTTGTGCGAGCCGATAGTTTATCTTTACCGGTTTTGACCATTGGCGGCCAACCCGGGTGGATCAATATAATAGAAAAAGTATTCTCGCGCCTCGATCGCGAAAATAACCGCCTAAAGGCCGAAGTTGTCGACATTTTCTGTAACCAGTTCCCTGATGCGCCCCTAAAGGCAATTTCCGAGGCTATAAGCTTTATAAATAGAGTGTCAGGCACCAAAATGCTGGTACTGGACCATCACAAAAAGCCATTGCTTGATGCCACTGTCAAGCGAACTGCAAAAAACTACCCATTCGGCTATCGAATAGAGCCTATACGCCTGTGCCGTGAGATACTGGGGTACTTTGCCCTCCGAGAATCAAATGCGAATATGCCAATTGAGCCCTTCGGGGAAGTGCTTCAGCTGGTGAAAAGTTTTGTAAAATCCTCTCTATACCTTCACAAAACTCGAATGGAAGCCCGCGCGGCACGCTCAGAACTTCTGGAAAACTTTTTGTCCAACGCAATCTTGCATTTATGTCCCGAGCACCTGGGATTGCCGGACAAAAGCCAAACCGTGACTGTAATAGCAATTAGCCAAATCTACAATCCCAAGAAGAGTACTTTTTCAGATCTGTTTGCAGAAGAACTGGAGCGCACCGTTAATGGCTTTTGCCTGTGCTTAAATGACGGTCTGGCGGCTGTGACAACCGAAGGCGACATTGCCCAAAAGGTTAGTGCCTTGAGTAAGATACGGCGACCAATCAAGACAAACCCGACTTTCGGGGTCAGCAGCTCGGGAACGTTGGATAACCTGGGTATGCTGATTCGTGAGGCTTTCTTTGCTTCCATGGCCCCTTATATGTTTTCGGCGATTTTT
>CAZXSP010000198.1:0-1915 GCA_964643285.1 uncultured Eubacteriales bacterium
TGAAAACGAAAAAGCCCATAACGATAACATTTACCACCATGCTGTACCAGATGATAGGGTCTCGGAAAAGTGTCTTTATATCCTTTCGTAACACAGTCCAGTATGTGCCCTTTGGTCTTGGATGCCGCCACTCGGTTCTTCTATCTCGCGCCTTGGCGGCAGTTTTCACGTGTTGTTCGGCTCTGCTGGCCCAGCCGGCAAGATAAGTGCGGCCCGATACGGCTATAACAAACCAGCTTATGCCTGCGGCGGCCGCAACCAATATAAGCAAATATGGGACGAAATTTATCCCGAAACGCGGGATGGTGCCCAAAACCGCTTTTACCAGCCAAGTGCTTGGCAAAAACCACGCACCGCCCAACTTCAGGGTTCCCAGCTGCTGCAAGAGTGCATTCTGACTGTCCGCATCGCCGGATTGGATTTTGGCGCTCAAAAACTGCGTTCCGAGAACCAACAAAACGCCGCCTATAGCTGCTACGGCTACAAAAATCTGTTTCATCTTGCCAGATGGTAAAAACCGCATGGCTACCAAGAGTACCAAGGACAAAACGGAATGGGCTATAAGCAGAAGAAGCAAAAACCCTAGGAGCATGAGCAGGTAAAAACCAATTCCAACCCCGTTTGCAGAACCCCACCCTATCCATACGGGCAAACTGAAGACAAGCACAAACCCGGCTAAAGCCGCATAGGAGCTCACGAATTTGGAGGCAAACACGGCCGTCTCGGGTATTGGCTGCGTCAACAGGAACCCCACTTCGGAGGAACCGTACATCGTTTTGAATGTGATCTGCAGACCATTCATGAACACAACAGCTAGGGCGAAAAAGGCGGTCCCGTTCAACAGGTTAATAGAAATAGCGTCGGACAAACCCGGTATGAAGCCGAAAGTATCTTTGATGTAGGAAAAAAGCTTAGCTGACCAGTGGAACATAACCGCCACCATGGCAAAGGCAAATATGACCCCGGCGACAAGCTGAATCGTCCTTTTTACGCTGGCCTTACCTCTGGGGGTGACGAAAGAACGCAGGTCTCGCTTTAGAATCATGAGTACGAATTCCATAAAGAACCTCCGTTCCAAGGCTAAATAGGTTTTCCGTTCTCCCCTAAATGTGTAATAAGTTCTCGGTATTCCTCACCGGCTGTAAGGCTCAAAAACAAATCTTCCAAAGAAGCGTTTTCTCCCACTACACCTTGCCCTACCTTTTTACGCAAATCCTCGATTGTGCCCTCGGCCAGCAATTTACCTTTTTGGATAATCCCCACGCGATGGCACATGCGCTCGGCAATCTCCAAAATATGTGTGGAAAGAAACACTGTGCCGCCCTCTGAGGCAAACTGAACCAAAACGTCCTTAACGAGACGAGCGCTTTTCGGGTCAAGGCCGACCGTCGGTTCGTCCAAGAACAACACTTTGGGCGAGCCCAAAAGAGCAGCGGCTATAATAACCTTTTGTTTCATGCCGTGTGAATAACCGCCCAACAGTTCATTCTGTCTTTCCGAAAGATCAAACAAAGCAAAAAGCTCTTGTACTTTGTGTTCGGCTTCCGAATCGGGGATTTTCCGCAAATCGGCTACAAACTGAAGCAATTCGTTTGCTGTAAGCTTTTCATAAACATTTGGAGTGTCGGGTACAAACCCTATGCGAGATTTCACCTTGACAGGTTCTTTCTGGACGTCAAAACCGCACACCTTAACCTCGCCCGACGTAGGAATGAGAAGCCCTGCAAGCATTCTAATAGTCGTGGTCTTGCCGGCGCCGTTAGGTCCCAAAAAACCAAAAATCTCTCCCGGCTGTACTTTCAGTTCCAGATTGTCTACGGCAACAAGATCGCCGTATCTTTTGGTGAGGCCCTTCGCTTCGATCAAATACCCACCCCCAGTGTCCTAAAAACATTCCATCAAATGGTATATCGAC
>CAZXSP010000199.1:0-1909 GCA_964643285.1 uncultured Eubacteriales bacterium
TGACCCAAGCGGACACCCCGGATAGGCAGAAAGAGCTTTGTTTCAAAATATCGGGACAGCCCATGCCCAACATTTTCTCCGATTTTAAAGTCAACGTGGAAAAAGGAGTTCTTACGGCGGACCTCACTTTCGCTCAAGGCGCCCTTGTATCCTTCAAAATAGATAACGGCCCTTACATAGATTTGGGTTATGTTCCCGAGGGCGCGAACCAGTTCACGCATGCAGTTTCGTCGCAACCACCGGGAATCCACAAGTTAAAGGTGAAGGCTTCCACAAAATCAGGCCCGTATTACGCGTATATCGAATTTGATATCAACCCGTCACACTTGTGGAAAACCGATTTGGGAAGCGCGGCCTTGCCAGGCGTGGTATACGACAACCAAGGCGGCGTTATAGTTGGTACAAGAGATGGCATGGTGAGGCGAATAAACCTTTACGATGGTTCAGTTCTGTGGACATACCGGGGGAATTCCCCTTGGGGCGGAGGCGCCGTCACAGACAACCGGTTGTACTTCGGCGATACGCAAGGCAACCTGAATTGCCTAAACATCTCAGAAGGCACGCTTATATGGAGCACCACTTTGGACAAGTGCGGTTTCCCCGCCCCCCCGTTGGCGGTGAACGCACCCCAAGGAAAGTCAATCGTAATTGGCTCTTCATCAGGCACCGTTTATTCCGTTAACAGCTTTACGGGAATAAGACAATGGAAGTTCGAAGCCGCTGGCGCTGTAACCGCGACACCGTGTTACGGGGACAACAAAATATTCTTTGGCGCCTGGGACGGCTGCCTCTACGCCATAGACGCACTCGACGGCAGTTTAGAATGGCAAAATGACCTTGGACGCCAAGTTTACTATTCACCCAGTTTGTCGCCCACGTTTGCATCGGGGCGCGTTTATGCCACCACACTTTATGACGGTGTAAAAGGAGCAAGCTACCTTTACGCGTTTTCGTCGTCCACGGGCCAAGAGGCCTGGAAAATCGCTTCCTCAAGAAGCTTCACAGGCACTTCCATACCGGGAAATCCGTGGCCCGCCGGCGGCCCCGGTTCACACCTGGGAGTACTGGATTCCGCAGGCAATATCCAAATAATTTCACAACGTGACGGAAAAGCCGTGTCAGAGCTAAAGGGCCAGTCGTCCCTATTTTCCACTTTCTCTTCCGGTGACGGCATTTGGGTTACGGGCGGGTACAGGGGTGTGTTGAGAATGATTAGCTCTAAATATCAGAGAGATTACAAGATAAGGGACACATATCTCTTTCAAGACCCATTAGTAGCAAACCACATATTAGTCCAAGGTGACACCAAAGGCACCCTGTGGGGCCTGGCCCTGGACTAGCGCGATTGGAACCAAAAAAAGAAGCCCCGTTAATCGGGGCTTCTTTTATGTAAGCTTACTAAGAGCCTATTCGTTCCGAAACCGTCTCAATAGAACTGGCCCTAAGCGTTTCGGCTTTTTCTATAAGTTCTTGTTTTTCGTTTTTGGCCCGGCTCACAAATTCCTCATCTTCTATCTGTGGTACGTTGATGTCCACGTTAAGAAGCACAGCTTTTAATGCGGCCTCAGCCAAATATGCAGAAACCCCCGCGTCGCTGATAGCCATTTTGTTGCCGATAACAGCCACTTCTTGAACAATCTCCAATATTTCAACGCAGGCTCTCGCGATCTCCAAAGGCGTCTCTGTGGCGTCTTTCAAAGCCCCTTGGATGAGCGATTCTTTCCGGGCCTTTTCTTCAGGAGTGGCGGCCGCCATTTTGTAGTACCCCATGAATTTGTTGAACACGCCCATATCGTCGTTCATCAGGTCTTCAGCACGCCCAATGAGCGCTACGGCCTTATCCCTAATCAAAGTAACTTGCGCTTCAACGCCTTTGTACTTCTTTTTGCCTATGGTAAGGTTAGCGACC
>CAZXSP010000200.1:0-1897 GCA_964643285.1 uncultured Eubacteriales bacterium
CCAATAACAGGATGAATACCGTTTGCCTTGCAGGCCTCGACAAAAGCCACCACGCCGTACATGGCGCCGTGATCTGTTATGGCAAGGGATTTCATCCCCATTTTGGCTGCCAAAGCGCACAAGTCTTTTATTCGGCAAGCGCCGTCTAACAAACTGTATTCTGTGTGAACGTGAAGGTGAGAAAAGCCCATGGCAGGTTTTACCTCCAGCTATGTAAAATGACCACAATTTCATGTAGAATAGTACTACTATTGATGGCAAAGAGGGTGAGCATTGTGCCTTGGAAATTCTGCCCTTCGTGTAAACATATCTCTTACAGCGCTGCTACGCACTACGAAAAATGGTCATGCCCTCATTGCGGCATCGATCTTAAGTTAGAACCCGAATACGACATCGATCAAGCAAGAGCGCTCCGCGAACAGCACTTACCCGAAACCACAGATACTGAACCCGAGAAACCAAAACCGTCAGAGTAGATTCGGCTCGAGACTGTTGACGCCGTGATCGCAATGTGCCTTTTGCCAAACATATCTCAGTGGTCAGCCCTGCCTGTAAAGTTGAACTTGTTCAACAACATGGCCGGGGTAACAACCGACGAATCAACCCCGATAAGCTGCCTTTCTTTGGAGAACTCCACGGCTGACGCCAAGGCGTCCACTACGCTTTGGGTAAAACGCAGGTTCTTTACGGCCGATTTTATGCTTCCGTTTTCCACCAGGAACGTGCCGTCCCGGGTCATCCCGGTAATGACTGTTTTTTGGGAATGTACGGCCCGAACATAGTGGAACCTTGTAACAAGAACTCCCCTGGATATGCTCTTTATCAGGTCTTCTTTCGTCTTCTGACCGGGCCCAACAAACAGGTTTGCGGGCGAAGCCCCGTAGCCCCCGGCGTGCCCTGTGGATTTACCGAGACCCGCCTTAAACGCCGAAAACGAGTCGTATACCACGCCGACACCGGAACCGTCTTTTATGAGATCAACTTTTTCTTTGGGTTGTCCTTCAATGTCAAAAGCAAAAGGCGCGCCATCCGGGTCAAGCCCATCATCCCAAATGGTCACAACAGGCGACATGATTTGTTCGCCCATGCGCCCCGACAAAAACGACTGTCCATCGTGGTAGGACCCCGCGGATAGCCCCAAGCGCGCTAAGTTCATGACAAGCTCGCCCGCGGCGTAAGGCTCCAGCAAAACTACACATTCCCCGGGCTCGATAGATTCCTGCTTCTTATTCATGGCGCAGCGCTCTATGGCTTCTTGGGCCACAGAAGAAGCGTCGATTTTGCAGATATCCCTGTTTGACGCTTGGGCAAACCCCGACCCGTCTTGGGACATGACAACGCAGGTAAGATCGGCCGCTGTGGATGCCCCGTATGCCCTTACCCCAAGGGTATTGGCAACGCCTATCTCCCTAAAAGATGTTTGGTGGGCGCCGGCGGCATCGTAGCCCCTGTTTTTCGCTGCCCCGATTACTGCCAACACATTGTCGGCCCTAAGGTCGGGGCTGGCAAGTGCTGTGGATTCAAAATAGGAGTTTACCTGCGGGATAGACCTTGGGCCCGGAAGGGATACAAATTCCGGGTTTTCCGGCGATAGGCTGGCAATCTCAAAAGCCCTTTGGGCGGTTCGGCTTATGGACTCGTGGGACAAGTCGTTTGTGCCCGCTACGCCCATCTTCTTACCCACATAAATCTTGATGCTGAGCTTAGCCTGGGTTTCGGCGACGTTTTGGTGTATGGCTGAATTTGCGTACCGGGTAAGCCTGGTGTCGTGGGACACTATCCGGGCTTCGGCTTGGTCTCCCGAAGAAGCTTTGAGCGCGCGCTCTAATATTTCTATAATCTTTGTGTTTCCTACCATTTGCCCACACCCACTCTCACTTTTCTAAACCGTGCCGGG
>CAZXSP010000201.1:0-1872 GCA_964643285.1 uncultured Eubacteriales bacterium
CACGGTTTCTGGTATTACCATACCGACATGTACAGGCCGCGTCAGGCGATGGATTCTTGGGAAAAGGTTTTCGCTTTCTTTAAAGAGCATTTAGGCGGCTAATGGCGGCTACGGAACCCTTCACTGTCATGGCCAAGCCGGTCGGGCCAAGGTGCAACATGGCCTGCGGCTATTGCTATTACCTTGAAACTCAGTCTATGTACGGCACGGTGCCCCCGCCAAGTATGTCCTTGGATCTTCTGGAAACATACATCCGCAAATATATTAAAGCAAGCCCGGGTCCTATTGTGTCGTTTACTTGGCACGGCGGAGAACCTACTTTGGCGGGCTTGGATTTTTACAAAAAAGCTGTGGAATTGCAGAAACGGTACCTGCCGCCCGGGTGGGAAGCATGGAATAACCTTCAAACCAACGGATTGCTTCTGGATGACGAATGGTGCGATTTTCTCAAAGAAGCCCGTTTTGACGTGGGGCTGAGCGTGGACGGTACAGAAGAGGCGCACGACTCCTACAGGGTGGATCTTTCAGGCCGCGGCACCTACAACAGGGTGGTCGCGGCCTGCCGCAGGCTGCAGCGGCACGGTATTCAGCCGGATATTCTGTGTACCGTGAATCACACAACTGCCAAGGATCCTACAGGTGTCTATAAAGCTCTGAGAGATCTTTCCACCGGGTGGATTCAGTTTATTCCCATAGTAGAACGAGACGCTTTGGGCCGAGTTACCCCCTTTTCTGTGACCCCACAAGGGTACGGGGATTTCCTTTGCGCAGCCTTTGACATGTGGCTCAGAAATGACATGGGTAAGTTGGAGATACAACAGGTTGCGGAAATGGCTCTGGTGTGGTCGGGGGGAATTTCCAGCCTTTGCTGGATGGCTCCTGTTTGCGGAAGAGTTCTCATAGTGGAACACGATGGCGCTGTCTATTCCTGCGACCATTTTGTTGACCCGGAGCATCGCATAGGCCATATTGCCACATCTAACATTCCCGAACTGGTGGATTCTCCTAAGCAACGGAGCTTCGGCCTTATCAAACGCGATGGGCTGCCCCAAGAGTGCAAGGTTTGTCCGTGGTTATCGGTGTGTTATGGCGGGTGTCCCAAATACCGGGGATTGCAAGTTAGGCCGGGTGTGACACCGGAGCTGAGCTACCTGTGTGGGGGGCTGAAACGATTTTTCGCCTACGCCGAGGAACCTTTGAAAAGGGTCATAAAGGAAAGACAAAAAGGAACAAGCCCCGAAGCCATCATGGCCCGAGAACGCGCGATTTGGAAGGAGAAGTGGCGAGGAATCGGCCGCAACGACCCTTGTCCCTGCGGGAGCGGGAAAAAGGCCAAAAATTGCTGTTGGGATAGAAAACCATGAGTCGGCTGACGTATACCCCCAGCTAAACAGATAGGTGGCGAGAATGTGTCGGAGCTACATCAACAGCACAAACGTAAATTGCCCGACGCCTGTTTTGAAACCGGAACGTTCCGTCATATCGTACCCGGAAACAAAGGAAGAGTGCTGGATGGGCGAAGAACGCCGGGGATCTTGGAAGAATACCGCGCCGATACCGCCATCTTTGTGTGGCGAATTACCGATTTCGAGGACAAGGGCAGACACTGGGAAATACCCGCTGAAGAGATTTCTCAGTACCAATTTGAAAAACAGTCGGCAAAGCTATCAGACGAGGAAGCGGAAGACATCGCCAACAGATCCCAATCGCTTTCCCGAAAACTGTTGATACATGGGAAGGCAGAGAATTACCGGGAAACGCAGAAGTTGGTTTCTGGTCAAAAGGGTGTGGCTAAAGAATGGTTTTCAGCCCACTCACAGTTCGTAAAGCTTGGGCAGTCGCGGTTGGATCTTCTTTCAAAAACCGGGTCAG
>CAZXSP010000202.1:0-1871 GCA_964643285.1 uncultured Eubacteriales bacterium
CTTTGCCCCGTTCGGCGAAGCCGTTAAACTTTTCAACGGTATCCTTCAAGTTCGCGACGAATTGCGGGCTAAGCTTGAAACCGCCTGTGCGGTTGGCAATTTTCTCCAAACGTTTAACCACAGCCAGTTCGAGCTCTTCCAAAGTATCCCCTTTTGACAAGTAGGGCGACGGTTTGTCGAGTGTGCGCAGTGGAGGGTAGCCTTGCCACAGAGTCGCTGTCCTTTGATCAAAGACCATGAAAGCCAGCATGTTGACCCACTCAGTGGCCACAGGGTCCCAATGAAAGTGAGCCATTGTTCTATCTGTGTAATTCCGCTTTTCGTTTACGATTCTTCTGCCGTGCTTGTTGACCAGAATCATTGAGTCGCCGGGCAAGAAGAAAACACTTGAGATACCGCCGGGACGCCTCACGTGAGACTCAATAAGGCTTTGTGAGCGGAAGGCCCCTCTGGTATTTCCTATGCGAGCACCTACGGCCCCCGCAAGTCTGATGAAATCGCCGGTATTTGTGGGCACCGAACATCCTCCGTAGTGCGGTGCAGGCTGGAAGTGCAGCATAAATTCGGGGTTTTGGGAGTAACCGCCTGAACCGAAAACGACTCCCAGCTTGGCGTGGAATGGAACCTCTTCGCCGTCTATTCGAGCAGTAACTCCAACAACCCGTCCGGAGCCATCTTGGAGAATCCGGTTCACTTCCGCGCTTGTGATTATCTCGACGCCTTTTTCCCTGGCCCAAGTCTCCACTTGGTGGATTAACTCGGCACCCGAAATCATTATGTTGCCCTGGTCGTCCCTGGGATAGATGGTCCTGCCCCTTATACCTTTGTTCTCGGGCAAATGGTCTTGGTAATCCACTTGGCCCTTGCCCTTCCAGTTGACTTCCATGATGCTATGTAGCGCGCCCCATTCCTCATAATCCGAAGCCATTCTGTGGGCGTTGTCAACATAAGCCTCCAAAAGCTTCAACTCGTGCTCGGGAATGCCGTAATTCTCATCGTTGGGGTTGTACAAATTGGGGTATGAATACCTGGCCATATACCTGAGGGCATCTTCCCGGTTGTCTTCGTACCCGGCTTCTTTTTGCCACTTATTCATTGGTATCCAATACCCGCCGCCACTGCGTTTGGTGGTTCCTCCCACCGTGTCGCTTTTTTCCAACATCAGGACCGAAGCGCCGTGTTTACGCGCGGTTATGGCCGCGGAAAACGCTGCCGCGCCCGTTCCAACTATCACCACATCGAATTTTCTTGAATCGTTTGCCGCTGTTATCTCGGTTTTAGACATTTTGGTCACCCCCGGGGAAAATATAGATAGGCTTATCATTCTGCGATCACTCAGATCGTACGCCCTCACCCACAACGCACTGCGCTATGGACGCAAAATCAAGATCGGCATATGGCACACCATTTTCTATCTTTAACTTTCGGTCTTTCATGTAGCTGCTCCCCCACGCGCCCAGTGACTCGATGGCCTCGCTTTCCAAGATGGCCAGATATAGCTCAATCTCCCGTAGCTTAAGGAAATAAGGAAGCTGTAGAAACCAGGACATATCGAGGTCATTTTCCTCAAGATACCCTTTCATGTAGTTACTCAGAAAGCTCCTCCCCTTATTCAAATCCTCCTCCGACACGCAGTCGTGGGGCAGGACATAGAACAAGGACATCGCTATATCGTATATAAACCAAGCATAACAAGAATCATCGAAGTCAAACAAAGTGATATTGCCGTTATCAACGAAGAAGTTTCCGAAGTGAAAATCTGTGTGAATGAGCCCGTAGCAATCAGGTGATATCGGCAGCCCGCAAAGGTAGTCCAGCAGTTCCGAATACACTGCAAGAACCCCGGTTTCTTCCCGGAACAGATCCGATTG
>CAZXSP010000203.1:0-1855 GCA_964643285.1 uncultured Eubacteriales bacterium
CGAAGCCGGCGCGCGGCTCAATCCAACCATAACCGCCGGGGATTTCAGTGATTCCTAAGTACCAAGGCATGTAAGGGCTTGTGCACGGGTTCAGAGTAGCGCGCCATATGCAAGTAATATCCGGCTCATCCCTAAACTCGATTATAAAACTTTCTAACGTCGTCCCGGTGCAAATGGTACGGATTCCTGTTCTGTGAGGATTTTGGGAATACCCCTGGGAAATATCATCGGGCGTGCCCTCATAATGGGTTCGCAGAATTGTTTTCAATTCTTCAATCCCAAACTTAAAAGGCGGCTTTATGGAAAAAGGCTTTTGGATCTTGGGCTCATGGCCCAAGATAAGCCTGTGAGCGTTTCTGTCCCTCACGATGTTTCCTTGTTGATTTTGCGTTGGGTCCTGATACGCGGCCGCGAAATCAAAATCGCTGTAATCGTTGGATTTGGCCGGTTCGTACCAGCCTCTTTCCCGGGCATAAGTGATGATGTCTGGGGATGCCACAAAATTGGCAGTGTCCGAAAGATCAACGTTGTGTATGGTGTACCAATTGGGGATGAACATTACTTCATCGTCAGGCACTCTTTGGGCCGCGTAGTGTTTGCCTTTTACGACTTGCAGAACCCATCCTTCGTCTTTATCAACTATCTGATAAGCCCGGCCTGAAGCAACATACCCAAATTGATCGATCAAGGCTGCCGCTATTTCTACTCCTTCCCTGGCAGAACGAGCCCGTTGAGCCACCAGGTGCCCGATACCGTACCCTATACCGCCGTTGGTCAACTGAGGGCGGTCCTCGCGGGACTTACCGCAACTGTCGCTGGCAATGGCGACGCCCCACTGGTTTATGAAAGTATCGCTAAAAGAAGCTTTCCAATCGGTTCGCGTTTCGGACCATAGGTAACTCCAGGTATTCTCAACCTGTGGAATTTCGGCGCATTCAGGCTCAAAGGTTAGAAACTCACTTGATTTGTGCGTTGCGGCGGGTACTTTGTACTGAACCATAACATTGTTACCGCCATCGTCTTCGTTGTGGCCAAATAGCACCTTTCCCGTAACGGAGGCATTTTTGCCAACAATAATGGCGCTGCAGTCGTCAAAAAAAGCATTGTCGCATGATATTCCCGCGTGAATGTAATTAGGCTTCACGATTCGACTTCCTTTCTTCCGGTATGAAATGATTCAGTTTTCAAAAGGTAAAGGGGGAACCGAGATATGCCGGGGAATTGGGCTTCTGTAAGCCCTGCCGGCGAGCCTTTCGCGTAACTCATCCCAAGCGGCCAGACGTAATTCCGAGGATGTGGCAAACCGCACACCGGCAATCCCCAAAATCTTCGCGGCATAAAGCATACCTTTGTGGCCGATACTCATTCCGCCGCAAGAGGTAACGGCCCAACTGTGGCCGGGAACGCCCAAAGCGTAGCAAGCCGTCCTAAACTGTCCTGTGGGCACAACCCACGAAACGTCTGCCACGTCAGTAGAGCCTTTGCCAAGCCTTTCCTCAAGATCCAGGGGCATCAATATATCGCAAAGGCGAGTCTCGACCAGCTCCGACGTTCTATTTTGAAGCTCCTGAACAGCGGATTCTATGAGATGCCGGTCAAAGTGAGACTGCATCTCCCCGGCGAAAGCCAGCTCGTCCCGGGACCATTGCGGTGCGCCAAGTTGTTCCATGATTGACTGAAATGTGTAAGCAATAGTCTTATTCGGGATTAAGTTAGCGGCGCCGCCTAAGAATTTTGGTTCGACTTTGGTCTGGGTCATCATGGCGCCGGCTTTTGCTATGTCCAAAACCCATTCTTCGAGTCTTTCAAGGGCGTCCATGTCTTGCGCCCTGATGTCAAAAAAGTTTTGGGCGTA
>CAZXSP010000204.1:0-1851 GCA_964643285.1 uncultured Eubacteriales bacterium
CGTAGGTTAGCGGCCATCTAGGTACCAGCGACATAGGTCAGCCGCCATCTAGGTACCAGCGACATAGGTCAGCCGCGATCTAGGTACCGGGAATCAGATTGCGAGATTGACAATTTTCCGATATCGTAGGCAAGGAAAATTGAAAGGTTGATCGGTCTGCCATTTATACTCGTCGTGCCCATCGTTTTGTATATAACCGCGTGCGCCAATTATCTTCTTTTCCACGCAATAGTAGAGACTTTCGCCGTAGTGGTTGCGGCTTTGATATTCACCTTGGCCATCAGAACCTATCAGCATTCCAAAAATGACACTTTCTTATTTTTGGGAATTGCTTACCTATATATTGGGATTCTCGATTTCGCTCATATGCTTTCATACAAAGGAATGGGCGTGTTTTCGCGTTTCGGAAGCGATGTACCCACCCAGTTGTGGGTGGCAGGGCGGTTTCTTGAAACGGTTTCTTTTTTGGTTATCCTGTTCATGGTGGGCAAGAGGATTAACCAGGCGTTGACCGCTTCTATTTACGGAGTGGTAACAGCGAGCTTGTTGCTCAGCATAATGGTTTTTCGGACATTCCCTGTTTGTTTTGCGGAAGGGCAGGGCTTGACCTCTTTTAAGATAGGTGCTGAATATGTGATCATCGGATTGCTTGCGGTAGCCGTTTATGTTTTCTACCGAAAAAAGGAGTATTTCGGTGATGAAACTTTCAAATTCATCGGAGTTGCCATGGTTGCGACTGCCGCCGCTGAATTGTGTTTTACCCTTTACACGGACGTGTACGGTGTCGCAAATATGTTAGGACACTTGTTGAAAGTTGTGTCGTACTATTTCCTTTTCTCCGGCGTACTTGTCCAAGGGGTGGATGCACCATACAGCATGATTTCATCGGAACTGAAAACCATCGCTATTACCGACGAAATCACAGGGGTTCTAAACCGCAAGGGAATGGTACAAGCCATAAGTGAGAGCTTGAGCTTTGCCGCAAAACAAAAAATGGGGTTTGGAATTCTTCTTATGGATTTGGACAACTTCAAACTTGTTAATGACAGACATGGGCATCTGTTCGGCGACAAAATCCTAAAAGATTTCGCCACGCTTTTGAAAAGCGAGCTTGATAAGGACAATGTAGTATGCCGATTTGGTGGTGATGAGTTTGTGGTGTTGGCGCAGAATATCGATTCGGCGGGGCTCGCTGAACTCAAGGAACAAATCGACAGTTTGGTAAGGGCGTGGGTTGACAGAAACGACAAACTCCTAGGCCTCGGAGTTAGTGTGGGTCTGGCTTTGTCCATCGCAGGTCAGCCTTCTGATGTCGACAGTATGTTGAAAATGGCTGACGAAAGTATGTACGCAGTCAAGAACAGCAAAAGACAAAAGCCGCAACCTACTACACACAGAAAACCGTCTGCATAGGGCCGGGGTCAAACGGGGCCTCGGCCCGTGGAAGTAAGGTTCAAAGCGCCCCGGCGTCCCCCGCCGCAATTCTGGGAGCGTCCAAATCTTTGAAACGGTCCTGCGGGAAAACGTCCCAAGCCAGCAAGTCTTGGTACGATTGCCTTCGGACTATAAGGGTAGACCTGCCTTTGGACACGGCTACCACGGCGGGCCTGGGCAGCATGTTGTAGTTTGACGCCATGGAATAGCAATAGGCCCCCGTGCACAGAACAGCCACAATATCTCCAGCGTCTATTGTGGGGGTCAGCGCGTCTTGGATAAGGGTGTCAGTTTCGCAGCATTTCCCGGAAAGACATACAGTTTTCGTGGAAGACTCTCCGGCTTTGTTCGCCACAATGGCCTCGTATACTGCGTTGTACAAAGCGGGGCGGGGGTTATCGGCCATGCCGCCGTCGA
>CAZXSP010000205.1:0-1847 GCA_964643285.1 uncultured Eubacteriales bacterium
AGCCCAGGTTAGCCAACTGCTCGCAAGTTAGGGGATAATCGTGGGTCCAACGCCCGGAGGTCAGTTCATTCGCCAGCTCGCGTGCTTCATCTTCCTGCAAACGCTGCGACAACATATCAGCCACAGTGTCTGAAACCTGTTTGGTCGCTTTTTCCGCCATATCGGCCAAAATGATGGTCTCGTCATCGATATCTTTTCGCTCTTTTTCCTTAAGAACCCGCAAAATAGATGAAGCGGCCCATTTGCCGATTTGAGGATCGACCGGCCCCAAAACCGCGTTTGGATCCATTACCAGTTCATCCGCTGAAAGCGCTATTAAGGAACCGCCCGACATGGCGTAGTGCGGAACGAACACTGTGACCTTGGCTTTGCGGCGAAGGAGCGCCCTGGCGATTTGCTCCGAGGCCAAAACCAATCCGCCGGGCGTGTGCAGAATGATGTCTATGGGCATGTCCTCCGGGGTGAGCCTGATGGCTCGCAGAACTTGTTCCGAATCTTCTATATTTATGTATCTCGACAAGGCCACGCCCAAAAAGCTGATGGATTCTTGCCTGTGGATAAGCGTGATAAGCCTGGAACCGCGTTTCTTCTCAAAAGCTTTCATGATGCTCATCCGGGATGCTTCAAGCTGTTTTCTGTGTATAACAGGCAGTACGGCGGATATTATGAAAAAACCCCAAATAAGAAAAGAGAAATCCATGGGGACAATGCCTCCTTCAAGCTACAATGTTTACATAATATGGCCTACTCACACAGCCTGCGCGTGCGGTCTACAAGCGCCATTCTTAAGTATCAATATACAGATAATTTAGCCCGATAGCCAGGTTTTACTATATTCCGGCTACCGGGCCTCGTGCGCTTTGCCAGTCTACTCGGTACGAAGCGCTTCCACAGGGTCTTTCTTGGCGGCTATCCGTGAGGGAATGAGCCCCGCCACAAAAGTAAGCCCCATACTTATGGCCAAAAGAGCCGCCCCGCTTTGAACAGGCAGAGCCGCTACGCCCGGAATCTTGGTGGCTTTGGCAATAATCGCGTTGGCCGGAATGCACAGAAGAAGCGTAGCGCCCACGCCAATCAGACCCGCCACAAGACCAACTATGAGGGTCTCAGCGTTGAAAACCCTGGAAATGTCGCCTTTAGACGCTCCAATGCTACGCAGGACGCCGATTTCTTTTGTTCTTTCAAGCACGGAAATGTACGTGATAATCCCAATCATGATGGAAGACACCACCAAAGAAATAGCCACAAAAGCTATAAGCACGTAGGTGATGGCGTTTATGACGCCCGTAACAGACGATAGCATCATGTCCAAATAGTCGGTATACTGGATAACTCCGTCGGGGTTTCCTTCATCTGTCACTTTTTTGTTGTAATCGTCAATTATGGCCTTAATCTCGGCCTTTGCCTCGAAATCCTTGGGGTAGATGTTTATTCGGGTGGGGCTATCCAAGTCGGAAACCCCCAAAATAAGCAAATTGTCTTCGTAGGTTGACTTGGAAGCAGGCGAGTAACGCGCAAGGAAAGCTTCACGTTCTTCGGGCGACATTGATGCCAATTGGGCCTGCTGTTCCGGGGATAAAGCGCCGGGAGTGTCTTCCGAAGCCGCGAACGGTTTCCCTGAAAATACATCCACATCAGGATTGGCCATTTGCTCTTTCACTATTTTGCTGTCTTTAACGGCGTCCACAAAATGCGCCGACAGATCGGGTGTATATCCCAAAGACGAAGGGCCAAAGCTTTCGGCGGCTTCTTCCGACGGCCTTAGAATTCCTACAACCTTAATGTCGGGGGAGTTATTTATCACCTGGGCCACAAAAGCCTCGTCGCCGCTTTTATCCACCCACACG
>CAZXSP010000206.1:0-1829 GCA_964643285.1 uncultured Eubacteriales bacterium
TCCCAAAACACTTGCCACAGATAATACTTTTACCAGATGTCTGAACCCTTCTTCAAGGGGAATCGTGTTGGTCACTGCCAGTTCCTCTAACTCAGCTTCCGTCATATTTTTCAGTGCTTGTCCGCTGAATATGCCATGAGTGGCATAGGCTTTAACGGACAAAGCGCCCGCGTTCCTGAGAGCTTTTACGCCTTGCAGTATGCTGCCGCCTGTGTCTATCATGTCGTCTAGCAAGATAACGTTACTTCCCGCCACTTTGCCGACAATGTTCATGACTTCTGCCACATTAGGCTCGGGCCGCCTTTTGTCGATGAACGCAACCGGAAGGTTTAGCCTTTCGGCCATGTCTCTTGCCCTGGGTATGCTTCCCGCGTCGGGTGATACTACCACAGAATCTGATAGATCTTGATTTTTCAGATGGTCGGCCAACAGTTTTGTGGCGCTCAGGTGATCAAGAGGAATATCGAAGAAACCTTGTATTTGCCCGGCGTGTAAATCCATAGTCAAAATTCTGTCTACCCCCGCGGTAACCAGAAGATTTGCCACGAGCTTGGCCGTAATGGGCTCGCGGCCCTTGGTTTTTCTGTCTTGCCGCGCGTAACCGTAAAAGGGAATCACAGCGGTAATGCGATCGGCCGATGCCCGACGCAGGGCATCTATTATGACCAAAAGCTCCATGAGGTTGTCATTTACTGGCGAGCAAGTCGATTGCACCACGAAAACGTCTGAACCCCGCACGTTTTCATTTATAGTAACTCTCGATTCCCCGTTGGAAAACTGACCGACTAAGATCTTGCCGGGGCTAATGCCCAAGTAGTCACATATCTCACGGGCTAAATCGTGATTGGCGTTACCGGTAAAAACCTGCAATCTTTTATCACCGTATGGCGACATTTACTGGTTCCTCCCCTGACCGTTGTGTTTTTCTTCTCTTTTTAGTACCCAGCCTTGTTTCACCACTTGCCGCTCCCTGGCTATGGCCAGCGCTCCCGGGGGTACGTCATCAGTAACCGTAGAACCTGCCGCAACGTAAGCTCCTTTACCTACGACCACAGGTGCGATGAGATTGGCATTACAACCGATAAAAGCCTTGTCCTGTATTACTGTCCTGTGCTTTTTCTTTCCGTCGTAATTAACAGTCACCGTTCCGGCGCCTATGTTCACATTTTGACCGAGATCGGTGTCGCCAATATAACAATGATGGTGAATCTTGGTCCCAAACCCAACCACCGAATTTTTAACTTCAGCGTAATTTCCCACTAACGCCCCGGACTTTATCAAGCAGTTCGGCCTGAGATGGGAGAAGGGCCCGATTACGACACTGTCTTCGACCACGGAGTTTTCAACCACAGAAGACCAAATACGGCTTCCATCCCCGATTTTCGAATCGTGTATTTGGGTGTTTGGGCCTATGACACACCCTCGCCCAATAATGGTGTTTCCCCTCAAAAACGTGTGCGGCTCCACGACAGAATCTTGCCCCACTGTCACCCCAAAATCCAGATAAGTGGAGGATATATCCCGGATAGTTACACCCGAAAGTGCCAAGGCCCTGAGAATCTCTTCACGTTTGGTGTTCTCGGCCTGAGCCAAATCCCACCTGTCGTTTATTCCTTGCAGCACGTTTTGATCGTCGCATTGATAAACGCATACCTTGTGGCCTTTGCAGGAGGCCAGGGACACAATATCCGTCAGATAGTACTCTTTTTTTGCATTATCGTCGGTTACCTCCGCCAGCAAACCGAAAAGCAGTGACGCCCTCACCAGGTAGATGCCGGCGTTTACCTCGCGTATATGACTCATTCCCGGGGCAAGATCCCTGGCTTCAA
>CAZXSP010000207.1:0-1772 GCA_964643285.1 uncultured Eubacteriales bacterium
CACCCTCAACAGTTTTCAAGACTGTCGCATTCAACCGCTCTGCCACCCCTCCGATCCAGAAAGTCATATTAACACAGGCCTACGGTAAAATCAATTTGGCCAGCACAGCCCTGGCTGCCTTTACGCCCGAAGCCGACGCCTGTGCCAAACTTCTGGTGATGCCCGCACCGTCACCGCAAGCGAACAGGTTTTTGACTTCTGTTTCCATGTCTTTCGTCACTTTGACCCTTAAAGAGTAAAACTTCACTTCTACCCCGTAAAGCAAAGTACTGGAGGACCAAATGCCCGGAATAAGCTTATCCAAGGATTCAAGCATTTCAAGGATGTTTTGGATATGCCTGTAAGGCAGTACCAGTGTTAAATCGCCCGGTGTAGCAGCCTTTAAGGTGGGCCGAACCATGCTTTTGGCAAGCCTTCTGTGGGTAGACCTTCTGCCCTCCCACAAATCCCCAAGCCTTTGCACCATGACCCCTCCGCTGAGCATGTTGGCAAGGCTCGCTATATACTTTCCGTATTCAATGGGTTCTTTGAAAGGTTCGGTGAAAGTTTTTGATACCAGTATGGCAAAGTTTGTGTTATCTGAGGTGGGCTCACTTTTTGAATGTCCGTTGACAGTCACAACGCCGCTGGAATTCTCGGCCACTACCTCCCCGCGGGGACAAACGCAAAATGTTCTTACCAAATCGTCGAAGGACTTAGAGTAGTAGTGAATCTTTGGTTCCCACACCTTTTCGGTGATTTCGTCTGTTAATACAGCGGGAACTTCCACCCTGACCCCAATGTCAACGGGGTTGTTTTCGGCAGTTAACCCCAGGTCACGTGCAACATGGGAAAACCACGAGGCGCCCTCCCTGCCCGGGGCGGCAATGAGGCATTTGCAGTGTTCTTCAGAACCATCCGAAAGCACTACGCCTGAAATACTGTCGCCATTTGTTGTGAAGCTCTCCACACGGGTATTCATCCGTATTTCGACCCGGGTTACGAGATAATCGTACATTTTTGAAAGAATGACAGGACAGTTTTCGGTGCCTAAGTGTCTGATTAGAGCGGGTATGAGATCCAACCCTGCTCGAGCGGCTCTGGCCGCCAAATCCTTCAAGGCATGTGAATCCGTGCCGTAAACCTTGTCTGTGGCCCCAAATTTGCGCCATATTTCGTCTTGGTATTCTATAAGGCCGGAAAGCTCGGACACAGACAAATATTCGTCGAGAAAGCCGCCGAATTTGGTGGTCAAAGTCAGCTTCCCATCGCTAAAAGCCCCCGCGCCGCCCCAACCGGAGGTTATGGAACACGGAGTACAGTCAACGCACCCGCCCACAAGCCCGGGCCTGGGGCAACTCCGGACATCCAAGCCGGCTCCCTTGTCTACCATAAGAATGGATAACTCAGGGGCTTTACCTACAAGTTCCAATGCGGCGAAGATTCCTGCGGGCCCGGCGCCCACAATAATGACATCCCACATGGCGAAACCTCCAAAACGCTTTGTGCGCCTATGAACGATGAACTACATCAAGGTTCTCAAATCTGCAGTATTCCCGGGAGAAGAAAAGTTTGACGGACCCGGTAGGGCCGTTTCTCTGTTTCGCGATAATCAATTGAATGGTATTTTGCTGCTCAAGCTCGGGATCAGCATACAAAAACATGACTATGTCCGCATCCTGCTCGATGGCGCCGGACTCTCTCAAGTCTGACAACTGAGGAATTTGTTTCTGCCTTTGCTCCACTGCCCTGGAAAGCTGCGACAATGCAATTATAGGTACATCCAATTCCCT
>CAZXSP010000208.1:0-1769 GCA_964643285.1 uncultured Eubacteriales bacterium
ATGTTTTGTCTGTTTTTGTCTCCGGAGCAGGGTTATTTGTACGGGGGGTACCGTCGTTTCTCATAATGCTTGTATTCACCTTTTTGTCGACATATTTTTTTCTTCGTGACAGAAAAAAGATTGGCGATTTCATCAGTTCATTGGTTCCGCCCAAGATTTTCAAAAGCGTAAGGGACGTAGAACTTGATATCGTGGGCGGAATCGCCGGTTTTGTGCGAGCCCAAGCCCTTCTGATCGCAGTGACTATGATTGTGAACGTTATAGCCCTTACATTCCTGGGTTGCCGATACGCCGTGGCTTTAGGCCTCCTATTGGCGCTTTTGGATACCCTACCTTTGGTGGGGCCGGGTCTAATATATTTGCCGTGGGTAGGATACCAATTCATTTACGGCAGCATCGGCGTGGGGATAAGTCTTTTGATCCTTTACGCTTCGGTATCGCTCCTGCGGCAGGTGGCTCAAACCCACCTCGTCGGCAGGGAAATGGGCCTGCACCCATTGGTCGCTTTGGTGTCGGTCTACGTAGGCTTTCGCCTTTTTGGAGCGCTTGGGCTGATTTATGGCCCATTGGTGGCTATTCTCATAAAGGGTTTGTGGGTTTCCGGGATTATTCCCCACGAAGGCGGTGCGAACAACTGAAAACTGTCGCTATCCTTGGCTCTACAGGCTCCATCGGCACGCAGGCTTTGGAAATCGTTACAAAAGCTTCTGACTTGAAAGTGGTAGCCTTAGCGGTAGGGTCAAGATGGGATATAGGGCTTAAGCAAGCCAAAGATTTTGGCGTTCCGCTTCTGGCGATAGCTGACACAAAAGCGGCTTCTATGGCCAAAAAGGCATGCCCGGGACTAGGCTTGGAAGATTTAGAGATTGTATCCGGCCGCGGGGGCTTAGAGAAAGCTGCCCGTTTTCCTGATGCGGAAATTGTGTTACACGCTGTGCCGGGCTTCGCGGGTATCGAACCGCTTTTAGCTTCTTTGGACAGCCAAAAACAAATAGCCTTTGCCGGTAAAGAAGCTCTGGTTTCCGCGGGCGACCTGATAAAACCATACATAAGGCGAAACCCTGACAAATTCGTGCCTGTGGACTCAGAGCATTCCGCTATATTCCAATGCCTTTTGGGCGAAAACCCCGATTGCGTGGAAGAAATTGTACTTACCGCCTCCGGGGGAGCCCTTAGAGATGTGCCTTTGGAAGACATGGCCTTTGTTACCCCGGAAACGGTACTCAAACACCCCACGTGGCGAATGGGTAAAAAGGTAACTGTAGATTCGGCCACACTTTTCAATAAGGCACTGGAAGTGATGGAAGCGCATTTTTTGTTCGGTGCTGATTATGGGCGGATTAAAGTCGTTGTCCATCGGCAAAGCATAGTTCATTCCATGGTGACCTTCAAAGACGGCTCCACCAAGGCGCAAGCTGCGCCGCCCGACATGAAACTGGCTATATCTTACGGTATGATGTACCCCAATCGGATGCCGGAAGCCATACCGTCCCTTAAGCCATATGTGGGCACAATAAGTTTCGAAGAACCCGATATGGAACGCTTTCCCTGTCTTCGACTGGGATATGATGCCGGTGAGATGGGGGGCACGGCGCCGTGCGTTTTGTCTTGGGCCGACGAGATCTTGGTAAGAAGATTTCTTTCGGGTGACATAGGTTTTCTTGATATATATCCAATACTGTCGCAGCTGATAAACGGTTACTCCCCCAAGCCGGTTTCTGACCTACATACTTTGGAAACAGAATGCGATTGGGCTTCGGCCAAAGTAG
>CAZXSP010000209.1:0-1763 GCA_964643285.1 uncultured Eubacteriales bacterium
AGAACCGCACGCCCGAGTATCCCGCGACATAAGTCCAAAAAGCCGCGCCGGGAACCTTACTTCTGGATGACACAGCCAAGATCACAAACACCAGAAGCAAGTCTGCCGCGCTTTCGTACAGTTGGTAAGGGTGCCTAAGCCCGGGGGCAAATCTCGTATGAAATCCCCAATTCCCCGAGGTTTCAACACCATAACAACAACCCGAGAAAAAGCAGCCAATACGGCCGATTCCCTGACCAAGCGCAACCGAAGGCGCCAAAAGATCAGCCAAATCTACAAACTCTACTTTTTTGGTGCGAGCGTAGGCAAGAAGACATATTACTCCGCCGAAAAGCACGCCGTGGATAGAAAGGCCGCCGTTACGGGTATCCAGAAAAGCTCGCCAATCCTGATAATGCTCGATGTTCATCAGTAAATGAAAAAGCCGGCCCCCTACAACCCCGCCCGCCAACAGCAAGATAAAAAGCCAAAACAAAGAATCGGGATCTATGCCTTTTTCTTTGGCCCTTCTTTGGGCAAGCCAGACCCCTAAAACAAACCCTATCCCGATCATTAACCCATACGAATAAAATTCGACGTTTCCAAGCTTAAAAAGTATAGGGTACATTAGCTATCACCATTTCAATCATAACATGCCTGAATAATCGCATACCAGTAAATGCATCATAGGAGACATAGGGGGTATTGCCAATTGTCTCCAACGCGGACTTTCTTTTTGATCGTGTTAGGGATTTGCCTTGGGTTCGGCCTTACAGTGGGCGCGGTGTTTGCAATGAAGGAATATGCGCCGGACATGTGGGCCAAAACTTTGGTTCGCTTCGCGATGTCTCAAAACACTGATGAACCCAATAAGTCGGGAAGTATCGATCTCGGTTTGGCGCAAAAAGCCATTGTTGAGCTTCTCAATTCAAGCCAGGGCAGGGATATGTTGTACAGTTTTTTCGATGAAGCTTTGGAATCACCCGAGTTTAGAAACGCTTTGTTAGAAAGCCTGGAAGCTTTTTTCAAAAGCCCCGAAGGTATAGACCTCATAAGGCGCATCGCTTACGAGGTTATAAAGCCTTAACTTTTCAGTTTCATAGTCAAGGAATCGGCAATGCCCCGCTGGCAATAGCGGCGTTACGCTCTGCCGTTATTTCGGGGGGAGGCATTTGCTCCAATACCTTCCTGGCATCCAGGCGGTCTTTAACTAACACATCGGAAACCACCTTGCCATCGCGCATTGACACTATCCGTTCCGCATGCCGCGCCACATCAGGATCGTGGGACACCATGACCAAGGTGATACCCTTCAAGTGCAGATCTTGGAAAATAGCCATGATCTCCTCGCCTGATCTTGAGTCGAGGTTTCCGGTGGGCTCGTCAGCCAGCACAATTTTAGGATCTCCCGCTATGGCCCTGGCTATAGCGACGCGTTGTTGCTCGCCTCCGGACATCTCATTCGGCCGATGCTTCATGCGCCCGGCTAAGCCCACAGATTCCAAAGCAACTTGGGACCTTTCCCTTCTTTCTTTTGCGCCTATACCCCTGTAAATCAAAGGCAATTCCACATTGGCCATAGCATCGGTGCGAGCGAGCAGGTTGAAAGTTTGGAATATGAAACCGATGGATTGGTTTCGGATTGCGGCTAATTGATTGTCTGATTTTTTACTGACATCGGAACCATTTAGCAGATATGTACCTGAAGTTGGCCGGTCAAGGCATCCCAAAATGTTCATTAAGGTCGATTTGCCGGAGCCCGAGGGACCCATAATACAGGCAAA
>CAZXSP010000210.1:0-1760 GCA_964643285.1 uncultured Eubacteriales bacterium
ATGGAGTTGTAGACCAAAACGACATGGGTTCTGCCATGGCGCCCGCTTTTGCGGATACGGTTTACAGGCATTTGATGGACACCTCTTCCAAGCCGGAGGATTACGATCTCATACTCTCGGGGGACTTGGGAAGGGTTGGCAGCCAAGTGGCTTTGCATCTTCTGAAGGATAAAGGGTACGAGATTTCAAAACAGCACCGCGATTCGGCGCTTCTTATATACCACAGGTTTCCGGACGTCTGCTCCGGCGGTTCGGGCTGCGGATGTGTCGCTTCCGTGTTTGCGGCCAAGATTTGGCCTCAACTTGTAAGCGGCGCTTATAAAAGGATTCTTTTGGTGGCTACCGGCGCCCTTCACAGTCCAACCACCTGTCAACAGGGCGAATCCATTCCCGGCGTAGCTCACGCGGTTTCCATTCTGGCGGACGCGGAAAACACATACTGACGAAAGAAGGCGATGGCTTTGACCCTTATTCGGGCGTTCCTCATGGGAGGTGTATTGTGCGCTTTGGGTCAACTTTTTCTGGATTTCACCAAAGCCAACCCGGCTATTGTGATGGTTACCTCAGTGAGCGTGGGGGCAGTTTTGTCGGGCCTGGGAATATACGGAATCCTCATTGAACTGGGAGGGGCCGGGGCCTCAATACCGCTTCTGGGGTTTGGACACACATTGGTTACAGGTATGGTTGAAGATGCGCAAAGAATTGGTTTGTTCGGAATACTTTCGGGGGGATTTAGAGCTACAGCGTCTGCCCTTATGGCCGCTGTAATCTTTGGTTATATAATGGCAGTTTTGTTTAATCCCAAAGGGTGACTGCCCAAAAAGACAAATACCGTGTATATCGTGTACACTACAAATAACGAAAATGTTCCATGTGTGCTGTAGATACATACGCGCGGGCTCAGGCCGCGCTTAAACCGGAGTGAAAGGCCATGAAAGCGATTTCCGGCAAAAGGACAGAAACGCTCTTAGTTCTTCTGGCCATAGTTGGCATTGCTTTAGGTTTTGCGCTTACCCTCAGGGATGAATTGCCGCAACAAGCCAGTTTGCCGTTTGTTGCACAAGAAAGCGAAGACGACTGGCGAATCCAAGACGAAATCAACACCATTGATGTCTTTGAGTTTGCCAGGGAAGGCGTGGTCATGGTTTCTGTTCAAAGATCCGGCGGCGCCCTTGGTTTGGGGCTTAGCACGAAAGGCAACGGGTCGGGGTTTTTTGTAAACAATCAAGGATATCTGGTTACAAACTATCACGTGGTTCAAGACGCGTCTTCAATCACTATCCACACTTATTGGGGATGTTCCTACACCGCTACTGTAGTAGGCAGCGATCGCCTCACAGATTTGGCACTTTTGCGGGTTTCAATCCCCGATTATGATGTAACCCCTTTGTGTTTTGCCGATCCCGACAACGTTCGGGTTGGGCAAAAAGCCATAGTCGTGGGCAGCCCCTTGGCAACCGGGTCCAGTCTGGGGCTTGACAGGTCGCCCACGGTTACTTCGGGCATTGTCAGCGCCAAGGACAGGTCGCTGCCTGTCGAAAGCCTAACCCGGCCGGGGGTCAACGATTACACAATAGAAAACCTGATTCAGACTGATGCGGCAGTAAACCCCGGCAACAGCGGCGGTCCTCTTTTGAATTCTTCCGGTGAAGTTGTGGGCGTAGTAACTGCCATTATCGATTCGGCTACCGGCATAGGGTTTGCTATCCCTTCCGAAGTGGTTTTGGAAGTGATAACAGAGATCATGCAAAACGGCGCGG
>CAZXSP010000211.1:0-1734 GCA_964643285.1 uncultured Eubacteriales bacterium
AGCCGGTTCTACGCCTAGGCTTTCCTTGACTGGATATGGCTTAACACTTATCCTAAAAACATAGGATTATACTTGGCATAGTAGCCCAAGGAGGTGGCATTGGTGCCCGAAACTCTTGAAGAATCAGTGTTGAAAGTTGAGCGTTTGCTGCGTCACGTTGCCTTCATCATAAAAAGACGGGGCCGGGACATTCTCGCAGATTTCAACATTACTAATCCTCAGTTTAATGCCTTGTTGGTTTTGAAAGAAAACAAAGGGCTTGCGATGGGAGATTTATGTAACGAGCTTCTTTTGGCTTGCTCCACTGCCACCGACTTGGTTGACAGAATGGAGAAGAACGATTTCCTCGAAAGAAGGCGGGATACCCAAGATAGGCGGGTCATTCGTTTGTACATAACCGAAAAGGGCAGAACGGTTATTTCAGAAGTCGTCGCTGCGAGAAGACGGTACGTCTCCTCAATCCTTGAAAGGTTGTCGGTAGAAGAACGCGACCAGTTGGCGACAGCGATGGAGAGATTACATTCCCTTATGTTCAAAGAGAAAGTGAATCCTTGACTTCTGCGGGCAATAGCTTGGCCGCCGGCCTAAGTGAGGTGTAGCCTTTTATGCCGTTTCTGGAATATTTCCTTATATTTTTCGCGAGAATCGTGGATGTCAGCCTTTCCACGGTAAGGATGCTGCTGGTAGTAAGGGGCAAAAGGTATCCGGCAGCTTTTATCGGTTTTTTAGAGGTCAGCATTTACATCACGGTTCTGAGCAGGATAATGACCAATGTTACAGACCCTTGGAAAATTCTTTTTTACGCTTTGGGGTTTGCTTCGGGTACTTTGTTAGGCAGCGTAATTGAGGAGAAGCTTGCCATAGGACATGTGGCGCTTCAGGTAATCCCCCAAGAAGAATGCCAAGAGGAACTTTTGGCCGCTATGAGAACCATGGGATACGGCGTCACGGTTCTGGAGGGGAAAGGTATGACCGGGCCCAAAATGGTTATGCTCGTTTCCGCCGACAGGAAGACGTTGCCCAGGCTGACGTCGCTCATTGAAGAATTCTGCCCGGGTTGTTTCGTTACCGTTTTGGAAACCAGGGCTGTGCGAGGCGGGGTCATTCCGTATCGCAAATAGTTTTGTGCAGCAAATACAGCTTTGGAGGTTAGCGTTATGCGTCCGGATGGCAGAGGTGTAGGAGAACTTAGGCATGTAAAGATTACCCCCGGTTATTTGAAATTCCCCGCTGGGTCTTGTTTGATCGAGGCGGGAGATACCAAGGTGATTTGTACTGCCTCTGTGGAAGAAAGGGTGCCTCCATTTCTCAAAGGCACTTCATCCGGTTGGATAACCGCCGAGTACTCTATGCTCCCCGGCGCAACGGCTCAAAGATCTTCCAGGGAAGTTACCAGGGGTAAGCCCGGGGGACGAACTGTGGAGATTCAGCGCTTAATCGGAAGAAGCCTTAGGGCGGCTGTGGATTTGCGCAATGTAGGCGAGCGGACATTTTGGGTAGATTGCGATGTTATCCAAGCCGATGGCGGTACGAGAACTGCGTCGATAACAGGGGGGTTTGTGGCCCTTGTGTTGGCTCTAGGTTCTTTGGCAAAACAGGAGAAATGGCAAACGCTGCCTGTTTTGGATTACATAGCGGCGGTAAGCGTAGGGATTTGTGACGGGGTTCCTGTGCTGGACCTGCCTTACGCTGAAGATTCTGTGGCCGAAGTGGACATGAATGTGGTTATGACCG
>CAZXSP010000212.1:0-1718 GCA_964643285.1 uncultured Eubacteriales bacterium
TCCTGGAGGCAAAAGAAGAAATACACAGAAATCGTACGGAGTACGAGAGAGAAGTTAGGGAAAGGCGCACCGAGCTGCAGAAGCAGGAGCGCAGACTTCAGCAAAAAGAGGAAAACCTGGATCGGAAAACAGAGTCTTTAGAGAAGAGGAACGACCTTCTCAATCAGAAGATGGGAGAGATTGATGCCGCCAAGGAGGAAGTCAAGCTCATCAAAAGAAGCCAGCTGGAAATGCTGGAGAAAATATCCGGATTCACGGTTGAAGAGGCAAAAGACTATCTGATAAAGAATCTCGAATCAGAAGTAACGCACGAAGCCGCAATGAAAATCAAGGAGATTGACGCGCGCTATAAGGAAGAGGCCGACCAGAAGGCCAGAGAACATATATCACTAGCCATCCAACGCTGCGCCGCCGACCATGTCGCTGAGGCCGCCGTCTCTGTGGTTCCCCTGCCAAATGATGAGATGAAGGGCCGCGTCATAGGGCGCGAGGGCAGAAATATTCGTGCGATTGAGACCCTGACCGGAGTAGATCTTATAATAGACGACACACCCGAGGCAATCACCCTTTCAAGCTTTGATCCGGTACGCCGTGAGGTTGCGAGGATAGCGCTTGAAAAGCTCATAGTCGACGGACGAATCCACCCGGCGCGTATCGAGGAAATGGTCGAGAAGGCAAAGCGCGAGGTCGACGCCACAATAAAGGCCGAGGGCGAGCGCGCCACGTTTGAAACAGGCGTGCACGGTCTGCATCCGGATCTTATAAAGATTCTCGGACGGCAGAAATTCCGTACAAGCTATGGTCAGAACGTATTGAACCATTCCATGGAGGTCTCTCATGTCTCGGGACTGTTGGCTGCAGAGCTTGGAGTTGACATAACACTTGCCAAGCGTGCGGGTCTTCTGCACGACATAGGCAAGGCGATCGACCACGAGGTGGAGGGGTCGCACGTTACAATCGGCGTTGAGCTGGCGAAGAAATACAACGAGAGCGAAGCTGTTGTACACGCCATTCATGCCCACCACGGCGACATTGAGCCGCAGACCATAATAGCCTGCATAGTCCAAGCTGCTGATACGATATCGGCGGCGAGGCCCGGAGCAAGACGAGAAAATATCGAGAACTATATCAAGAGGCTCGAAAAGCTTGAGGAGCTTACGTGCTCCTTCAACGGTGTTTCAGGCGCTTATGCCATACAGGCCGGGCGCGAGGTGCGCATAATGATCAAGCCCGAGGAGATTACCGAGGACGAGATGATTCTGCTTGCCAGGGACATTGCAAAGAAGATTGAAAGCGACCTTGAATACCCAGGACAAATCAAGGTTCACCTCATCCGCGAGAGCCGCGCAATAGAATACGCAAAATGAATAAGTTTAAAGTGGCTTGTCCTCAAGGATAAGCCACTTTATTTATTGCATAGAATATTCCGTCACTTCGTTAAGCAGTGCATGGGATATTCCTTTACTACGTTAAGTGCCTTTATCACCTCGACCTGAACGGATGTCTGATACTCCAGACTGTTTGTGGCCAGCAGAGCCAGAAGGGTGCCCTTGGTAGTTGTAACATATCTGGCAGGCAAAGCGTTGAGAGCTATTGCGCATGCGTTAAGACGGCATCTTTCACAACTGCACATATTGAGCGATTTTATGGCCGAGTCAACCTTGGTTCTGAACAAACCTTAGTGTAAATGGAATAACCATCCAAAGATTTGCCAATAC
>CAZXSP010000213.1:0-1710 GCA_964643285.1 uncultured Eubacteriales bacterium
ATTGGTGAAAGAAGAATTTGATTTTGGGGATGAGGTTTGAATTTTAATAGACCCCGGAACAAGCAAAACCGATGTCCAAACGTGCAAATTTTCCACTGGTTATTGACACGGACAACATTGAAAATTAGACTCTGATTGTAACCATTACAAATATGTAATGGTTACAACAAGTAGAAAAGGGAGAGTTTTCAGGCGGAAAAAGGAATCGACTCAGCGCGAGGCAGGCTAAAAAAGGCGGGAATACGGCCTTCTTACTATCGTATGCTCGTTTTGGGCTATCTTCTTTCCAAGAAGACGCACCCCACAGCCGACGAAGTGTTTAACAGTCTGGCGAAAGACCTGCCTACCTTATCGAAGACAACTGTCTACAACACCCTTAATCTACTGGTCGATGCGGGTCTGGCCATAGCGATAAACATTGAAGGCCACGAAACCAGGTATGACGGTACAACTGAATACCACGGGCACTTCAAATGCAACAAATGCGGCACTATCTACGACTTCGAGGTTGACCCAAATCAGAAGTTTTGGTCGGGTTTGGAAGGTTTCCGTATAGATGAAAAGGAGGTAGATTTCAAGGGCATTTGCGACAAATGCCTGAAAACACCAAGAGATTAGAAAACCAGGAGGAAAGCACAATCATGGAAAATGAAAACATCGTAAAAATGCCCCTAATTGGCGACCCAGCACCGTCTTTTAAAGCGGTGACTACTCAAGGCAACATATCGTTCCCCGAGGACTACAAAGGAAAATGGGTAATCCTTTTCAGCCACCCGGCAGACTTCACCCCCGTGTGCACCACCGAGTTCATGACGTTTGCCAAAATGAACAACGAGTTCAAAGAACTCAACGTCGAACTCATTGGCCTGTCAGTGGATTCTCTTTACGCACATATCGCCTGGCTTAGGACAATCAAAGAGAAGATCAGCTGGAAAGGCATGGAGAACATAGAAGTCACGTTCCCCCTTATCGAAGATATCACCATGGAAGTAGCCAACAAGTTTGGTATGGTCCAGCCCAGCGTATCCAACACGCAGGCAGTCAGGGCGGTCTTCATTATCGACCCCGATGCCAAAATTCGCTGCATCCTGTATTATCCGCTGTCACTTGGCAGGAATTTCGACGAAATCAAGAGGATCATAATCGCTCTGCAGAAAGCCGACGCCGAGGGAATTGCCACTCCTGCCGATTGGCGGCCCGGCGATGACGTAATCGTACCGGCTCCCGGCACCTGCGGCACAGCCCAAGAAGTTATGGATAGCCAAGATGATGACAAGTATTGCCTGGACTGGTTCATGTGCTTCAGGAAAGAAAAGAAATAGGCTGACTTACAGTTTGAGAACAGGGCGGTCGTTACCCGGCCGCCCTAAAGGCAGGAGGTAATAGCATGACAAAACTTAACGAAGTGTACAAGTGCGATATTTGCGGGAATATAGTCGAAGTGGTCCACACAGGCAAAGGGACGCTGGTTTGTTGCGGCCAGCCTATGAATCTTCTGCACGAAAAAGTCACCGAAGACGAATACAACGAGAAGCACCTTCCCGTGGTCAGTAAGGAAGGCGACAGCGTTGTGGTTACTGTAGGGTCTGTTTTGCACCCCATGTTAGACGCCCATTACATAGAATGGGTGGAGGTTCTTTGCGGCGATAACGTTTACAGGAAAAACCTTAAACCGGGTGATGAGCCCAAAGCCCGTTTTGACAATGTGCC
>CAZXSP010000214.1:0-1684 GCA_964643285.1 uncultured Eubacteriales bacterium
CTTTCCTTCCTACACGTTAAGAAGAATCTCCCAAAGGAAAACGAATTAGTCACCACATAAAAGACAGCGGGAATCAGTGAAATACTGTTCCCGCTGTCTTTTGTGCAGCTTTTAAAGCAAAATTACTTGGCGCCTATTCTTGTACCAGCTCGAACAAAACCCCATTGGTACTTTTCGGATGGACAAACCCCACTTTGGTGTCGTGGGCGCCGGGCCTGGGTTCTTTGTCGATAAGACGGAGCCCGTTGGCTTCGGCCTTTTTTAGATCGCCCGCAACATCGTCGGTGTGCAAAGCCACGTGGTGCAAGCCTTCTCCTCTGGACGCCAAAAACTTCGCGACAGCGCTGTCGTCAGAGGTAGGCTCCAATAGCTCCAGCCTGGACTCGCCTACAGGAATAAAAGCTACGGTAACCTTTTGCGATTCCACCACTTCTCTGCCTGAAGCTTTCAGGCCGAAGCCTTCTTCTAGCGCCTTAATGGCAGCATCAAGATCTTTAACTGCGATGCCAAGATGGTCAATTTTGCTTATCATGCAAAACCCTCCAATATAGGAAAAATGCCTAAACCCAAGATCCCGGCCGGTAAGCTCCGAAAACATCCCGAAGAACATTGCAGATCTCGCCAATAGTCGCGTAAGCTTTCACTGCGGCTACAACGTGGGGCATCAGGTTGTCTTCGCCTCTGGCGGCCGCTTCAATGGCCTTCAGAGCAGAACCCACGGCCTTTCCGTCTCGTCGGTTACGCAGTTCACTCAGTCTTTCTTTTTGCGCTACCGCGATCTCCGGATCCACCCTCAGAAGCCCCTTAGGCTTTTCTTCTTTGATTTCGAAAGAATTTACGCCCACAACCAAACGGTCTTTTGACTCTACAGACTTTTGATAGCGATAAGCGCTGTCCTGGATTTCCCGCTGCATGAACCCTTGTTCAATTGCGGCTACTGCCCCGCCCATATCGTCGATTTTTTTGATATATTCTTCGGCTTTGGCCTCGATTTCATCGGTAAGCCTTTCGATGTAGTAGGAACCTGCCAAAGGATCTATGGTGTCTGACAAACCTGATTCATGAGCGACAATTTGCTGTGTGCGCAAAGCAATGCGGACAGAATCTTCAGAAGGCAAAGCCAAGGCTTCATCCCTTGAGTTGGTGTGCAATGACTGGGTGCCGCCCAAAACTGCCGCAAGAGCTTCCAAAGTGGTTCGCACTATGTTGTTGTCAGGCTGCTGGGCGGTAAGGGACGAGCCCGCAGTCTGTGTGTGGAATCTGAGCATCCAAGATTTCGGAGACTTCGCCTTGAATCTTTCCTTCATTATGCGGGCCCACAGCCTTCTTGCCGCGCGGAATTTGGCGACTTCCTCCAAAACATTCATCTGGGAATTGAAAAAGAACGAAAGCCTGCCTGCAAAAGCGTCGACGTCAAGGCCCTTATCCACAGCCGCTTGTACATAGGCTATTCCGTCTGCCAAAGTAAACGCGACCTCTTGGACTGCTGTGGCGCCCGCTTCCCTTATGTGGTAGCCGCTTATGGAGATGGTGTTCCATCCCGGAATAACCTCAGAACAGTATCCGAAAATGTCCGTAACCAATCTCATAGACGGGGCCGGCGGGAAGATATATGTTCCCCTGGCCACGTACTCTTTTAGAATATCGTTTTGAACAGTACCTTGAAGTTTAGCGGCAGGGACTC
>CAZXSP010000215.1:0-1618 GCA_964643285.1 uncultured Eubacteriales bacterium
TAAGAGGCAAAAAGATCGCCATGGTGATGCAAGATCCGTTGACGTCTTTGAACCCTTTAAAAAGCGTAGGGAGCCAGATTCGTGAAGCTATAGAGCTCCACCAAGGCTTGCGCGGTAACCAAGCCAGGGAAGAAGCCATACGTATGCTGGAAACGGTGGGCATCCCGGACGCACTCACAAGATATAGTCAGTATCCCCACGAGTTTTCCGGGGGTATGAGGCAGCGCGTGGTCATAGCTATGGCAGTTGCCTGTAGGCCCAGAATTCTTATTTGCGATGAACCAACCACCGCTCTGGATGTGACAATCCAGGCTCAAATCTTGGATTTGATCAGAAGATTACAGAGCGAGTTCAACATGACCATTATTTATATCACTCACGACTTGGGCGTAGTAGCTAATGTTGCGGACAGGGTCGCGGTTATGTATGCGGGCCAGATCATAGAAATCGGCACCGCCCAGGAAGTGTTCTACGACGCGTGGCACCCATACACCTGGGCGCTTTTGGGGGCCCTGCCCCAACTGGGGATAAAAGGGGAAAAGCTTCCCGCAATTGACGGCACCCCTCCTAACCTGTTCATGAACATTTCCGGCGACGCGTTTGCGCCCCGAAACAAGAAGGCATTGGCCATTGATTTTGTGAAGGAGCCGCCGTTTTTTCAGATTTCCGACACCCACAAAGCTAAGACATGGTATTTGGACCCTAGGGCGCCTCAAATCCAAAAACCCGAGTCTGTCCGACGTTTGGTGGAGCGGGCGAGCGCTCAAAATGGTGTCGTGCCCGCCGCGCCCAATAACAATGTTCATCGCGAGGTTATTGTTGAAGCCAAAGACCTCCAGGTAACTTTTGGCCAGGGCCGAAAGGCGTTCGTGGCTGTCGATCGGGTGAACTTTGAGATATATAAAGGTGAAACTTTTGCATTGGTAGGGGAGAGCGGTTCGGGCAAGACCACCATCGGCCGGGCACTTCTGCGCATAAACCCAGTGTCCTCAGGAGAGGTGCTTTTTAAGGGCAAAAGAATCGATGGCAAGATTTCCAAAGAATTGGACCTCGAAGTTATACGTAACTGTCAGATGATATTCCAAGATCCTATGGACTCACTGAACGAACGAGCCAAAGTCGACTATATCGTAGGCGAAGGACTTCTTAACCATAAGATGCACGCCGACGCAAAAGATAGGCAGAGAAAAGTGCAGCAAGCCCTCAGGGAAGTGGGTCTTCTTCCCGAATTTGCTTCGCGGTTCCCCCATGAATTCTCGGGAGGGCAGAGGCAACGTATCGGAATTGCAAGGGCCCTCATAATGGAGCCCCAGTTTGTGGTAGCCGATGAACCCATTTCCGCACTGGATGTGTCTATCCGGGCTCAGGTTCTGAATTTGCTCAACGAACTGAAACAAAAACACCAACTAACGTATATGTTCATTTCCCACGATTTGTCTGTTGTTCGTTTTATCTCAGATCGCATTGCTGTGATTCACGCCGGGCATATCGTGGAACTTGCGGAAACCGAGGAGTTATTCAGCAGGCCGCTTCATCCGTATACGCAAGCGCTTCTGTCGGCAGTCCCATATCCCGACCCGGAACTGGAGCGTGAAAAAACGCTGGTGGTTTACGATCC
>CAZXSP010000216.1:0-1604 GCA_964643285.1 uncultured Eubacteriales bacterium
TGTGAAAACCCTTTTGGATACAGCATTGCATCTGGAAGGTATGCCGAGGCATTCTTCTACACACGCCGCCGGAGTTGTGATCGGCAAAGGGCCTTTGTGGGATTACGTGCCGTTGGCGAGGGCTCAAGAAGGCGGCGCCGTAACCCAATATCCCATGGAAGACTTGGAAAGCTTGGGCCTTCTGAAATTCGACTTTTTGGCGCTTCGCACCCTGACCGTTCTCAAGAAATCTTGCGATATCATCGAAAAAGCTTCAGGGCGTCCTTTCACTGTGGACGACATTCCCCCGGGGGATAATAAAACCTATGACATGCTGTCAAAAGGCGAGGCTTTAGGGGTTTTCCAGCTGGAATCCTCGTGGGTAAGGGATTTTCTAAAGGACCTGAAACCCAGGGAGCTCAAGGACATTATAGCTGCGGTAGCGCTTTGCCGACCGGGCCCTATGGAACAAATACCCGAATTCTTGAAATCCAGAGCCGGAACGCCTCACTATCTGCATCCCATACTCGAGCCGGTTCTGAAAGAAACTTACGGCGTTTTGGTTTACCAGGAGCAAATTCTGAAAATCGCTTCGGCTGTGGCGGGTTTCACTTTGGGTGAAGCCGATGTATTGAGGCGAGCCGTGGGCAAGAAGAAGCGTGACCTTTTGGAGGACATGGAAGGCAAATTTATCCGCGGCGCCAGAGCTAATGGGTTATCTCAGGACATAGCCGTGAAAATTTACGACCTTATCCTGAAGTTCGCCAACTACGGGTTCAACAAGAACCACGCAGCGCCCTACGCCCTCATTGCCTATCAAACCGCGTATCTCAAAGCCAACTATCCTCAGGAATTTATGGCGGCTCTGGTGTCGTCTGTGGCAGGGGTGCAAGGCAAGGTAGGGATATACCTGGATGAAGCCAAAAGGCTTGGCATAAACATATTGGGACCCAACATAAACCGCAGCGAAATCGAGTTTTCCGTTGAAAATTCATCCATCCGTTTCGGCCTGGGAAGCATAAAAAACGTTGGCGGGCATCTGGCTGAATCCGTTGTCAAAGAAAGAAAACTCAACGGACCTTTCCGCAATTTGAGGGACTTCGTTTCACGGATTGAAGGAAGGCTCCTTACCAGAAAAACTTTGGAAAGTCTCATCCAATGCGGCGCTTGCGACGAACTGAGCACCAGGTACGACAATTTGGATGGTTTGGAGCAAGCCCTCAAAGAACGGATAAACCGCGCAGATAATCAGTTGTCGTTATTTGGGGGACCCTCCGCGCCAATGCTTTTCTCAGACCCCATTATGACAACGGCCGAGCCAAAGAATAACAGCGGCGCGCAAATGCCCATGCTTTTTTCGGAGCCTGACACTCCGGAAGCCAAAAAGCTCATAAAAGAAGTTCCTCTGGAAATCATGCTTACATGGGAGCGCGACCTTTTGGGTATGTATTTTAGCGGTCATCCTTTGGAAAAGTACAAAGCCCTTTTTGAATCAAGAACAACCCCCATATCGGACTTGGAATCGGCCCCCGATGGACGAGATGTTACTGTGGGAGGCCGCGTTTCATCGGTGAAGAAGGTAATTACCAGGGCCGGCGAAGAAATGGCTTTTGTAAACATTGAAG
>CAZXSP010000217.1:0-1600 GCA_964643285.1 uncultured Eubacteriales bacterium
GCGGAGATAATATCGTGGCGTACAGTGGTGGCAGCTTTTGCCCTTGGTTTAGGTTCGGTGAACCTTATGCAGTTTCATACGAAGAATGTTGCGTCCAGGGCAAAAAACTGGGACGCCAGCGCTATTTTGGTCATTTCTTTCGTGGGGTTCACAGCAGTGGGACTTTTCATGGGTACTTCATCCCCCATATACACCTGGGCTTTTGAATATCTATACCAGCCGATCTACTCTTCTATTGCGGCGCTTCTGGCGTTTATGATTACTTCTGCGTCGTATCGTTCTTTCCGGATGAAGGATTGGCAATCCACCGTCCTTATGGTTTCTTGTCTTGTTGTTATGTTGGGGCAAGTGGGCGTGGGCAGCGTCCTGTTTAAAGACCTGCCCCAATGGAGCCAATGGTTAATGGACGTGCCGAATACTGCAGGCATGAGGGGTATTACAATTGGCGGGTCATTAGGCGCTATAGCCCTGAGCGTAAGGGTGCTTTTGGGCATGGAACGCGGGTACTTGGGAGGTGGCCAATAGATATGTGGTTCGAGCGGATTCAAAATATCGGCAGACCTGCCGTTTATGCCATGCTGGTACTTTGCTTCATGGTACCCCTTATGCGCCCCATAGGCTTTCCTTTGAATTATTCGGCACACACCAATGCCGCCTTTGAACTTATGGATAATTTGCCTGAAGGCAGCATCATTCTACAGACAGTAGGTTTCAACCCCGCTGTTGACGCTGAAGTGTGGCCGCAGATGCTGGCACTGGCAAAGCACTGGATGTCCCGGGGTTTCAAAATAATATACTATCCCGTTTTTCAAGAGGGTGTAATGTACGCTTCCAGGATTGAAGATACAGTGGCCCCGGAATACGGATACCGGTACGGCGAGGATTTTGTCATATTGCCTTTTAAAGCCGGCGGGGAAACTGCCATAGCCGGCCTGGGTGATTTCTACTCTTTTATAGAAAAAGACGTACACGGGTCTCCCATCGCACAAATGCCTTTGTTTAAAGATTTCACAGGTATAAGGGATTTGGCGTTGGCTGTAGCAGTTACGGGAAGCGAAGACGGTTATTTTTTGGTGCGTCACATCAATGAGCCTTTCAAAATTCCCATAGTAGTTGGGGGCACAGCGCCTGTTCTGCCTGCTATAGGCCCCTATCTTTCTTCGGGCCAGATAAAAGGGGCGATTATCGGCCTCTCGGGCGCGGCACAGTACGAAATCATGGCCGAAGTCCCCGGTTCAGCGACCGGTGCTATGGATGCTCAATCCATGGGACACCTTCTCATAGCCGGACTGGTTGTCCTGGGTAATGTGGGTTTTCTCGTGGAAAAAGGACGCAGCAAAAAAGGAGTGAGCTAGCGTGGCCGACATGATTGGTATCTATGTTTCAGGGGTTTTGCTTCTGGCGGTCTTTAGCTACCTTATAAAAGACAACAAGATGTATACTTATGCAGAGCACTTGTATGTGGGCTTTGCCGCCGCGCAAGCCGTAGTTTTGGGTTGGCAAAACGTGCGGGACATCGCTGTTTTGCCGTTATTAAAAGGTAAAGTGGTCATGTTAGCGCCTTTATTGTTGGGTTTTATGCTGTACGCAAGGTTTTTCA
>CAZXSP010000218.1:0-1568 GCA_964643285.1 uncultured Eubacteriales bacterium
TTGAATCGGCAGGTGTCCAGCCCAAAAGGGCTATATAGTTGACCAAGGCTTGAGGAAAATATCCCCCGTCTTTGAATTCTTCCACGGTCTGAGCGCCGTGACGTTTAGACAATTTGGAGCGATCAGGCGCCAGAATCATAGGAACATGCGCGAACTGCGGCATAGGAGCCGACAAAGCCGAATAGATCATGACTTGTTTAGGAGTATTGGATAAATGCTCATCTGCGCGGATTATGTGTGTAAGCCCCATGAGCCAATCGTCTACCACGCAGGCAAAATTGTAGGTGGGAAACCCATCGGACTTCATTATTATGAAATCAGAAAATTCCTGATTCCGAAAAACCACCTCGCCGTGAATCAGATCCTGCACGACGGTTGTGGGTGTATCCGAAATCCGAAACCGTATTGCCGGTTTCCGGCCTTGCGCCTCAAACTCCGCCATTTGCGCTTGGGTGAGCCTACGGCAACAACCACTGTACCTGGGAGCGCGCTTCTCGGCCCGGGCGCGTTCTCTATCGGCCTCGAGCTCCTCTTTGGTGCAAAAACATTTGTACGCGAACCCCTCATCCAGCAAAACTTTGGCGTATTTCTTGTATAAGTCCTGTCGCTGTGATTGAAAATACGGGCCTACGGGGCCGCCCACAAGGGGACCCTCGTCCCAGTGCAGCCCAAGCCACTTAAAAGCCTCCATAAGCTTTTCGGCGGAATCGCTAATAGTCCGTTCGGTATCAGTGTCCTCTATGCGCAGGACAAACGTACCCCCGTGTTTTCTGGCAAAAAGGTAATTGAAAAGCGCTGTTCTTGCACCACCGATATGAAGATAGCCAGTGGGAGAAGGAGCGAATCGCACTCTGACCTCACCCAACATCCACACACCTCGTTTTCCTTTGAAAAAAGGGCAGGATAACCCGCCCTTATTCGTCTTATGGAGCGCGCATTACGCCCAAATTATAACACGGCCAAATGTTACATCCCAAAAAAACCTAGGAATCAGCAGTTTCTTCCCGTATTTCCATGGCTTTCGCCATGGCTTCTTCCGCCAAAAGCGCTTCCCATTTGCGATCAACGTCATCCTGAATCTGCTTAATGAGGCCCTCATTTCCCGGCTGGAACAAATGCCGGAACCTTCCTTGGGCTTTTAGGAATTCTGTTACAGGTTTCTTTTTTCTGGGCTTATGGGTGATTCGCAACTTCCCTTCAACTACCTCATACAAAGGCCAGAAACAGCTGTCTACAGCCATTCTGCACAACTCTACTGTATCTTTGCTGTCATACCTCCACCCTCTTGGGCACGGTGATAACGTATTTATGAAGGCTCCGCCATTGGCATTGAATGCCTTTTCGGATTTCTGGTACAAGTCGTTCCAATGAGCGGGAGTACTTTGGGCCACATAAGGTATCCCATGAGCAGCCATGATTTTGGTAAGATCTTTTGCGTTTTCCCGCTTTCCGGGACTTTCTTTCCCAACGGGGGTTGTCGTGGTATCCGCACCTTTGGGTGTTGCCGAAGATCTTTGTATCCCCGTGTTCATGTACGCGCCGTTATCGTAGCAAACGTACACCATTTT
>CAZXSP010000219.1:0-1549 GCA_964643285.1 uncultured Eubacteriales bacterium
TTGAAACCCAATCACGGCCTTTTGGGTTACCGGGCCGAATTCCCCATCCACCGAACCGGAATAGTGACCCAACGCCGCCAACACCTGCTGCAGGCCTGTAACCGAGGCTCCTTGGTCGCCAATCTTCAAAACAGAGCCGCCGTCTAAAAACGCCTGCACATTACCGGAGTATTGGGCTCTTACCAACCGAGGGCAAATGACAATGGCGGCTGAAAGAATTATCCACAGCCATATTAAACGCTTGTCTGTCTTTGTTACCGGGATTCTCCCCATAAAATGACCCCCCCGGCGCTTTTACAATTTATCATTGCCCTAGCGCAGGGAGGTTATACCTTTACAGTGAAGGTTATCCATTATGAATTGACGCCCAAAATGCCCCCGCATGCCCCGGATACTGTGGAAAACCCCAGCCTTTTCAAGAAAGCTATGCCCCCCGCAAAAGGGGGAAATATCAAAGTGCCAATGACAAGCGACACCACGGCATAGCCAAACCCTATAACCAGCCCGTATACCAAACCGTGAGATTGCATCTTTCTGGAAGTAATAAAAGCAGCCACGCCCAAGGCCAAAAAACTGCCTATATTCACGACCCACGACAAGATTCTTTCGTCCAAACTGCTGAAATACACAACAGTCGCCGCTACCAATACCAGCAATAGCGCCAGGACTATTGCCCAAATAACGCCGCCCCCGGCCGATTTCGCGGAGAAACCTTCGTCTGCCCGGTTCCTGGTAGCCCAACCTTTGTAGCTCATTTGCGCCCACCCCCCGGTTTTCTATATTAGAAACAGGGGCCGGGTATTCGGAACTAAAGCGGCCAAGATGTATCCTTTAAAACCTCGATTGAAACTTCATCAGTCAAATCGGTGAGAAGCGGTGTGACGGAAATAAGGTTTCGCTTTATCGCCCAAATGTCGGAACCTTCAGGCTCTTCTCCTTGGCGGGGACTCCCCCCCATCCAATACCACCAGCGGCCTTTAGGGTCTTTTCTTTTTTGAAACACGTTCTCGTTGACCCTTTCACCCAGGTGGGTCACCATGACACCCGCCAATTTTTGTTTGGGCACATGAGGTACATTCAGGTTTATCAGGCTCGGCCACTTAGGGTCAGCAGCCGCTTTTTTGATTAGGGAAATCACGAATTCTGCCGCTGTTTTGTAATCAAGGTTATCGTAAGCCGTCAAAGAAACAGCTATGGATTTTACGCCTTTTAATGCCCCTTCCAAGGCAGCGGAAACCGTGCCGGAGTAAAACACATCGGGCCCCAAATTCGAACCCCTATTGATACCGGATATCAAGAAATCCGGTTTTTCCTCCATAATTCCTTCCAAAGCAAGTTTTACACAATCGGCGGGTGTTCCGCCGGCGGCATATATAGTGAACCTGGGGTCGGCAAAGGATATTTCTTTAACTTCAATAGGAGTGTGTACACTTATAGCGTGGCCGGTAGCGCTTCTTTCTTTATCGGGTGCGACAGTAAGCACTTCCACATCCCGCAAATCCTTGGAAGCCTGCTCCATGAGCGCCCATAGCCCATCGGCATTTATGCC
>CAZXSP010000220.1:0-1530 GCA_964643285.1 uncultured Eubacteriales bacterium
GACCGCGCTTTTGGCGCTGGAAAGGGGCCGGTTGGAGGAAAAGGTAAAAATATCTTACGAAGCATCCCAAGTGCCCGGCTCCAGCATGCATTTAAAAGAAGGAGAAGTTTTTTCTTTGGAAGACCTTCTGTATGGCTTAATGCTAAATTCGGGCAATGACGCCGCTTGGGCTATTGCCGAACATATAGGCCCGTCTGCAACGAATTTTCTCAAAATGATAAATGACAGGGCAAAACAATTGGGCGCCATAAATACCAAATTTCAGAACCCTCACGGCATAACCGACCCAAATCATTACAGCACTGCGTTTGACCTTGCTCTAATAGCCAAAACCTGTCTCAAACACCCGTATTTTAACCGCCTTGTAGCTACAAAGGAAAAGGACGTAATCGAAGCAGAGACGAAAATTTCCGTTAGTCTGGAGAACACCAACAGGCTTCTGTGGATGTACCTGGGTGCGGACGGCGTCAAAACCGGGACAACCGAATCGGCGGGTCAATGCCTCGTGGCGTCTGCCAGCAAAAATGGCATGAGGCTTTTGGCAGTGATTTTAGACAGCGGTAACAGGTGGGCCGATGCCTCGAGTCTTCTGGAATATGGTTTTACCGGTTTTCAACTGGTAAGACTTCATTCCGCAGGTGAAACAATTGCCACTTTACCCACGCGGAACGCATATTCGGATTCGCTGCCTGTGGTGTGTGCGAGAGATCTTTTCGCTTGCGTCCCGCAAGATGCCGCCGGATTAGTGGTGGATATCGACTTACCAAAGAGAGTTAAGGCTCCGTGCAGTTTTGGGGATGTATTGGGAACAGCCACTGTCCGCCTGGGAGATGACGTTGTAGGTTTTACAGAACTCATGTCGGGTGTATGGTTAAGCGCAAGGACCCCTAGCGGCAGTTTCATCAGGCTTATTGCCAAGCTTCTGAAAAAGCTCGTATCCTTAGGGGTCCTTTAACCCGTGCTCATCTTACACTTTTCAACAAATCCGACAGGCTCACAAGTGAGATGCCTTGGTCTTTTAGGCTGGAAACAAGCGCTTGCAAGTGTTCTGCTCCGGGCTTCTGGCCTTTTTTGTCCACATGTACAAGAATCATGTCACCCGGTTTAACCTTCGCGGCTAATTTCCTGCCGGCGTCTGCCGCCTTACCGCGCATCGCGCCCGCGTCAATACCCGGCTTTATCCCGTGGAGCCCATCCACAAAGGCTACTTGGAGCAACGTGTCGCTCATTTTGCCGCCCGGTGGCAGCAAAAACGGAACAGGTTCCAATGACAGTTTGGACAAAGCTTGGCGGGATCTTGACAGACGGTCCATGATTTCAGCATCACCGAGTTTGTGCATGGCTTTTTCGTCCGTACCCTTTATGCCAAATTCGTGACCTTTTTCAGCCGCCTGGCATACAAAATCGCCGTTGGCTTCTACAAATGTTGCTGTCACAAACCAAGTAGCCTTTAGCGACAGGTTTTCCAGGACATCCAAGAAAGAAACCACATGAAGGGGTTCGGCAGCAGTCACGTCAATTACCAATCCG